>NZ_CAMBTS010000003.1 GCF_945870625.1 Novosphingobium sp. Chol11 | reverse complement strand
GGCCAGATCAGCTGTCTTCCCGCCCGCCTCTGCCTCCTTCAGCACTCCGATAATCTGCTCTTCCGTGAACCGTGATCGCTTCATCTGTCCGTCCTTCAAGGGGCCGGACTCTAATCATTCTTGGAGGAAAATCAGGGGGTCACGTCAGGGCAGATCGATGAGCAGCCGAGCGCGCGAACCCTCGCCCAATCGCCGCGCGTGCTGATAACGCAGATCAACACGCTGGACTTTCTGGAAGCCCGCCTTGCCATAGGTGAAGGCGCCGCCGATCGTGTCGGAATCGCCCTGCGGAAGAGAGCGATCCTCGCCTTCGGGTTGAATATCGGACAGGTCGAGACCCACCGAAGCCGCTTGGAACTGGAGCGAGTTCGAGCCGCCAAAGCGCGATTCGGTCGAACTGGAGCCATAAACCGGCAGACAGGCCCCGGAACAGATATAGGTCTGCGCAAATGCGGGGACTGGCAGCAAAGCGCTGCCCGCCACAGTCGGTGCTGCAATCAAGATCGTCCAGAACTTCGTGTGCATCGCTCATCCCCTGTCGTTTGCGCCCCGCCTCGCATAAGGCCGTGTCCACTATTGCATAACCTCGTCTGCGCTGATGTCCCTTACAACTCTAAGTCCCATATCGGTACGCCGCTTTGTGTCGGAGACCGCGAAGCGATTGGCCGCTCGCAGTTCGTCCGGCGCACTCTCGAACGAGCCGCCGCGGGCAATGTGCGCTGTGCAGGACTTGTCCCCGCAATCCGCGGTCAGCTCCCAGGCATTGCCGTTCATCTGGTAGAGGCCGAAGGCGTTCGGCGGATAGGCATTCACCGCCTCGGGATAGCCGCGGTAGGGTGCCGTCGCCGAGCCGCGATAGCTTGCCGTCTGATCGTAGTTCGCATCGCTCGGGGTGATCGCATCACCCCAGGGAAAGGTCGTGCTTGCGCTCGCACGGGCGGCGTATTCCCATTCGGCACCGGTTGGCAGCCGATAGTGCTGCCCCGATTGTGCCGAAAGCCAGGCCGTGAAGGCAAGCGCGTCGGGGTAGGCAAGGCCAGTCGCCGGGATCGACGGATTGGGATTGTCCTTGCTCCAGCTGGCGATCGGTTGACATGCCTTGTCGCGAACGCAGGCCCCCCACTCGGGAATGGTGACTTCATAAATGCCGATGGCGAACGCGCGGTCGATCCGCTGCTCGGTCTGCAGTGGCTCGTCGCGGTCGCGCTTCGCTTCGGTCGCGGGTGACCCTACGTTTGCAAGTCCGGCCGGGACGATCCGCATATAGGGGCAGTTCGCGCAGTCGAGAAACCGCCCTTCACTGCCTGCACCGCAGCTGATGAAGCACGGCGGCGCTCCTTGCAGCCCATAGTCGAAAGTTGGCTTCTGGAAATTGCCACGCGACTGGATGGCGCTCATCGCCACGCGATCAGACGTGCGCTTGAGCGTCTCGGCTATGTCCTGCTGCGGGCGGCGGATCTCTTCGGCGAGGATGCGCGAGAAAGTGCCTGTATCGAAGGCAACCTGATCAGGGCTCGTCGAATAAGCGATCAGATAGCCCTGATCGGGCCGCACGAGCAGATCGGATTGCCGTACGATCCGCTTGAGCCCCTTGGTTCCGTCGGGGCCGGCTTCGCCGCCGGGTGCCGCAATGTTGACCTCGGGCGTAGCGTTCGGTCGCGGGGGCTCCGTCAGCACATTGCGGCACATGTCGAGCACAATGAGCAGGTTCTTTGCGCCCGAGCCAAGCAGTTTACGCGCAATCGCTGCCCGCGACAGGCTAGTCGCTTCGATGCCGAGCGTGTGGTCTGCATCCACTGGCAGTAGCATCAAGTCACCAAATGTGCCGAGCGCGGCACCGTGTCCTGAAAAGTAGAGCATGCCGAAGGCATCCGGTCCTGCAGCCTTTAGCTTCGCCGCAAACTGTTCCAGAAGCGACAGCATTTGCTCGCGTGTCAGATCGCGGTGCGCAGTGACCGAGCCCGTGCCGGTCGCATCAACGAACCCGGCGCTGTTGAGCGCCGCAGCCACCCGGTCTCCATCGATAACCGTGGCGGCGAGCCGGTCAAAGCCCTGATAGGAACTGTTACCGATCACCAATGCCAATCGCGGCTCGCGCGCGAGGGCCGAAGGCGCCAAGAACCATGCGGCGAAAAGCCAGATCAGCAGTGCCGCGCCTAGCCGGAGAAAAGCGATCTTGCCGACAGCACGATCAGCCGCCGGGCAGCACGAGGCGACGACGCAAGGGCTATCGTTCCTCAACGCAGCTACCACAGACCCCTCCCCATAAGCGTCCGCTTCCTTGATCTTCAACGACCAGCAGAAGCCGGCGCAATGATTGGCGCGTATCAACCAGAGTGGTACTACTAATCCATCGGTTAGTGTTTGATAAACGAAAAATTTTGCAACACCCAAATGAAATGGTGCCAATCATTGTTGTTAGACTCGTGTTTGGCCCCATTTTACGTCGGCACTAACAACTACGTCGTAAACGACAATTTCCCGCTCGAATGGGTCAGGCAGCGCTTGTGCGCGAGGGTCGACAAGGCCAGCGACATCGTGAACTAATCCAAGTGCTACGCGATAGTGATGGTTGCTGATCCAGCTTATCCCCTGTTCTTGTGCCAGGTCCAGAGCATGATCACAGTCAGCCTGGAGAACATGAAGATTGTTCGCGCCCTGCCCAACCTGACGATCAAATCAGCAAAGGCATCTGCCAGATCGACTGTTCTGCGGCCGGTTTCATCGTCTCTGGGCTGGCCAATTGGGCAGGTTTAGGTGCGGTCGTCTAAGCGCTCTTGGTCATGGCAATGACCTCCTGTCAGGATCGTCATAACTGCGGAGCTACCTTTCGGCGTGGCGGCGGTATTGAATGAATGGCTCGGCAACGCGAACGGCGGCTTCCCCGACAATGGCGCGATGGTAAACCAGTTCGTGCCGAATGCGTGGGCCATCCATATCGAGGATTATCAGGCACTGTAACGCAGGTGCACCCTAATCCGCCAACGGTCTGTGGTTTAGGTGGCCGTGGGGATTACAGCGCTACTCCGACAAAGTCGCAAACGTTTCCCCATGCTTCTCCAACAACGTTGGCGGTCTCGCAGCGCACCACTCTATCGTGCCAGCCAGTCTTCCAGTGTTTCATGGAAGTAGCGCAGGCGGCTTTCCTGCCCGGCGAGATAGTCACGCTTGTAGCCGCGCGAGCGCAGGCCGCGTTGTTGCGCTGACCAAATGTCGAGATCCTCATTGATTGCGCCGCCGGCGGAAACGGTGCCGTAAGGTCCCTGCACATGGACCGCGGGGGTATCGATGGAGACGAATTCGCGCATGACCCACGAATAGTATTGCGTCTCACCCTTGGGAAACAGGGTCATGTACCACATGTCGAAATAGCACTTTTCCGGGTCTGTTTCGTGCGGGCGGGCGCGCAGCCAGATGTTGCCATCGGGTTTCAGGCTGAACGATAGGTTGGGAAAGATCGTATAATGCCAGTTATCGGTCAGTTGGTCGTCGTGATACGATGAGAAATCAAATCCCTTCTCCGGGCCCAGTTTGCGTTTCTGGCGCTGCAGGTCACGGCGGATGTTGCGAGTCTTGCCGCCGCGATAATCGTCCGGGTTCAGCTCCCAGCGCTTAAGCTCCTCGCTTAGCGATGCCAGCGTCTCGTTCTCCCCGCCCTTAACCGAATCCGCAGGCCCGGCCCCGGGCATGAACATCCGGCAATGGCCTTCGGGATAATGATCGAACTGGCAATGCTGGCGGCCATATTCGATCACGAACTTCGAACTCGGGTGCACGAACGGCACATGGTAGGATTCGCTGAAGTTATCCTGAACCAGCTTCCAGTTGAAATCGCCCTCGACCGTGACCCAGTGCGTCCTCACCATTTCCGCCATCGGATACGAATCGATCTGATCGGCGATCGGGCCCAGAAATGTCTTCAAAGGCGCGCAGTCCGGGTCGAGATTATACCAGACAAAGCCCGCCCAGACCTCGCAGGGAATTTCGACCAGATTGAGCTTGCCGCAAGGGTTGCCCTGAGCAAAATCAGCGACATCGGGCACAGTCTTAAGCGTGCCCTGCATATCATAGGCCCAGCCATGATAGGGGCAGGTGAGCAGCCGGGCATTGCCCGATGGCGCCGCCATCAATTGCATGCCGCGATGCTGGCAAACATTGTAGAAGGCGCGGACTTTGCCATCTTCGCCGAATGTGCACAGGATGGTTTCGCGCCCCAATGAGGTTGTGATGTAATCGCCTTCCTTGGTCAGCTCCCTTTCAAGTCCGGCGATCTGCCATGTGCGCGTCCAGATCTTGTCCCACTCTCGGTCCATGAATTCTTTGGAGTAATAGCGCTCTGGAGTGATGGGCGTGCCGCGTAATGTGGGCTCAGGCTGTTTTGAAACATCGGCCGCGGGACGGCGAATTTCGCGTGCGTCATAATCGCTCATATGAAAAAGCTCCTGTGCACTTCGCCGTGACAATTCGCAGGGGTTTTCGGCTTGAATATCATATTTCGTATCGCAACTTCGGCGATCTGCCTCCACTCAAAAATTAGAGAGTGTCGGTCCTATGGCGCAGAGCCTAACCGTGAAGGCCCGAGCAGGACAGGAGTTGGTCAGCATGGCATCGTCCGACGAATTTGCAGCGGCGCTGCGCCAAGTGGCAGACCGCCAGGCCATTGCCCATGTCATCTGCCAATTGGCGCGCGGGATCGATCGGCGGGACAAGCGATTGATCGACGATTGTTTTCACGAAGATGCGACCGATGACCATGGCATCTTCAAGGGCACCGCCCGTGCGTTTTCGGAATGGGTGATGGTGCAACTTGCCAGCTATGTGCGGACGCAGCACATCATTGCCAACCAAATCATTGAGATTGATGGAGATAAGGCAGCCTGCGAGTCCTATTTCCATGCCCATCATGTGATGCATGGAGGGGAGGGCGAGATCAATCTTGTGGTTGCGGGGCGCTACCTTGATCGGTTGGAGCGCCGCGCGAATGTCTGGAAGATCGCCCATCGCGGCGTGGTCTATGATTGGAACCGGATCGATCCATCGACCGATGGCTGGAAAGTGGAACCAATCGCCAGCCTGCTCGCGCGCGGCCGTGCTTCGGCCGAAGACCCCTCGTACGCGCTGTTTGACCCCAGCTAGGCTGCGCGCCGGGGGGGCTCTGCCCTTGGTGGCGGGGGCGCGGTCTGCCCATGGTCATTGCAACCCATCGTTGGGCATGTCTCTCAGCGCCGAAACTTGGCGAAGCTGCTGCGAATCGAGCGTTGACCCAGAGGAAAATTAATTGTCTACTAATCGCGTTTCAAGGGTTGGCGCATCGCTGCTTCGGTGATCGCTTGGCGGCCTTCCATGTGTTTGGCAACGTGCTCGGTTGTGCCTGAACGGCTTTGGAGAACGGTATGAATGCGATCCCCAAGTTTTTGCTGCAGACAGCCTTGGTTGGCGCAATTTTTGCCGCCTTGCCCGCAAGCGCCTTGGGCCAAGTCGCGACAGCACAAGTTTCCGCACCGCCAGTTTCAGGACCGCCAGTTTTTGGCCAGTGGCTGGGGCAGGGCGGCAGCAAGTCGATGCAGCGCTATAGCCCCTCGGCAGAGGTCAATACGGCCACGTTCAAAAAGCTCAAGGTGCTGTGGACGCGGCCCTCGGTTGACAAGCTTTACACTGACGCATTTCCAGATCTCTCGCCGTCCGCCTATTTGCGCGGCATGCCGACCATCGTCGATGGTGTCGCCTATGTTTCGAATGGCATTGGCCTGATCGAGGCGTTCGATGCCGCGACAGGCGTGACGAAATGGGTGCAGACGCCATTGCCGGTCGATTTGCGCCGTGCTGCGGCCGAAAGCGCGCGCAGTGTGGAATATTGGTCCGATGGCAAGGACAAACGCGTGGTCACAATCCGCGGCAAGTTTCTCAATGCGCTTGATGCCGAAACGGGCAAGCCTGCGCCCGGCTTTGGCGACAATGGCTCGGTCTATGTGGGGTGGGCGACGCAGGAGGATTTCAGCTATAGCGGCACGAATGGCCCGTTGATTGTCGGTGATGTGATCGTCGTGGGCGGGCGCGGCGGCGTGAAGGTCGGGGGCGGATCGGGCGATTCGGGGGATCGCTGGGAAGGACACTCCGACGACGTGCGCGGTTATGATGTGCGCACCGGGCACCTGCTATGGACTTTCCATGTGGTGCCGCAGCCGGGCGAACCCGGCTTTGAAAGCTGGCAAAGCGACGCGTGGAAATCGTCCGGCGCGCAAGGGGCGTGGTCGCCGATGAGCGCGGATGAGGCGCTGGGGATTGTGTATGTCCCGCTATCCGCCCCGCCGATGTATTATGGCGGCCACCGCAAGGGCGATAATCTTTTCGGCAGCAGTCTGGTGGCGCTGGATGCCAAGACCGGCAAGCGTGTGTGGCACTTCCAGATGGTCCATCACGATCTTTGGGATTATGATCTGGCCGCGCCGCCGGTGCTGGCCGATCTGGTCGTCGATGGGCGTCCGATCAAGTCGGTCATTCAGGCCGGGAAAACCGGGTTCCTTTATGTGTTTGACCGGGCAACGGGCACGCCGGTCTGGCCGATCGAGGAGCGACCCGTTCCGCAGTCCGACATTCCGGGCGAACATACCTCGCCAACGCAGCCTTTCCCATCCAAGCCGCCAGCTTTCGATCAGCAGGGTGTGACGCTGGCAGACCTTGCCAGCTTCACGCCTGAAACGGCCAAAGAGGCGCAGGCGACGGCTGCAAAGTACCGATTGGGGCCTTTGTTTACCCCGCCTTCGCTGATCACCGAAACCTCGCTGGGCACACTGGCTTCGCCCGGGGTGTGGGGTTCAGGAAACTGGAATACTGGTGCATTCGACCCCGAAACCGGCCGCTATTACGCTGTTGCAAGAACCAAACCGACGGTTTATGGCTTGATCAAGGCGCCCGATCCGGCTGCAAGCACGGCCTATATCATTCCCAAGCCGGTGGTTCCGGGCAAACCTGCTCCGGTCGCGCCAGGTGCCCCCAAGCCTGATGGTTATGATCATGGCGGGCTACCGCTGGTCCCGCCGACATCATCAGGATTGCCGATCATCAAGCCGCCCTATGGCCGCATCACCGCATATGACATGAACAAGGGCGATAAATTGTGGACCATCGCCAATGGCGATGATCCGCAGATCCGCGCCAATCCGGCATTGAAGGGGGCAAAGTTTCCGCCAACGGGGATCGCTTCGCGCGTGCCGCTGATTGTTACCAAATCGCTGCTGCTGGTGCCAGACGGCAGCAGCGTTGTCTGGGATACGGCAGGTTATGACGGCCCGGCCAAGCTGAGCGCGTATGATAAGAGCACTGGTGCGCTGGTTGGCCAGGTTCCCATGCCGGCAGGGGCAACGACATCGCCGGTCAGCTACCAGACGGCCGCCGGTCAGCGCATTGTGGTGGCGGTGTCGAGCAGCGCGAAAGGGGCGTCGTGGATCGCCTACGGGCTTAAGTAAGCCGATGCGAGGCTTTCGCCGGATTTGCCTGAGCTTGGCCGCCATGGCGCTTCCCGTGAGCGCAGCAGCGCAGATCAGCATGGCCAGATCCTCGCCGCAGGCCAGCGCCAGCGCCGAAGTGGAAGCGCTCGTGCGCAAAGTCGCGGCGGCCTATGCCGTGAATGATCTGGCGGCGTACTTTTCCTATTTTGATGACGACATCATGGTCTGGAACGGCCCGAACGCGCGCTGGGTAAAGCAGGATTATGTGACCCGCTGGACCAAAGTTGTGGGCGAGGGCGGGGGCGTGTCATCGCTGGCCATCGAAGATCTGCAAATGCGCGTCTCGCCAAAAGGAGACGCTGTGGTTGCCACATTCGCGATGCCAGTGATTGGCCGGAAAGGCGGGCTGCCCGCCGCAACCGAACCCACAGTGATGTACCACATGACCGAGGCGTGGTTCAAACGCGGCGGGCGCTGGTCGATGGCGCATATGCATTGGAGTGCGCGCACTCCGGCCAAGCCGTGAAGGCTGCTGATGAAACGGGCGCGCCGCGATATCTCGCGTTCTGGGCCGAAGGTTCTGGCGAATGGATGCGTGAGGCCATGATGCGCTTGCTCTTGCTGGCGGCAGTCGTCTCAGCGGCAGCGGCAGCATCGGCGGCACCCGCAACATCGCGGCGCATGCCAAAGGTGCCCGCCACGTTTTCTGCCGAGCAAGTGGAGGAAGGCCGCCGCCTGTTTGCCGATACTTGCGCGGTGTGTCATGGTCCCAATCTGCAAGGTGCACTGGGGCCAAGCCTGATCGTGCCGGCATTCCGAGCCGCCTACAGCGATAAGCCGATGCGCGCGCTTTGCAGCCGGATTATCTCGACGATGCCGGTGGGGCAGGCAGGCACTTTGTCTGAAGCGCAAGTGCTGAAATTGACCGCGCTGATCTCAGCCAGCAACGGTTTACCGGTCGGCGAAGCGCCGGTGATCTCGGCCAACGAACTCAGCGCCCGCAAGTTTCCCGGGGCGGGCAAGTGGTGAGCTGCCGTTCTGCAATTCTGCCGTCTGCATCATTTGCCTAAGTCTGTGGTTCGAACGCCGGTTGCCCGGTGCGCCGCTTGGCCTTACCCACGGGTTTGAAGGAACGCCCGGCAGCCGGGCATAATCCTTGAAAGATTGGGGCGGCACGGATGGCTGGGGTCTGGTTTGATGAACTGTTTGTGGGGCAGAAGTTTGCGCATGCGCTGCGGCGGACGGTAACCGAGACCGACAATCTGATGACCTGCGCGCTGACGCACAATCCGGCGCAGCTCCATCTCGATGCCGAATACATGAAAGATAGCGAGTACGGCCAGATCATCGTCAATTCGGCGTTTACGCTGGGGCTGATGGTCGGCGTTTCAGTGGGCGATACCACGCTCGGCACGGCGGTTGCCAATCTCGGCTGGGACGAGGTCCGCTTTCCCTCCCCTGTGTTCATCGGCGATACGCTGCGGATCGAGACCGAGGTGGTGGAATTGCGCGATTCCAAATCCCGCCCCGATGCCGGGATCGTCACCTTCCTTCACCGCGCGCACAACCAGCGCGGCGAACTGGTTGCCACGTGCAAGCGCAGCGGGCTGCAGCGGAAGAAGCCGGCATGACCCCGCTGCGCTCGCTGCTGTTCATCCCGGGCGACAGCGCGAAGAAACTGGCCAAGGCCGATGGCGCGGGCGCCGATGCGCTGATCCTCGATTTGGAGGATTCGGTCTCCCTTTCGCAAAAGCCTTTGGCGCGCGAACTGGTGCCGGATTTCCTGCGCGCGAGGCCCCGCGCCGCGCGCACAAGCCAGCTATGGGTGCGGATCAATCCGCTCGATACTGCGCTGGCGCTGGAAGACCTTGTCGAGGTCGTCTCGGCTCAGCCTGATGGGCTGATGCTGCCCAAGGCCGACGGCCCCGCCGATGTCTTCAAGCTCTCGCTTTATCTCGATGCCCTCGAAGTGCAGGCCGGAGTTCCCGCCGGATCAATTCGCATCTTGCCGGTGGCGACCGAAACCGCCATCGCCCCGTTCCGGCTGGGCGATTATGCCGGCGCCCGTTTGGAACGTTTGGTGGGCCTCACGTGGGGGGCGGAGGATCTGTCCGCGGCGCTCGGTGCCAGCACAAACCGCGATCCGGCTGGGGCTTGGGCGATGGCATACCGCATGGCGCGGGTCCTCACGCTAATGGCGGCGCGCGCGACCGGGGTGCAGCCGATCGACACGCTCTACGCCGATTTCCGCGACGAGGCCGGGCTGCGCGCAGCTTCGCAGGAATCGCGCGGTGAGGGCTTCACCGGCCGCCTTGCCATTCATCCAGCGCAAGTGGCAGCGATCAATGAAAGCTACATGCCCTCGTCCGCAGAGATCGATCACGCGCACCGCGTGCTCGCCGCTTTTGCCGAAGAGCCGGGCGCGGGCACCGTCGGGCTGGACGGGCGGATGCTCGATCTTCCGCATTTGAAGCAAGCACAGGGCGTGCTCGCGCTGGCGGCGGCTTACGCCCGTTGATCCGCGCTCGCGGTTAACCCGGCTGGCGGATGCCGCGCGCCTCTAGAATGGGCAGCACATTATCCCGAAAATACGGGAACTCCTTGGTATAGTCGGCAAACGAGAGGGTTGTCCCGCCAAGGCCCAGATCGTGCATCTGGCAGATACCGTCCGCCACTTGCTCGGGCGTTCCGATCAGAGGAACGCCGCCATGGCCCATCGCAAAGCGGTCGCGGATGAGCATCAACAGGTCGTGCGGAAAGCTATGTGCATGCGCGATCTGAAGGCGCACCAGATTGTCGACGGCGACCCAGTCGGCGTTGTCCTTGGCAAAATATTGGAGGTAGTCCTTCGCTTCCTGCTCGGCCGGGCGGCAAACGACATGGCTGAAGGTCAGCACATCGACATCGCGGCCCGCAGCGGCGGCCTGGTTTTTCAGCTCGGCGATTTCCCCGCGCGAGCGTTCGAAGTCGATCACCGAAGTGAACAGGAAATCGGCATTTCGCGTGGCAAATTCCCGCCCGAGCTCTGATCCCGCCGCATTCATGATCGGAGGCCGCCCGTTTACCGGCTTGGGCTCGGATTCAACGCCCTTGAGATCGAAGTGCGGCGTTTTCATATCAAACGCGCCGCACTTGCTCCACAGCGCCTCGATGATGTCGAACCATTCCTGCGCATAGCCATAGCGCGTCTCGTGGTCGTCAGGCAGCGTCAGCCCCAGCGCTTCGTATTCGGGCTTGTTCCAGCCGGCCACGATATTGAGCCCGGCGCGACCCCGGCCGATGGCATCGATCGTGGCGATCTGCTTGGCCACGACGACTGGATGATTGGCGGTTGTGTGGATCGTAGCGATGACCGAGATGCGCTTGGTCAAGGCCAGAAGCCCCGCTGCCCAAGTCATCGTTTCCAGCACGGACCCGTGAAAATTGGTCTCCCCGCCATAGCCGATCCACCGCGCGATTGGCAGCATGAAGTCAATCCCGGCATCATCGAGCAACTGCGCGATCGCCAGATTGCTCTCCCAGCTGGCATCCCAGCGCTCCGGGATTTTGGTCACCGACATGCCGCCAGAGCAATTGGTGGAAAACGTGCCCAGCTTGAAGTGATTGGCGCGGCGCATCCGGTTTTCAACATGCGACATTCAGCGGTCCTTCTGTGAGAATCTCACCGGCGGCAGATCTGCGTTAGCCTCTGCGCAGAGTTGCGATCATGCCAGGGTCGAGTCAACCGGTGATCGGCCAGCTTTGATAGAATATCAATTGATTTTCTATTTCATGATGTCACACTGTCCATCAGCGGCAAGGGTTCATGAGACTCGGGAGCATGAGGCTCTGGCTGCGGGAGAATGGCCAATGACGATCCATGTCGATCTGCTCGGTACCGAGACTCGGTTCATCGATACCGGAAAGTACACGACCCGCGCCATCTCTGCGCCGGGCAGCGGCGAACATGTGTTCCTGCTCCATGGCGGCGGCGGCCATGCGGAGACATACTCGCGCAATCTGATGCGGCTGAGCAAAGTATGCCAGCCGCATGCGATCGATTTCATCTGGCATGGCATGTCTTCGCGTCCGGCATACTCAAACGGCGCGCCTCGCGCTGCTGAAAACTGGCTGACCCAGTTCACTGATCAGCTCATCAATCTGATGGACCATCTCGGCATTGAAAAGGCGGTGGTCGAGGGGGAGTCGCTCGGCGGTTGGATCGCCTTTGATATGGCGATCAACCATCCGGATCGCACCTCGAAGGTGATTCTCAACACTTCGTGGGGGATGCATCTTGATCCCGCCCATGTCCACGAGGGCGGATCAGACCTCAACGCGCTGCGCGAAACCTCGATGAACGCGCTGCTGAACCCGACGCGCGAGCTGCTGCGCAAGCGTCTGGACTGGCTGATGCCGCTCGGCGGTGTGACCGACGAACTGGTCGAATTGCGCCAGACGCTGTGGTTCATCCCCGAAACCCGCACCGCGCTGATCGAGTATTATGAGCGCTTGTTCGCCCCCGATATTGCCGAATATTATTGGCAGGAAGACGATATCCGGAAAATCAGCTGCCCCGCGCTGGTACTGTGGACCGACAAGAACCCGATCCACGGCGAAGATGCGGCTGACCGGCTTGAGGCGATCATTCCCGGCGCCAAAAAGCATATCATGCGCGGCTGCGCGCATTGGCCGCAATGGGAACGCCCAGAGGAGCATGACGATGTCGTCTCCCGTTTCCTTCTCGGCACGCTCTAGCATTTTAATTCAATGACTTGTCCTGTTTCCTTGAAAGGATTTGCGCGATGAACGAAGCCTCACCGATCCGCCGCCGCACCACCGTGCGGATGAGTACCAGCGACAAGCGGCTGAACGACAGCGCCTTGCAAAGCCAGTACCAGCCATACAAGGACGCCGCCTGGGGCTTCGTCAATCATTGGTATCCCGCGCTGTTCAGCGAGGAGCTGCCCGAGGATAAAGTCGAAGGCATCCAGATTTGCGGCATCCCCATCGTGCTGCGCCGTGTCGATGGCAAGGTTTTCGCGCTCAAGGACCAGTGCCTGCACCGCGGCGTGCGTCTTTCGGCCAAGCCGACCTGCTTCAACAAAAGCTCGATCACCTGCTGGTATCATGGCTTTACGTTTGATCTGGCTGATGGCCTGCTCTCGACCATCGTCGCCAATCCCGATGATCCGCTCGTCGGCACCGCGGGCATCACCTCTTATCCTGTCGAAGAAGCCGGCGGCATGATCTTCGTGTTCGTTCGCGAAGACGATTATCCGCTCGAGGATGTTCCGCCGTTGTCGCAGGATCTGCCGATCCGCTTTCCGGAAAACAGCGAGCGCTTCCCGCATCCGCTTTGGCCCGCGGCGCCGAGCCTGCTCGATGAAGGCGCGGTGGCACTAGGGCTGCATCGCACTGGCCAGAGCAACTGGCGCATCGCCTGCGAAAATGGGTTCGATAACGCGCACATTCTGGTGCACATGGAGAACACCATCGTCCACGCACTGAACTGGGTGCTGCCGCTGGGTATCCTGCCCGATCATGAAGAGCCGATCACGCTCACCGAAGACGAAGACGGCCCCAAGGGCCTGATCCAGTGGCTGTTCACCGATCGGTGGAAGCCGGTGATGGAGAACCCGCAATTGGGTCTCAAGATCGATGCGCTCAATGGTCGCTTCTATCGCACGTCGGTCGTCCTGCCTGGCTGCTTGATGGTCGAAAACTGGCCCGAAGAACATATCGTCCAGTATGAATGGTATGTGCCGATCACCGACGACCTCTACGAGTATTGGGAAGTGATGGTCCGGGTCTGCAAGACCGACGAGGAAAAGAAGGCGTTCAAGCACCGCTTCGACCGGGTGTTCATGCCTCTGTGCCTGCGCGGGTTCAACGATTGCGATCTCTACGCGCGCGAAGCGATGGAGGAGTTTTACGCCGACGGCACTGGCTGGGACAACGAACAACTGGCCGCCACCGATGTTTCGGCCATCACCTGGCGCAAGGTCGCCTCGCGCTGGAACCGCGGCATTGCCAAGCCGGGCAAGGGTGTAACGGGTGCCACCAAGACATCGAGCATCCGCCTGCGGCGGCTCGCCGAGGGCAAGGCTCCCGGTTATTTTGTCGAAAAGATCGAAGATGTTAACAGCTACTGAGAGCGATCAGACAGCGGTGGACCTCGGCGCTTCTCATGTCACTTTCACGTTCAGTGACGGCGCCGAGCATACCTTGAGCATTCCGACCGGCAGCAGCATTCTTGCGGCCGGTCTGGAAGCCGGACTGCCGCTGCTCCATCAATGCCGTTCGGGCACTTGCTCAAGCTGTCTGGCGACATTGGTGGAGGGCGAGGCAGGCACTTTGCCCGGCAGCAACTCCTCGTTGTTCGCCTCGGAAATGGCAGCGGGCAAGCGGTTGCTGTGCGTCACTCAAGCGCGCGGCGATTGCCGCTTCACGCTGGGTTATGACAGTACTGGCGGCCAGCAGGTGAGCGCGGCGCAGACTTTCGTGAATGCGGTCGAGCGCGTCGCCGCCGACGTGATCCGACTGGAGCTAGAGCTGGCAGAAGGCAGCTGGATCGACTTTCGCCCAGGTCAGTTCATTCAGATCAAGGTTCCAGGAACCGATCAGACACGCAGCTATTCGATTGCCTCCACGCCCGCGCAATTGCCCAAGATCGAACTGCTCGTTCGCCTGCTGCCAGGCGGGGTGATGTCGGAATGGTTGCTCAATCGCGCAGCCCCCGATGCGGTCGTGGAGATTGCCGGGCCGCACGGCGCGTTCTTCCTGCGCGAGGGCGAAAAGGTCCCGCATATCATGATCGCCGGCGGCACGGGCCTTGCTCCCATGATGGCGATGATCGACCAGATCCGCGCTCGGCCGGGGCGCAAACCGCCCATCCTTTTGAGCTTTGGCTGCACCAGCGAAGAGGGGCTGTTCCACCGTGATGCGCTGGAATTGCGCCAGCATTGGCTTCCCGGCCTCTCGGTCCAATTGTCGGTTGATCGCGGTCCGGCCTCAGACCCGGTGCGCGTCGGCAATCCGGTCGAGGCAGTGGGGCAGGGCGGCGCGATCGATCCTGCGTCGGTGGCTTATCTGTGCGGTCCACCAGGCATGGTCGAGGCCGCGCGCAGCCATCTCGAAGCACTGGGCCTGGCTCCTGACAACATTCATTCGGAACGGTTCGTAGCCAGCTGAAATTTAGCGGAAAGTAGATGAAATGGGCGTCGACAGTCTGGGATATGTCGCTTTCAATGTCAGCAAGCTCGATGAATGGCGCGCGCTGCTCGAAAAGGTGTTTGGCATGGAGCCGCGTCCCCGGGGCGATGGCGCGATCGATTACCGGATCGACAGCTATCATCACCGCTTGACGCTGGTTCCTTCAGACTCCGACAGTGTAACGGTGATCGGTTGGGAGGTAGCGACCGTGGCCAAGCTAGAGGCGACGGTCGACGCTTTGCGCAAGCGTCAGGTCGTGGTCACTGCCGAAACCGCCGCGCTGTGCGATGAGCGCAAGGTCAAGCAGCTTTACAGCTTCACCTGCCCGATGATCGGAAACCGGCAGGAGCTCTATTTCGGTCCGCTGGTATCGAACACCCCGTTCACTCCCAGCCGGGGGATCAGCGGCTACAAGACCGGCGCGCTGGGCCTTGGCCATGTTGTCTATTGGGTCGATGATTTGTCCGCCTCGGTCAAATTCTATGAGGAGGTCATGGGCTTTGCCGTGTCGGACTACATCGCGTGGGATGATAACGACGCGGTGTTCCTGCATTGCAATCCGCGCCATCATACGCTGGCGCTGATGAAGGCCGATCCGGGGCCTGCGGGCGAGTTGATGCACTTGCTGGTCGAGGCTCAGTCGCTGGACGACGTCGGTTATGGCTATGATCTGGTGCGCGACATGGGGATCCCGGTGATGATCGAGCCGGGCAAGCATTCGAACGACCATATGCAAAGCTTCTATCTCCAGACCCCGTCCGGCTTCTGGATGGAGTATGGCTTCGGCGGACGGGAGATCGGGCCGGATTGGGAAATCCGCAATTATGATGCGCCCATGCTTTGGGGCCACCGGTTCGTGGGCGCTTGAGGGGATGGCACTGAGCGATTGCCTGGCCCGCATCGACGAGCGCGACGCGGCGGTAAGGGGCTGGGTGCATATCGACCGTTCTGCGCAAGGCGGCGCGGGGCCACTCGCGGGTCTGGTGCTCGGCGTTAAAGATGTGATCGACGTAGCGGGCATGCCCACAACGCATGGTTCGCCCATCTATGCCGACCATCGGGCGCTGGCCGATGCGACCAGCGTGGCCCGGCTGCGCGCTGCGGGAGCGGTCGTGCTGGGCAAGACCGTCACCGCCGAGTTTGCCACTTATCATCCCGGCCCTACCGCCAATCCGCGCAATCTGGCGCATACCCCCGGCGGTTCCTCCAGCGGATCGGCAGCCGTGGTCGCCGATGGACAAGCGGACTTTGCGCTCGGCACCCAGACAGCAGGCTCAGTCATTCGTCCCGCCAGCTTCTGCGGTACGCTCGGTTTCAAGCCCACGTTCGGCCGCTATCCGCTTGGCGGTGTGCTGGAAACCGCGCCCAGCCTCGATACGCTTGGCCTGTTTGCGCGCAATCTCGCCGTGCTGGGCGCCGCAGATGCGGTCTTGGCGCAAGACAGCGCAAGCCCAATTGCCGTGTCTACGCTCACCATTGGCCTGTGCCGCAGTCCGCTTTGGTCGCTGGCCTCCGCGCCGATGATGGACGCCTTCTTAGCATTTGCCGCCGGGCTGCAAGCCGCCGACCATTGCGTGATCGACATTGAGCTGCCCGCGCCATTTGCCTGGCTGTCGGCGGCGCAGGCGCTCATCCACCGCCGCGAAGCCGCGCTTATGCTGGGTTATATCCGCCGAGATCATCCGGCGCAGGTCAGCGCGGCCTTCGCCGCCATGATCGATCAGGGCGAGGCCGAAAAGGAGGCCGATTATCAGGCCGCTCTTGCGCTCCAGCGCAAATGCACGGCGCTCTGCCCCGAAGTTTTCGCACAGGCCGACTTGCTGCTGGTTCCCGGTGCGCCCGGCACGGCCCCGGCCGGGCTGAGCGCGACCGGCGATCCCGCGTTCCAGCGCATCTGGACCGCGATCGGCGTGCCCTGCCTTGGATTCCCCGCGGCATGGGGCGCGGATGGCCTGCCACTCGGCCTCCAGATCATCGCCGCGCCCGGCACCGACCGCCAGCTGTTCGCCAATGCGCCCGCTATTCTCGCCCACGCCGCCTTCCGGGAGATCTGATTATGCAACCCACCGCCGCTGCGCCCTCTACTCCGGAAATGGAGGCCGCTTACGCCAAGGCCCGCGCCAAGCTCGATCCGGCGCGTCTCAAGCAGTTGCTGTTCGACATCACCGACATTCATTCCCCGACCGGTGCTACCCGCGCCGCGTCAGAATTCGTCGCGCAGCACATGGCGCGCATTGGGCTTAAACCGATGCTTGATCCGATGTCGCCGATCTCGGCCAATGTGCTGGGCGAGAAGCGCGGGAGCGGCGGCGGCGCCACGCTGCTGCTCTATGCTCCGATCGACACGCATCTGGAGGGCGACAAGAGCGATTTTCCCTGGGCCGGGCCCGAGCAGTTCGCCGATCTGCGTCCATCTGCCAAAATGGTCGGTGATTGGATCTATGGTCTGGGCTCGTCAAACCCCAAGGCGATGGTCGCCAGCCTGCTCGAAGTGGCGACGGCGCTGATCGAGACCGATGCTGCACTGCTCGGCAATCTCAATGTCGGGTTCGCCGATGGCGGCATGCCCGTCACCATTCCCGAGCGCGACAATGCGGGCATGAGCCACGGCGTGTTCCATCTGCTCAATCGCGGCATGGCGCCCGATTTCGCGATCATCATGAAGCCATGGAACTGGGTCTATCATGAGGAGCCCGGCATGGGCTGGTTCAAAGTGCAGGTCAAAGGCACGCTGGGCTATGCCGGTGTCCCGCGCGGCACTCCGGGTTTCCGCAGTTCGGTGGTCCCCGCTGCCACCGTGATCCTCGAGATCGAACAGTGGCTGATCGCGTATGCCGAGAAAAACCGTTCGGGCGACATTTATCCCCATGGCTGGATTGCCGGGGTGCAGGGTGGCTGGCCCGGTCGGCCCGCGTTCCCCAGCGCAGTCACCGAAATCTTTCTCGATGTTCGGATCAGCCCGCGCACCACGCCGGGTGAAGTCAAGGCTCAGTTCGAGGCGTTCATGCATGATCTCGCGCGCCGCTTCCCTGATATCGATTGCGATTGGGAGATGTATGGCTCGACGCCCGGCGGCAGCACCGATCCGGCCAACTGGATCATTCAGTCTTGCCGGCGCGGGTGGGAGCAGATTGAGGGCAAGGCCTATTCTACCCCCGATCCGCTCGGCGGGCAAACCGACGGCGCAGCGCTGCGCCGCCTTGGCGTGCCCACCGCGCGCATCGGCTGGCCCTGGCCTGCCGCAGGATCGCCCGAACCGATTGCCGAGGGGCTGGGCGGCATGGGCGCGACGTATGTGCCCGATCTCATGCCCTGCCTCGAAAAAATCCTCTATGCCTGCATCGACACGCTGATGCGCCCGCGCGCCGAGCTGGGGCTATAGTGCAAGGCGCTGGCTCAATCCGGCTCGCTCACATGGTTGAGCGAGACCGATGACCGCGCCGATTCCTCGTAAATTCCGGTGATGATCGCCAGCAATTCGGTCGCGTCCTCAACCCGCCCGTCGAAATCGGCAATGCTGCGGAATTTCTTGATCAGGATTTCGCTTCGCATCCGCGAATATTCGTTGGTCAGATCTTCGCCCAGCTTGGTAATTGAATACGTGTGATTCTTGCTGCCCGGTTCCTTGATCTTGTGGATCAGACCGATGCTTTCGAGCTTGCGCAGGCTGTACTGGATGTTGGGCAGATCGTCGCGGTTGAGCAGCCGCGCGATCGTCGCGCCGCTCTTGGGGCGGTTCTGCATCCGGATGACATGCAGGATCACATGCTCTGCATGTTTCAGCTCGGAAAGGCCGACCATTTCGTCGGCGGCTGCGACCCACCGCGCGAACGCTTCGATCACGCGCATCAGCGCAAACTCGAGTTCGGTCACCTTGAACTCGGTTTCATCGTTGGCGAGGTGCCAGTTGCGATAGTATTTCGATTTCATGGTCGAGCGTCTGTTCCCGCTGCTGCTGTCACGCTCCCCTATCGGTTATAGCGTCCGATCCGGCAAGGTGTGGCAAAGGCAGTTGCGGCTACGCGCTGTGCGCTCGTGCCTCGTTCAGGGATACAGCGTCGGAACCGGGCTCAACAGATCATCCTGCGCAGTTTCAGGGGCGAAATAGGTCTTCTTCGAATGCGCCAGACCCAGATCGATCAACGTCTCGCACAACTTGAAGGCGACAAGGCCGGGATTGATCACCGGCACCTCCAACCGCGATGCCAGCCAAGTCGCCGATTGGTGCATGGTGGTCGAACCAAGGATGATCACATCGGCGCCGTCCTCGTCGATCGCGCGGCGGGCTTGCTCCTCCAGCTTGGCAAAGACGATGTCCTCTTTGCCCGCCAGCAGCTCTGCCGTATCGGGGCGGGTGTCGATATCGCGGATCGAGGCGAGGCAGCTGCCAAGGCCGGTCTCGAGCGCAAGCTTTTCGTAAAGCGGATGCCAGCGCTGCCACATCGTCAGCACCGAGAATTTCTTGCCGAGGTCGGCGGCGAGAAAGAACGATGCGCGACCTGGTCCTACGACCGGTATGGACAAGCGGGAGCGCAGCGCAGCCAGCCCGCTGTCGCTCATCGAATTGACGCAGACCGCCGCATAACCCTGGTCCTCGGCGCGCGCGCCTGCCTCCAGCACCCAAGCATCGGCCAGCGTCTGTTCATAGGGCGAATCAATCAGCCTTGCGCCATTGCGGCAACCGATGAAATCGATGCCGATATCCGGTCGCACCAATTCGAGCGGAATCTGCGCCGCAAAGCTGGGCAGGGCAACGTCGGGCACCGGCACGGGCACGATCATCAAAATACGTTTGCTGGCGGCCACGTCGGAAAAGCCCTTGAGTTAGAGAAGCTTTCCGCCGCCGCCTGGTGAAAGGCAGCGGCGGGCTTGATGGCAAGTCTAGAAGCTGATGCGGGTCCGGATCGCGAAAGTGCGTGCAAGCTTGTACGACACCTCGTTGCATCCGCATAGACCAGCCAGATCGAACCCTTGTAGGCCGATACGGCGATTGGTGGCGTTATCGACCATCAGCCCTACTTCATATTTCTTGCTGGGCGATGTCCAGCCCAGGCCAAGGTCGATGTTGGTATAAGCGCCAAACTTGTCCGCATCGAAATTGCGCAGATTGTAAAAGAACGAAGCCGAGTACGAGATGTTGGCGTTGGCTGCCATCTCGCCGCCGAACATATCCCAGGCATAGCGGATGATCCCGGAAGCTTGCGTCTCGGGCGCATAAGTGGGTTTCAGATCCTTGCGGATCGGGCCGCCCACGCGCAGCGGCACATTCTTCACCTTGGCGTCGAACTTGGAGAAGGTCAGCGCCAGATCCATGCCGGGTATCGGGTTGGTGATCAGCGAGATTTCACCGCCGATCGTGCGCGCATCGGAATTGATGACGAGCCCTGAAACACCAGTGAACAGGAACGACTGATAGTTCTTGTAGTCGTAATAATAGACCGCGCCGTTCAGCCGCACCTTGTTGTCAAGCAGCGAGAGCTTGAAGCCGCCTTCATAGGACCACAGGGTTTCCGGCGCATAGCGGATCGCCGAGTCGGGTGTCGCAAGGCCGCCGTTGAGCTGCGCGTTGTAGCTGCCGGCCTTTACGCCGCGGTTGACGCCCGCATACAGCAGCGTGCCCTCAGACGGGCGATACTCGAACTGAAGCTTGCCCGCCCACAGCGTCTGGCCATTCTTGTCGAGGTAGCGCGACGGCACGCCGCCGGGATAGATCGGCCCGATGGGAAAGAGCGGCTGACCTGGCTGGATGACCCGGGGATCGGGCGAGAAAAACAGCTCCTGGATAAAATTGTAGTCTTTCTCTTCGCGGATGACGCGCGCGCCCAGAATGACGCGGAACTTGTCGGTCAGGTCATAATCGAATTGTCCGAAGGCCGAGTAGCTGTTGGTCTTGAGCCGCGCGGTCGAGGCAATGTCGATCGGGTTGCCCGGTACAAGGCCGTTGATCGGGGCCTTGAGGCCGTTCCTCGATAGATTGTCGATGTGCAGATAATAAAGCCCTGCCGCCCAGTTCAGCCGGTCGGCCTTGCCGTTGAGGCGCAGCTCCTGCGTAAAGCTCTTGGCATCGACGCTGCCATAATTGGCCAGCTGATTGGCCGGGCCAGCGTCCACGTCGATGAACAGCAGCTTCTTGAAGTTCTTGTAATCGGTGATCGACGAGAGCGTGACGTTGTCGCTGAGGTCGATCTTGCCCCGCAAGTTCAGCCCCCAGGTATCGACATAGCCCTGATCCTTGAACGCGAAATCGCTGGAGAAGAGGTTGCCGTTGCCATCAGGGTCGGTGTAGCCGAAAAAGTCTGCACCGGGCGCACGACCGTAAATTTCGCCGGGACCGCCGAACACGCCGTCGTTATTAAGGTCCGAACCAGCATCGCCATTGATCACATTAGGTGCGCCGTTCACGCCGATCGAGGCGCGCGTCTCGTTGGGCCCGGCATTGAGAACGTTGATAAGTTCGCCGTTGGCGTCGAACTGGGCGATGGTCGACTTCTGCTGATAAGGGCCGGTGGCGACGCGGCTGCGCGAGCCATTGGCCGAAAAGATGAACTGCGTGGCCTCGGTTGGTTCGAGCAACACGGTGAAGCGGCCAGCCAGCGTATCATCGTCGCCGAGATTGGCACCGGCGCCGGGGCCGGGCGAGCCGCCCACCGCGCCAAGCGGATAGAGGTTGCGCAAGTAAGGCTGCTGCTTGTTCCAGCGGCCTGCGGCGCGCACGCCGACTTTCTCGTTCAGCGGCCCGCCGACCGCGCCCTGCAACGTGAACACGCTCGGGCTGGCGGGGCCTTCCATGATGCCATAGCGGGCGTCGATATAGCCTTCCCACTTGGTCAGCGAGGGCAATGTGCTGATGTAGTGGACCAGACCGCCGGTGGCATTGCGGCCAAACAGGGTGCCTTGCGGTCCTTTCAAAACCTCGACGCGCTCGATGTCGAACACCGCGAACGACTGTCCTTGTGCAATCGCGATGTAGCCTTCATCCAGATAGGCCGCATTAGGTGCTTCAACGATGTCATTGAAATCGTTCTGCGTTACGCCGCGAATGGTGAACTGGGTGTTTTGCCCGGCAAGGCTGCCCGAGATGAATACACCGGGCGAGTAGCTGGCGATGTCGGAACTTTTCTGGATGCCCAGCGCGCGCAATTGCTCGCCGGAATAGGCGTTGATCGTGATGCCCACGTCCTGCACATTCTCGCTGCGCTTCTGCGCGGTCACGACGATTTCTTGGGAAAGGACCGACTGGTCGTCGTTGGCGGCGGCATCCTGAGCGGCAGCGGGCAAGGCGCAGCCGATTGCCAGCGATGTTGCACAAGCCGTAAGCAATGACTTCTTGATCGTTTGCATGTGACTCCCCTTTTGTCTGATCCCTGAACAAGCTACCTTTGCACCAGCCTTTTGAGCAGGCTGATGCCACTGTGTTCCTCCGCCCCGATTTTTCGGTGACGTCACCTTCACCCTTGCAGGCTACTTTTATTTTCAATGCATTGTCAATCGAAGTTCAATGTAAAACTCGCCGCGCAGCGCGGTGCGGGCAAGGTAGTTGAAGCTTAAACTAAAACCCACTTCTGTCTAGAATTCATTTCAGGCTTGCGCTATCAAAGTTCGATTGAAATTCCATCGAAACCCTATGGCGGAGCCTGTGCATGAGCGAAGTTAGTGAAATCGGCACTTTCGCAGACACCTGCGGCTACCGCACAAACTATCATGATCACGGCACCGGCCCGGCCATGCTGGTGCTGCATGGTTCTGGTGCCGGGGTCTGCGCGTGGGCCAATTGGCGCGGTTTCATTCCGGAGATGAAGGACCGCTTTCGGGTGATCGCGCCCGATCTTGTCGGCTTTGGCTATACCGAGACACCTGAAAACTATGATTTCCGCTTCATGGACTCATGGACCGACCAGATCATCGCGCTGCTCGATGGGCTGGGGATCGCAAAAACCCACATCGTGGGCAACAGCTTCGGCGGGTCGCTGGCGTTGTGGCTCGCGTGGAAACACCCCGAACGCTGCGACCGGTTGGTGCTGATGGGCCCGGGCGGCTGGCCGACACGCGTCAACGAAAACCTTGAAATCCTCTGGGACTTCCAGCCGACGGCCGAGCACATGCGAAAGGCACTGAGCGTCATGGCTTGGAACCAAGCGCTGGTGACCGACGAACTGATCGCGATGCGTCTCAAGGCCTGTTCGCGGCCCGGTGCGCTCGATCACTTTCATCGCCTGTTCCCCGCGCCGCGCCAGCGCTGGCTCGATGCGCAGACCTTGCCGATCCACGCCTTGCAGGGGATCACCCATCCCACCTTGCTGGTGCACGGCCGAGACGACCGCGTGGTCGATCCCCTCGTCTCATGGAACCTGCACCAACATCTGCCCAATTCGCAGCTTCACACCATCGCCAAATGCGGCCACTGGACGATGATCGAGCACGGGCCGTTGTTCCGCCGGCTGGTGGCGGATCACTGCTTGGCTTAACGACGCTCAGGCTTTCGAAAAGCTGGCGGCAAAGCGCTGGCGTAGCTCAGATTTCAGCACTTTGCCCATGGCATTGCGCGGAAATTCAGCCAGCACGTGCACCGCTTTGGGCTGCTTGAAGCGTGCAAGACGTTCCTGCGCGACCTGTGTGACCGTGGCCGGATCGAAGTCCGGGCTGTCTGCAATAACCACCGCGACCACAGCTTCGCCGAAATCGGGATGGGGGACCCCCATGATCGCCACATCGGCCACGCCCGCGATCTCGGCAAAGAGGATTTCCAGTTCCGCCGGATAAATGTTGAACCCGCCCGAAATGATCAGATCTTTCGATCGTCCCGTGATTGTCAGCCGGCCGCCGGCATCCTGCACGCCGGTATCGCCGGTGGCGAAGTACCCGTCTGCACGGAAAGCTTCGGCGGTTGCCTCTGGCCGCCGCCAGTATCCGGCGCAGAGGTTCGGCCCCTTCATTTCGATGTCGCCGATCTCGCCAGCAGGCAGGATACCAAGCGCTTCCCCGCCGATGACCCGCAGGGACACGCCAGGCAGGGGATAGCCAACGGTGCCGGGAATCCGGCCTTCGGGAGCATAAGGATTCGAGGTGATCATTACCGTTTCGGTCATGCCATAGCGCTCAAGGATGCGGTGCCCGGTGCGCTGCTCGAACGACGCGAACACCGAAGGGAGCAGCGGCGCCGATCCAGAGACGAACAGGCGGATTGAAGCGACCGTAGCAGTCGTGAATCCGTCATGCGCAAGCAAACGCGAATAGAATGTCGGGACACCCATGAACACGGTCGACGCAGGCAACAGGGCGATCACCGCAGCGGGATCGAACTTGGGCAGCATGGTCACGGTCGCGGCGCTGTACAGCCCCAGATGCAGCGCCACGAACAGGCCATGCGCGTGAAACAGCGGAAGCGCATGCAAGATGCTGTCAGCATCCGAGAATTGCCACGTTTCATAAAGCGCGGCCACATTCGAGGAGAGGTTTTGATGCATCAGCATCGCGCCTTTGGGGCGTCCCGTCGTGCCCGAGGTAAACAGGATTGCGGCCAGATCCGTGGCGGCCATTTCTTCGACCGAGAAATCGGGAGCGAGCGTTGCCGCGAGCGAAGACAGCGCGCCGCCGCCATCGGGTTCGAGCGTCATGCGGGCAATGCTGCCATCGTCTGCTGGCAAGGCCGTGGCCGCCGCGTGGATGATCAATACAGGCTCTGCGTCTTCGACCAGCGCCTGAACCTCCGCAGCCGTGTAGGCGGCGTTGAGCGGCACAAACATGGCGCCGCTGGCCAGAATGGCGAGGTAGGTGAAGACAAATGCCGGCGAGTTTTCGGTCTTGACCATCACCCGGTCGCCGCGCTTCACCCCAAGCTGCCTGAGCGCCGCGCGGTAACGGCCGACCATCGCCGGCAGTTCGCCAAAGGTACAGACAGGATTGCCCTGCCAGATCAGCGCGGGTTTTTTTTCGAACCCGCGTTGTCGCTCGAAGAAGATCGTGACCAGATTTTCCGACATTCTTGTTCCCACTCTGATGTCTTTGCTTGTCATGCCTCGCGGGGCCATGCCGGACGCGCCATCTGAAAAAGCTCGGCCGAGCGGCTGTACCAGCCGGCACCGTGCATCCGGCCGACCAACTCCATCGCCAGCGTATCGACATGCAGCCGCTCGGTGCTGATGAAGCGGTCGGCAATATGGAAGCGGAGCACTTCGCCGACCGCAATCGTCGTTCTGCCGGCCTCGATTTTTTCAGACAGGCGGCATTCCATCGCGACTGGTGCGCTGGCAATGCGCGGCGGGGCAATTGCGAGAGAGGGGGTCGTTTGCAGGTTTGCAAATTCGATTTCGTCGATGCCCGGAGGTGCGTCGATGCTGGTCGTGTTCATCGCCTCGGCATCGCCATAGCCCACGAGATTGACCACAAATTCCCCGGTTTCGAGGATATTGGCGGCGGTGTCCTTGTGCGTACCATCGCCGCGCCGCATCAGGCCGATCGCCAACAGTGGCGGATCGGCGCTCATCATGTTGAAAAAACTGAATGGGGCGGCGTTGCGCTGGCCTGCGGCGGATTGGCTGGTGATCCAGGCGATGGGGCGCGGCGTGACGCTGGCGGTCATCAGCTTGTAGCGGTCGGCACCCGAGGTCTGGCTGAAATCGAAATCCAAGAGCCTAACCTTCGCTGGTGCGCGAAACCGCGCGCTGGGGCGCAGTGTTTACGCGAAGCTGGAACACATCGGGCCGCGCATAGTGCCCGGTCGCGTCGAAATCATACTTGCCGCGTGCGATCGCCGCCGGATCGATGGGCGCATAAATGATGGTTTCGCCGCTGTAGTCAGGCCCTGCCAGCACCTCGCCCAAAGGGCCGACGATCATGCTGCCGCCGCGCATCAACACGGTTTCGGGCGCATCGCCCAGCGCGCATTCATGGTCGGCCGGATAAGCGCCGCGCGTGATATGCTGGCAGGCCGATAGCACGAAGCAGCGCCCCTCCATCGCGATGTGGCGCATGGTCGCGGGCCAGCTTTCGCGATCATCGGCGGTCGGCGCGCAATAGAGCGTGACCCCTTGATCATACATCGCCATGCGCAGCATCGGCATATAGTTCTCCCAGCAGATCACCGCGCCGATCCGGCCCAGCGGGGTCTCGATCACCGGCAAGGTCGAACCATCGCCAAAGCCCCAGATCAGGCGCTCGGCCGCGGTCGGCATCAGCTTCCGGTGTTTGGCGACAAGCCCTTTTGCGCCGTCAAAGAACAAAGCCGTGCAATAAAGCGTACCGCCGTCGCGCTCGATCACGCCCATCACGACAAACGCGCCGGTCTGCGCGGTGGCAGCGGCGATGACCGCGACTTCCGGCCCATCAAGATCGATAGCAGCAGCGAAATAGGCAGCGAAAGCATCACGCCCCTCGGGGCGGCGCATGCCCACCGGCGCGCCAAAGCTTGCGCCTTTGGGATAGCCGCCAAGAAACGCCTCGGGAAAGACGATCAGCCGCGCGCCGGCGCTTGCGGCTTCGTGGATCAGCAGGGCTGCTTTTGCCGCTGCGCCCGGCGTGTCGCTTGGCAAAGAGGCGGCCTGCACCACTGCGGCCTGGAAAGGCAGGGCAAGATCGGGTTCGGGCGCTGCAGGCATGGCATTCCTCATCTCAGGCATCTACTAAGGCGCGCTTTCAAGGCCGGTCGTTGACACCAGTCGCTAAATCAAACCCGATATGAGCGTTAGCCGCCGGTGTCCGCATAATCGAGATGTCCCGATATCACAGATCTCGCAAGGTGAGATTTATCTGCGAGTTTGCCGCATTGCCGATCGCGCCAGATCGCGGGGCCGGATTGTGGCGATGATCCGGGCCGACCGAAACGCGCTTTTCCAGCCGAGCGCAACAGACTGGATTGCGAGCGGCGCGCGAAGTGGCTAACAAGGACTTTATGTCCAATCGACCTGACACTCCGCTGCTTGATACGGTAGCGACTCCGCTTGAGCTTCGCGAACTCGCACCTGAGAATCTGCGCCAGCTTGCCGATGAACTTCGCGCCGAAATGATCTCGGCCGTCGGCACTACCGGCGGGCATCTGGGATCGGGCCTGGGTGTGGTCGAATTGACCGTGGCGATCCATTACGTGTTCGATACGCCGCGTGACCGGCTGATCTGGGATGTGGGTCATCAAGCCTACCCGCACAAGATCCTGACCGGCAGGCGCGACCGCATCCGCACGCTGCGCCAGCCCGGCGGCCTCTCGGGCTTCACCAAGCGCAGCGAAAGCGAATACGATCCGTTCGGCGCGGCGCATTCGTCCACCTCGATTTCAGCGGCGATCGGTTTTGCGGTGGCCAACAAGTTGGCGGATCAGCCCGGCAAGGCGATTGCGGTGATCGGCGACGGCGCGATGTCGGCGGGCATGGCCTACGAGGCGATGAACAATGCCGAGCAGGCGGGCAATCGCCTCGTGGTGATTCTCAACGACAACGATATGTCGATTGCGCCGCCGGTGGGCGGTCTTTCCGCCTATCTGGCGCGGATCGTATCGAGCCGCGAGTTCATGGGCGTCCGCGACGTGCTCAAGCGCTTTGCCAAGATACTGCCGCGCCCGCTCGCCAAAAGCCTCAAGAAGACAGACGAATTTGCACGCGGCATGGCCATGGGCGGCACTATGTTTGAAGAACTGGGCTTCTACTATGTCGGGCCGATCGATGGGCATGATCTGGAACACCTCGTTCCGGTGCTCGAAAATGTGCGCGATATGGCCGAAGGTCCGTGTCTGATCCATGTCGTCACGACAAAGGGCAAGGGCTATGGCCCCGCCGAAGCCAGCGCCGACAAGTACCATGGCGTGCAGAAATTCGATGTGATTACCGGCGCGCAGGTCAAAGCCCCGCCGGGGCCGCCCGCCTATCAGAACGTGTTCGGCGCGCAGCTTTTGAAAGAAGCCGAGAGCGACCCCACGATCTGCGCTATTACCGCCGCCATGCCATCGGGCACCGGTCTCGATGCCTTCGCCAAGGCTTATCCTGATCGGTTTTTCGACGTCGGCATTGCCGAGCAGCACGGGGTGACGTTTGCCGCAGGGCTCGCCGCGCAGGGCATGCGGCCGTTTGCAGCGATTTATTCCACTTTCCTCCAGCGCGCGTACGATCAGGTCGTGCATGATGTGGCGATCCAGAATCTGCCGGTGCGCTTTGCGATCGACCGCGCCGGGCTGGTCGGCGCAGACGGCTGCACCCATGCCGGCTCGTTCGATATCACCTACCTTGCGACCTTGCCGAACATGGTGGTGATGGCCGCAGCCGACGAAGCGGAACTGGTGCACATGGTGCATACTGCTGTCCGCCACGACAGCGGCCCGATTGCGCTGCGTTATCCGCGCGGCAACGGCACCGGGGTGGCTTTGCCTGCAGATGCGCAACTGCTTGAGATCGGCAAGGGCCGGATCGTGCGCACCGGCAAGAAAGTCGCGATCCTGTCGCTCGGCACCCGGCTTGAGGAAGCAATGAAGGCCGCCGACGCGCTGGACGCCAAGGGACTGTCCACCACTGTTGCCGACTTGCGTTTTGCCAAGCCGCTTGATGTCGAGCTGATCCGCCATCTTCTGTTGACCCATGAAGTGGCCGTGACGGTGGAAGAAGGCAGCATTGGCGGGCTTGGCGCGCATGTGCTGACGATGGCGAGCGATGAAGGGCTGACCGATGCGGGCCTCAAGATTCGCACCTTGCGGCTTCCTGATGTGTTTCAGGATCACGACAAGCCTGAGGCCCAGTACAAACAGGCCGGGCTTGATGCCGATGCGATCATCGACTGCGTCCTCAAGGCGCTGCGGATAAACAGCGCGGGCGTCGATGGCGCAGGGATGGCGGGCGTTGGAATGGTCGGCTTAGGAAAACAGGGCGAAGTAAGAGCGTGAAGGCGATCGCCGTGCGGGGATTGTCCGCGGCAGCGATGCTCAGCGCGCCGCTCCTGCTCTGCGCCAACGCTCCCGGCGAAGCCGGATCACTCGACGTTGCGGTGAGCAACGTGCGCAGCAACAATGGCCGGGTCAGCGTGTCGATTTGCCCGGAGAGCACGTATCTCAAGACGTGTCCGTATAACTTCAGCGCGCCCGCGCGCACCGGCACGACGATTGTGACGGTGCCGGGGCTGCCATTTGGCACTTATGCGGCGCAGGTGTTTCATGACGAGAACGACAACAAGAAGGTCGACCGCGCGCTTTTTGGCGTCCCCAAAGAGGGGGTTGGCTTTTCTAACGACGCGCCGATCAATTTCGCAGCACCGAAGTTCGCCGCCGCGAAGTTTCGCTTTGCCGCACCTGCGCAGAAGATTGCGCTGAAATTGCGCTATTTCCTCGGCAAGCAGGGCGGATGATGGCGCCGCGCGCGGGATCGGCCCGCGCCCCGGTGGCGTTTTGCGTGGCTGCCAGCGTCGCGCGGCCGCGTGCGGTCATCGCTGCTGCGCTGCTGCTGCTAGGCGCCGCGATATTCTACGTCATGGGTCATTTTGCAATGACCACCAATGCCGGGGCGCTGATTGCGCCTTCGGTGCCGTGGAAGCAGCAGGAAGTCGCGCTGGGCGCGGCGTTTCCGCAGTTTACCGATTCGATGCTGGTGATCGTGGATGGCGCAACGCCGGAGTTGGCGGAGCGGGGCGCTGCGGCGCTGGCCGAGAGGATGACGGCGGACACGGCGCATTTCCGCGCGGTGATGCGGCCCGACGGCGGCGATTTCTTTGCGCGCAATGGCATGCTCTATGGCTCGACGGCCGAAGTTCAGCAGGCCATGGCGGCGCTGATCGAGGCGCAGCCGCTATTGGGGCCGCTTGCGTCCGATCCCAGCTTGCGCGGGATAGCAGGGGCGCTGTCCACGGCGCTGACCGGGGTGGAGCAGGGAGCCGCCAGCCTTGACAAGATCGACCGCCCTATGCGCGATCTGGCGGCAGCGCTCGATCAATCGGTCAAGGGCAAGGCGGCGTTCTTCTCGTGGTCAAGGCTATTCGGGGCGCAGGGCGGCGGCCTTGCTGCGCCGACACGGCGACTGATCATCGCCCAAACGCAGCTTGATTATGGCGCGCTGATGCCGGGCGAAAAGGCGCTGACGGCCATGCGCGCGGAAGCCGTGCGGCTGGCGCTCGATTCGGCGCACGGCATCAGCGTGCGCGCCACCGGCGAAGTCCCGCTGGCAGATGAGGAGTTCGCCACGCTGCAGGACAATATCGGGCTGGTCGGCCTGGTGATGCTAGGTGCGATGCTGATCACGCTTTGGTTTGCGACCCGGTCTGTGAGAATCGTTGTCGCCATCATCATGACGATTGCAGCGGGGCTGGCGATGACCCTGGCGGTGGGGCTGGCCGCGGTCGGTGCGCTCAATCTGATCTCGATTGCCTTTGTGCCACTGTTCGTGGGGCTCGGCGTGGATTTCGGCATCCAGTTGAGCGTGCGGTTCAATGCCGAACGCCATGCCGGTCACGGCGCGCGCGAGGCGCTGATCCGCGCAGGCGAAGCGCTGGGCGGTTCGCTGGCGCTCGCGGCGGGGGCGGTTTTCCTCGGGTTCGGGGCGTTCCTGCCGACCGACTATACCGGTATCGCCGAGCTCGGGATCATCGCTGGCCTTGGCATGTTGGTCTCGTTCCTCATCAGCATCACCGTTCTGCCCGCAGCGCTTGTGTTGCTCGATCCGGGCGCGCCCGGGGCCGAAGTGGGCTTTGCCAAAGGTGCTGCGGCCGATGCCTATCTGGCGCGGCATCGCGGCGCGGTGCTCTGGGCGTTTGCGCTGTCGATGGCGGGAAGCATCGCGCTGCTGCCGTTGGTGGCGTTCGATTTCAATCCGCTGCACTTGCGCGATCCGCAGGCACCGGCGATGCGCACACTGACCGACTTGACGCGCGATCCGCTGCGCACGCCCAATGTGATCAGTGTGTTAACACCCAGCGCGGCGGCGGCGCAGGCGCTGGCGGCGCGGCTTGCGGCTTTGCCCGAAGTGGCGCAGGCGGTCTCGATCGACAGCCTTGTGCCCGCCGATCAGGACACCAAGTTGGCCGCAATCCAGGATGCCAACCTGCTGCTCGATCTCACGCTTAACCCGCTGAGCACCCTCCCGCCGCCCAGCGATGCCGAAACGATTGCCGCATTACATGCATTAGCGCCGCAACTGCGCCGGGTTAGAGGCGCGAGCGAGGGGGAAGCGGCCGATCACGCGCGGGCTTTGGCCAGCGCGCTGGATGCGGTCGCCGCAGCTTCACCTGCGGTGCGCAGCCGGGCCGAAGCGGTCCTTGTCGAACCGCTCAAGGAGATGCTCGATCAAACGCGCGCGGCCTTGACCGCAGAGCCGATTGCGCGCGAGACGATCCCGCCCGAGGTGGCGCGCAATTGGGTGGCCGCCGATGGCCGCGCGCAGGTGAAGGTTTTTCCCAAGGGCGATCTTTCGGACAACGCCACCATTGTCCGCTTTACCAAAGCAGTGCGCGCTGCCGCGCCGGGCGCAACGGGCCTGCCGGTTTCGACGCAGGAGGCCGCCGGCACGGTCGCCTGGTCTTTTGTTCAGGCGGGTGTGATTGCCTTGGTGCTGGTCAGCCTGCTGCTGCTGGCGGTGCTGCGCGATGTTCGCGAGGTGGCGTTTACGCTGGCGCCTGTCGTGCTTTCCGGATTTCTGACGCTGGGGAGCTGCGTACTGATCGGGCAACCCATCAACTTTGCCAACATCATTGCCTTCCCGCTCCTGTTTGGCGTGGGGGTGGCATTCCATATCTATTTCGTGATGGCCTGGCGCGGCGGCGAGACCGGCCTCTTGCAATCGAGCCTCGCCCGCGCGGTGCTGTTCAGCGCGATTGCGACAGGGACGGCGTTTGGCAGCCTGTGGCTTTCGGCCCATCCCGGCACCGCAAGCATGGGCAAGTTGCTGATGATTTCGCTGGCTTGGACGCTGGTTTGCGCACTGATCTTCGAACCGGCGCTGCTCGGGCCGCCTCGGCGCAAGAATGATCAGGTGCCGGCGGGGGAAGCCGGCTCGATCTGAACCTCGTTGGCCGCAGGAGGAGGTGCAGGCGCTTCCTCTGTCGGCGCGGGCGACGGATCGGCAACCGGAGCATCCGCGCCGGTCGGAGCTGCTGTGTCCGCCGATGCCGGGTCTTCCAGCGGATCTTCGAAGGTGGTTGGGGTCGCAGTCTTGCCTTTGATCTCGGCAATCTCGGCAATCCGCGATTGCAGATAGACCGAGCGGAGCGTCGCATAAGGATCGGCCGCGCCGCTCAGCAGAGTGCGCAAGTCCTCATCAGATTCGATGCGTTGATCAAGGCCTGCCAGCGCGCCCGTCGCCAATTGCCAGTCGAAGCGGTTGAACGGCTTGCCCACCGCGAGCGGCAGCACCAACCGGTCGGCTTGTGCGCTGCTGAAATCGCGCAGTGTCGTCGGTCCGATGATCGGCAGGAAAATGTAGGGTCCCGGGCCAACGCCGTAGTGCGCCAGCGTATTGCCGAGGCCATTGTCGCGGTGGGGCAGCTTGGCGGTCTTGGCGACATCGGCAAGCCCGCCGAGACCGACAGCGGAATTGAGCGTGAAGCGCGCCAGCGTGCGCACCGCGCGCCCGGGCTTGAGCTGGAGCACGTCGTTCAGGAACACCACCGGCTCGCTCAGATTGCGCAGGAAATTGCGGATGCCGCTGCGGATCGGCTTCGGGATGATCTTGCCCACCGCCAGCGCGACCGGCCGAAACACCGCCCGATCGAACGACTGGAACAGGCGGAACATGCCGCGATTGAACTTCTCCCACGGATCGCCTTTGGTGCGGGGTCTGGGCGGGGCCGTGGTGGCGGGCACAGCCGCCGCTGTCGCACCGGGCAGCGCCGCTGCCGCCGCTTGCGGCGCTGCAAGCTCCACCGTCTGCCCTATTGCCGGGGGCGTGGCGGTGAGCGTCAGAGCGATCAATGCAGGCGGTGCAAGTCGCATGCGTTATTTGGCAGACGTCGCGGCGAGCTGGGTGAGATGGATGGTGAGTGCCTTGACCCCGCCGGTTGCGAGAATACGCGCGAAATCAGAGCGCTGCGTCGCGATCTGGCTGATCGAGTTCTGGTAGTAGATATCGATGATCCGCCATTGCCCGCCAGACTGTCGCAGCCGGTAATCCAGCGCGACCGGTGTCCCGCGCGGGCGGATGAGTTTGGTATGCACAAGCCGGTCTGGCCCGCGTGCCTCTACTTTGGGATCGATTTCGAAGCTTTCGCCCGAATACCCTTTGAAGCTGGCGGCATAGCGCGCGGCGGTCATCTTGCGGAAAGCGGCCGCGACGGCGGATTGATCGGTCGCGGGCGTTTTGGTCCAGACCGAGCCAACCACAAGCCGGGTCATCAGCGGCAAATCGAACGTCGCATCGACGACCGGGCTGATCCGGTTCAATCGCGCCGCATATCCCGCCGTGCTGCCCGCCTTCATGATCGCCAGCAGCCCATCGTTCAACTGGCGAACCGGCGCGGTTACCGCTTGCGTCGAAGGGTCGCCGCTTTGCGCGAGCGCGGGCATGGCCGATTCCGCTGCCGATGCGGCCAGCAGACTTCCAAGAACGAGGCGGCGCGAAACAAATTGGACCATGCGAAATTTCCTGCACCCGATGCTGCCTGCTATACCGGCGGCAAACGACCCGGTCCAGCCAGAGCATACGGTCCTAATGCCGTGTTGCTGGCCAGAGCGCAGGGCCATGCCAGTTGCAAGGTTAACCTTGCCAGAAGCGCGCCATGGGCGCTGCAGATTTTGCAGCGGGCAAACATCAATTGCGCCAGCGGGAGCCTATCCGAAGCCCGGGGGCTTTTGTTCCCGGCAAACATGGCTATAGCGCAATAAGAGACCGTTTATCCGAAAAGACGTTTGGGCCGGGATCGAATTCGGCTAAAACGGTGGCGATTGGAGGCAGCTTTGCGCGCAATTTTGGCCCAACCAAGAGGATTCTGTGCCGGTGTGGTTCGCGCGATCGAGATTGTCGAGCGCGCCCTCAAGCTGCACGGTGCTCCGGTTTATGTCCGGCATGAGATCGTGCATAACCGTCATGTCGTGGAAAAGTTGCGCAGCAAGGGCGCGATTTTCGTGGACGAGCTGAGCGATATCCCGCCCGGCGCAATGACTATCTTCAGCGCCCACGGGGTCGCCCGGGCGGTTGAAGAAGAAGCCGCCGCGCGCGGTCTTCCGGTGATCGACGCGACTTGCCCGCTCGTCACCAAAGTGCACAATCAGGGGCGGCGCTATGTCACGGCGGGCCGCACCATCGTTTTGATCGGCCACGCGGGCCACGCCGAAGTCGAAGGCACGATTGGCCAGATCGATGCGCCGGTTTATCTGGTGTCCACTCCGGCCGATGTCGAATCACTGCCGATCGATCGCAGCGCGCCAATCGCCTATGTCACGCAGACCACACTGAGCGTCGACGATACGCGCACGGTTATCGCGGCGCTGCATGCGGCCTTCGAAGATGTGGCCGGCCCCGACATCGCCGACATCTGTTACGCCACGCAGAACCGCCAGAGCGCGGTGCGCGACCTGTGCCGGGTTTCCGATATCCTGATCGTCGTCGGCGCGGAAAACAGCTCGAACTCCAGCCGTCTTCGCGAAATCGGGGTCGAGCTTGGCCTGCCCAGCTATCTGGTGGCCGATGGTGACGGGCTCGATCCAGCCTGGTTCGAAGGGGTCAACGCCGTGGGGCTGACCGCCGGTGCTTCGGCACCCGACGAGCTGATCGATCATGTGATTGCCGCGATGCGCCGTCTTGGCCCGGTCGAAGTGTCGGCGCTTGACGGCGTGGAAGAAAAGATCGAATTCGCGCTTCCGCGTGAGCTTCGGGATGGTGCCATGGCGCGCAGCGCCGCGGCCAATTGCTAGGATACCAGAAATGAGCCTGCCGCTTTCTCCGCTGCTGCGCATTGGCAGCTACACCGTTCGCCAGCATATCAAGGGCGGAAAATATCCGCTGGTGCTGATGCTGGAGCCGCTGCTGCGCTGCAATCTGGCGTGCCCTGGATGCGGTAAGATCGATTATCCCGATGCGATCCTGAACCAGCGGCTGAGCTATGACCAGTGCATGGCCGCGATTGACGAATGCGGCGCGCCGGCCGTGTCGATCGCGGGCGGCGAGCCTTTGCTTCACCGCGATATGCCCCGGATCGTGCAGGGCTATATCGCCAAGAAGAAATTCGTGATCCTGTGCACCAATGCACTGCTGCTCAAAAAGAAGATCAACGACTATGCGCCGTCGGCCTTTTTCACGTGGTCGATCCATCTCGATGGCGACAAGGGCATGCACGATCATGCGGTAGATCAGGACGGCACTTACGAAGTGGCGATCGAGGCGATCGAGCTGGCCAAGGCCAAGGGCTTTCGCGTTCAGGTCAATTGCACCGTGTTCGATGGCGCGAGCTCTGAGCGGCTGGCCGCGTTCTTTGACGAGATGAAGGCGCGCGATGTCGAGATCACGATCTCGCCCGGCTATGCTTATGAACGTGCGCCCGATCAGGAGCATTTCCTGACGCGCGAGAGGACCAAGAATTTCTTCCGCGATGTGTTTCGCCGGGGCGATGGCGGTCGCAAGTGGACCTTTACCAATTCGCCGCTGTTCCTCGATTTCCTCGCGGGTAATCAGACTTATGAATGCACGCCCTGGTCGATGCCGCTGCGCACCGTGTTCGGTTGGCAAAAGCCCTGCTATCTGGTGGGCGAGGGCTATGTGCAGAGCTTTGCCGAATTGATGGAAGGCACCGACTGGGATCAGTACGGCGTTGGCAAGTACGAGAAATGCTCGAACTGCATGGTGCACTGCGGGTTCGAAGGCACCGCTGCCAGCGATGCGATCCGCAATCCGCTCAAGATGTTCACGGTGAGCCGCAAGGGGGTGCGCACCGAAGGGCCGATGGCTAAAGACATCGACCTGTCGAACGCACGGCCCGCGGAGGATGTGCATTCCAGCCATGTCGAGCGCGAACTGGCGCTGATCAAGGCGGCCAATCCGGATGCAGACAAGCGGGTGCATAAGGTCGCCTGAGGGGGCGGGCGGGGCGCTTGGCCGCGCGGTCTGCAGACATAAGCATCGGGGATATGCATCATGACGGTTGCGGCATTCAATATTCTGGTGCTGTGCACTGGCAATTCTGCGCGCTCGATTTTGGGCGAGGCGATTTTCAACCATCTGGCGCAGTGGCGGGTTCAGGCGTTCAGCGCGGGCAGCAAGCCCAAAGGCGTGCCTCATCCCGGCGCGCTGCGGCTGCTGGCGCGGCGGAGCATCGACACGGCCGGCTTTCGCTCCAAGAGCTGGAACGAGTTTACCGGGCCGGGCGCGCCGCATATCGATCTGGCGATCACTGTGTGCGGCAATGCTGCAGGCGAGGCCTGCCCGGTTTTTCCCGGAACTCCGCTGCGCGCGCATTGGGGCCTCGTTGATCCGGCGGATGTTGCAGGCGGCGAAGCATCCGAGGACGCAGCATTCGAGGATACGTGGCGCTGGCTCGAGATGCGCGCCAAGGCGCTGCTGGCGTTGCCGTTTGAAACGATGGATCGCGAGGCGCTAACCGCAACATTGGCGGCGATCGGCCAGATGGAAGGCGCGGCGTGAAGCATAAGCTGGCCGCTGAGGCGATCGGCTCGGCTTTCCTGTTTGCCACCGTGATCGGCTCGGGTATCATGGCCGAGAAGCTGGCGGGCGGGAATGTTGCGGTTGCGCTGGCTGGCAATACAGCGGCGACAGCGGCGATCCTTTATGTTCTGATCACCATGCTGGGGCCGATTTCAGGCGCGCATTTCAATCCTGCGGTGACCATGGTCATCTATCTGCGCGGCGGAAAACCCGCATCGTTGGCGCTGGCTTATGTCCCGGTGCAGCTGGTGGGCGGTATTCTTGGCGTGTGCGCGGCGCATGCCATGTTTGACTTGCCGGTCCTGCAGATTTCGCAGCATGTCCGCGCGGGCGGAGGTCAGTGGCTGGCTGAGGGCATCGCGACGTTCGGCTTGGTGCTCACAATTCTGGGCACTGTGAAGTTTGCGCCGCATAGCGTTGCGGCAAGCGTGGCACTCTATATCGCGGCCGCCTATTGGTTCACCGCTTCGACCAGCTTTGCCAACCCCGCGATCACCATCGCGCGCGCGCTGACCGACACGTTCAGCGGGATTGCACCCGCCAGTGTGCCGGCGTTCATCGCCGCGCAGATTGCCGGGGCGCTGGCGGCACATTGGCTCGGGGCGTGGCTGTTCGATGGCGGTGACGCGGGATGAGCCGCTTGCGCGAACTTTCAGATCCCGAACATCTGCCCGCGTTGAAGCCGGAATTTGCGCATCGCCGTCCGGCGCTTGGGCTTGGCGCGATGGACCCGCCGCCGCGCATCCTGCTGCTCTATGGCTCGTTGCGGGAACGTTCCTATTCGCGCCTTGTGGTCGAGGAGTCGGCACGCCTGCTGCGCTATTTCGGCTGCGAGACGCGCATTTTCGATCCGTCAGACCTGCCGCTGCCCGATCAGATCGCGGGCGATGATCATCCCGCTGTCGCAGAATTGCGCGCGCATTCGCTGTGGTCCGAAGGGCAGGTCTGGTGCAGCCCCGAGCGCCATGGCCAGATCACCGGGATCATGAAGACCCAGATCGATCACTTGCCGCTGGAGTTCAGAGGCCAGCGCCCGACGCAGGGCCGCACCCTGGCAGTGATGCAGGTCAGCGCGGGTTCGCAATCCTTCAACTCGGTTAATTCGCTGCGCATTCTGGGCCGGTGGATGCGGATGTTCACCGTCCCCAACCAGTCCAGCGTCGCCAAGGCCTATCAGGAATTCGATGCGGACGGACGCATGCTGCCATCCAGCTATTATGACCGGATTGTCGATGTCGTCGAGGAGCTGGTGCGCTTCACGGTGTTGCTGCGGCCCTACGGCGATCGGTTGATCGACCGTTATTCCGAGCGGGTGGAACGGGGCCATCTGGTGACAAGCCCGGCGGATCAAACTGATTTGGTCAGCACGGCCTGATGTAGGCCGCTCCCTGTTTGAGTGCCGTCATCGCCCGCAGAAAACCGCTAATGGTGCCTGCAAGGTTCGGCAGTTGCTGCGGCTTGCGCAGCACCGAGCCGAGCATCGACCAGCCATCAACCCCGCCGTCTGGGCGCATGGCATGGGCGATGGCGGGGGGCAGGATATGGCGTGCTTCGTCCGAAACACAGCGAACAATGGCAAACGGCAAGTCGAGCTCGACGGCGATTTGCGCGGCAATGTGGCTTTCCATATCGGCAGCGAGCAGTCCGCGCTGTCCGAGCTCTCGTTTTTCCGAGGCGTCTGCGATCAGCCGCCCATCGGCATAGCATGCGCCGCGGCGTGCGCCGGGGATCTGCGCCGCCAAAGTCTGCGCCCACGCCGGATCGCACGTGGCTTGAGCAGCGCCTGCCACCCGCTCCCCGATGACCCAGTCGCCCAGCTTCAAGGCATCATCCAGCGCGCCTGCAAAGCCGAAGCTCATCACCCCGCGCGCGCCCGGCGCGGCTGCAATCAACTTTGCTGTGAGAGCGGCGGCATCGCCCCCGCCGGGAATAACCAGAAAACCCGACTGCGTCAGCGTCGCCGCCTCGCGCTTGGTGCCGGTAGCGACGAGGATGGCCCCGCTCACATGCCCCATGCCACTTCGCGCGCATTGGACCGCATAAGGTTGCGATAGCGCGCCAAGGCCCACATCGGGAAGAATTTGGGATATCCATGATAACGCAGATAAAACACGCGCGGGAAACCACCGCCGGTGTAATGCTCCTGCTCCCACAGCCCGTCATCGGTTTGCGTGTCTTGCAAATAGGCGATGCCGCGTGCGACCGCCGGATGGCCGGTTACGCCCACCGCCATTAGTCCGAGCAGCGCCCATGCGGTTTGCGAAGCGGTGGAAGGCGCAGGCGTATAGCCCTTGTAATCGAGCGCATAGCTTTCGCAATCCTCGCCCCAGCCGCCATCGGCGTTCTGGATCGCGATGAGCCAGGCGGCGGCTTTGCGCACCATGGGCCCGGCGGGATCGATTTTGGCGGCATTGAGCGCGCAAAGCACCGACCATGTGCCGTAGATGTAATTGACCCCCCAGCGCCCGAACCAGCTGCCGTCGGGCTCCTGCTCGGCCTCCAGATAGGCGAGCGCGGCCTTCATCCGAGGACTGGTGAGCGGCTCGCCGATCTGCGCGAGCATCGAGACGCAGCGCGCGGAAACATCGGCGGTGGGCGGATCGAGCAGAGCGCCGTGATCGGCAAAGGGGATGTTGTTGAGGTAATCGTGCGTGTTGTCTGCATCGAACGCGCCCCAGCCGCCGTTCCTCGATTGCAGGCCGACGGTCCATTCGGCGCCGCGTGCGATGGCCTGCTCGTAATCGGCCGAGTTCTTCGCCCGGTCCATCGCCATGACCACCACGGCGGTATCATCGAGATCGGGATAATGCGCGTTGTTGTATTGAAACGCCCAGCCGCCGGGGCGGACATCGGGGCGCTGCTCGGCCCAATCGCCTTTGACATCGAGCACCTGGCGCGGCTTCAGCCATGCCAGCGCGGCTTCGGCGCGGCGCTCTGCTTCCTCGCCGCCGACCTCGAGCATGGCATGCGCAGTCAGGGCAGTGTCCCACACCGGCGAGACGCAGGGCTGGCAATAAATCTCGCCGTCCTCGCGCAGCGCGACCAGCTTTTCGACCGACTGGCGCGCGATGGCGCGGTGGGGATGGTCTTCTGGATAGCCGAGGCAATCGAACATCATCACGCTGTTCGCCATGGCAGGATAGATCGCGCCCAGCCCGTCCTCGCCGTTCAGTCGCTCGGTGACGAAATCGACGCAGGCGGCGGTAGCGCGCTTTCGCAAGGCCGCTGGCCACAGTGGATCGACGGCCTTGAGCACGCCGTCGAGCGCGGCAAAACCGTGCTTCCACAAGAACTTGGTCTTCGCCTGCACCACTGGCTTGGCGCGGCCCGGCGCATAAAGTTCATCGACCTTCACGCCGAGCGGATTGCGCGCCACCGGGCGTTGGTTGGTGAGCACCAGCAGCGGGACGATCACGGTGCGCGCCCAATAGGCCATTTTCGAAAGATGTACCGGGAACCAGCGCGGCAGCAGGATCAGCTCGGTCGGCATGGTGGGCACGGCAGACCATGGCCCTGCGCCAAACAGCGCCAGCTGGATGCGGGTGAACACATTGCTCGCCGCCGCACCGCCCGCCGCCAGGATCGCGGCGCGGGCGCGCGCCATGTGCGGCAAGTCGATGGTATCGCCGATAATTTTGAGCGCGTAATACGCTTTGATGGTGGCGCTGATATCGAACGCGCCGCCATGAAACAGCGGCCATCCGCCATGGCTGCCTTGAATGCGGCGCAGATAGCGGCCGATCGCGGCCTCGCGCGGAAGGTCGCGCGGTTCGCCCAGATAGTGCTTGAGCAGAACATATTCCGCAGGGATTGTCGCGTCGGCTTCGAGTTCGAACACCCAGTGACCGTCTTCGCGCTGGACTTGGCCGAGCGCGGCGACGGCGCGGTCGACCGCTTCATCGAGGCAGGTCAAAGGGTCGTCAGCGAGCGAAGAAGAGTGCATTAGCGAGGCCATAAGGAGCTATTAGCGCCGCAAGTGCGCGCTGGCCAGACGGGCGGCGGTTTCGCCTGACTGGATGGCGCCTTCGATCGTGGCTGGCAGGCGGGTCTGCGTCCAATCGCCCGCAAGGAAAAGATTGCGCCAGCGGGTTTTTGCCGCTGGCCGCTTTGCGTCCTGCGCGGGGGTGGCGGCAAACGTGGCGCGCTTTTCCTTGACCACCTGCCACGCGGGGAGGGGCGCGGTGATCCCCAGCGTGGCCTGCACATCGGACCAGAGCCGCGCCGCCAGTTCCTCGCGCCCCTGATCAATCAGGTCATCCGCGCCGCTGACCGTGACCGACACGCGGCCCGGATGGCACAGCACCCATTGCGCGGTCGAATGGATGAGCGCGGTCACGGGCGGCGCGCCGCGGGGTGGTTCGATGGCAAAATGCGCGTTGAGAATGGCGCAGAAGGCATCGGGCACCGGGATCGCCGGAACCAATGCGCTCACCACATTGGGCGGCACGGCAAAGATCACTTGCGCTTCACTCACATCCACTTCGCCCGCGCCGAAATCAAGGCCCGCGGTCTGTTCACCGGCGAGGCGCACGCTGCGCAGGCGCGCGCCGAAGTTGACCGTTACACCGCGCTCGGCCAGCCAGGCCAGCGCGGGATCGACAAAGGCGGCATCGAGCGTCGGCTCTGCCACCATCGGGCGGCAGGCCGCGCCGCCCCGCGCAAATGAGGCCATCAGAAAGCGCCCTGCCAGCCACGCCGAGCCCCCCGCCGGGGGGCAATTGAGCACGGCGAGGAGCATGGGTTCGACCACCCGCTCCCAGAACAGGCCCGAGGTGGGGGCGATATCGCCGATCACGGTCTGGCGGCGCGCCACCGCCAACCGCGCCAGCGCCAGATGATCGGCAATCGTAGTGCCGGGTGCGCGCCGGGCTGCATCGAACACCCAGCCGGGAAAGCGCCCATCGTTAACCTTCAGCGTCCAGCGGGTATCATCGCCCAGATCGTGGAAATCGAAATCAGCATGCGCAGGGCCGCTCAGTTTGTCGCTCGTGCCGATCCGCGCGAGGTAACGATTGACCGCTTCGTTGCCCGAGAAGACGATGTGGTTGCCGTTGTCGATTTCCTGCCCGAGCTGGGCATCGTAATATGATCGGCAGCGGCCGCCGGCGCGCGGCGCTGCTTCATGGATGGTGACGGCAAAACCTGCCTCGGCCAGCACCATGGCTGCTGACAACCCTGCGAGGCCCGCACCGACGACATGCGCTGCGCGCATTCAGCCTTGCCCTGTCGTCATTGGATTTAACCCAGCAGGCCGACGCGCACGACGGTCCAGATCAGTTCGGCCTTGCCGACTTTGATCCGATGGCGCGGCTTGTTCCAGCCCGCCGCTTCCATACGCCGCAAAATCTTTGAATAGACAGCGGCCATCAGGCGCGGCGCGATCAGGTGGCCTTTGGGGCGCGCGGCGAGAATCTTGCTGGCGGCGGCAAAATGGACATGGGCGAGCGCGGCGACATCGCGGCAGGCCTTATCGACATGATCATCCATGGCGATGTGCGCGGGTGTATCGATATTCACCCCGGCCGCGAGCAAATGCTCGCGCGGCAGATAGGCCCGGCCAATCTCGGCATCTTCATCGATATCGCGCAAAATATTGGTGAGCTGAAGCGCGCGGCCAAGATGATGCGCCAGTTCGATCCCCGGCGCGTGCTTCATGCCGAAAATCTTGACTGAAAGCCGCCCCACGGCAGAAGCAACCCGGTCGCAATAAAGGTCCAGCGTTGCCGCGTCGGGCGCGCAGATGTCCGCCTCGATATCCATCGCCATGCCATCGATCACCGCATGAAAATCGGCGGCATCGAGGCCGAATTGCTCCACCGCCGGGGCAACCAGCGCGGCGGCACCGGGCGCACGCCCGGCGTAGAGATTGTTAATATCATCGCGCCATGCCTGAAGCGCGGCGCGGCGCAAAGCTCGCTCGCCTTCGTGGTCGTCGGCAATGTCGTCCACCGCGCGGCAAAAGCCGTAAACGGCATACATCGCTTCGCGCCGCGCAGGCGGGAGCACGCGCATACCGGCATAGAACGAGCTACCCGAAACCTGGGATTGCAGGGCCGCGGGCGTCTGGTCGGCATTCATCGGGCGCGGCTCCTCAATCGATTCCACCATTGCCCAGCGCCTGCGCGCAGCGCAAGCCCTGCTGCCTCGAACTTGGTGTGATGCACCCGCTCGGCCAGCGGATCGCGGGCAACAAGGCGCGCGGCGAGGTCTGCCGCGAGGCCATGAATGATCGCCACCTCCATGGCGAGACGCGCATCGCGGATCATACCGGAAAACTCTTTGGATTCGGCCAGCAGTCCCTGCACGCGCAGGGCCAGATCATGGATGACGGCGCGCAGCCCCGGCGTTGCGGCGGCATGGTCCAAGTCTTGCTCCGAACTGCCGTGCGCGGCCAGCATGTCCGCCGGAAGATAGACGCGGCGGATCGCGCGATAATCCTTCGCGCAATCCTGCAGATGATTGATGATCTGCAGCGCGGCGCAAAGCGCATCGTTGGCGGGCCAGGTTGTCCGCGCCTCGCCGTGAACATCGAGCACATAGCGGCCGACGGGCATCGCCGAGTAACGGCAATAATCCATCAGCGCGTCCCACGTCGGCGTGGGATCGCCGCGCGCATCGCGCTTGAACGCACTCAGCAGATCCCGCGCATGCGCCGGATCGAGCCCGCGCTGCGCCATCGTTTGCGCCAACTGGGTAGCTTCGGGATTGGCCTGTGAGGTGCCATCTATTCCGGCGCGCATTTGCGCCAGCAGCGCCAGCTTTGTTGCAGGCGGCGAGGTTGGATCGTCGGCAATGTCATCGGCCAGCCGCGCGAAGCGATAGAAATCCATGACCGGTGCGCGATGCTCAGGCTTAAGCACGAACGAGGCGACCGGGAAATTCTCGTCGCGGTGCCCTTTGCCCGAGGCGAGCGCGCGTGCATCGGTTTCGGCCAAGGGGGTGGTCATGCGCCGATCGCCGCCTGAACGCGCCCCTTCCAGAGGCCGCCGCGCCCGCGCCAATGCTGCCATGCCGATGCCCAGGTGCATCCGGCATAGAACGCCGCGATCAGCGGCAGCGCCGCGCCCCACAGCGGCGAACGCTGGTAGAACCGCAGCATCGGTTGAAACGCCAGCGCCATCAGCAGCCACGCGGCCAGCGCCAACCAGCGCGCGGTGCCGCTGCCAAACAGCGCGAGCAGCGGCGGCGCGGCATAGACCAGCGCGAGGCCCGCGAGCGTGCCTGCGAGCAGCAGCGGCGAATAGGCGAGCTGCGCATAGGCCGAGCGCGAGATCATTGCCGCCACGGTTTGCCAGTGATCATAAGGGCGAATGCTGCGCACGCGGCTTGTCAGCCCGAGCCAGATCGGCCCGTGGCGCTTGATCATCGCGCCAAAGGCACAATCATCGATCAGCGCGCCCCGGATGGCGCCGATGCCCCCGGCCTGCGCCAGTGTGTCGCGGTCCACCAGCATGCAGCCGCCCGCCGCCGCGCCGGGGCCGCGCGGGCGATTGACCTGTGCGAAGGGGTAAAGCAGCTGAAAAAAGAACACAAAGGCCGGGATCAAGGCGCGCTCGGCAAAGCTGATGCAGCGCAGCTTGGCCATCAGCGAGACCAGCTTGAGGCCGCCCGCTTCGGCGCGCATGACGAGCATGCGCACGCTATCGGCATCGTGCGCGATATCGGCATCGGTGAGCAGGAGATAGCGCGGGATGGTTCCTGCTGCGGCGATCCCTTGCGATACGGCCCAGAGCTTTCCGGTCCAGCCCGGTGCCAGCGGCGCGGCGCTCAGGATCGTGAGCCGCTCGCTTGCTCCGGCGGCGCGGCGGGCGGCCTCTGCGGTGCCGTCGGTGCTGGAATCGTCAACCAGAATGATCTTGAACGCGCCGGGATAATCCTGGGCGATCAGGCTGGCGATGGTGGCGGCAATCACATCGGCTTCATCGCGCGCAGGAACAACCGCAGTGACCGGCGGCCATGCCGCTGGCTGCGGCAAGATACCGTGCGTATCCCGCTCGCGCGTGAGCCAGAAGCCATCGCGCGCGATGAGCAGGCCAAGCCAGATGAGCAGCGATGCGCCCGCGACCCAAGCCCAGATCATGCCGCGCGCCGCCGCTCGGCAAACCACGCCGCTGCATCGGCCAGTCCCTCAGCAAAGGGACGCGCGCGATAACCCAGTTCGGCCTCTGCCTTGGCCGAGGTGTAGAACATGTTGTACTTCGCCATGCGCAGCGAATCGACGGTGAGGAACGGCGCATAGCCCAGCATCCGCGCCATCATTTCGTTGATATGCGCAAAGGGAAACAATGGGCCGCGCGGGATGCGCACGGTAGGCGGTTTGCGCCCGCATAGCCGCGCGATTTCGGCAAGCATTTCGCCCAGCGCGACATCCTGCCCGCCGAGAATATAGCGCTCGCCGATCCGGCCATGATCGTGCGCGGCGAGATGCCCGGCGGCGACATCATCGACATGGACCAGATTGAGCCCGCATTCAACATAGGCCGGCATCCGGCCCGCCATCGCCTCCACAATGATCCGCCCGGTCGGCGTGGGCTTGACGTCGCGCGGGCCGATCGGAGTGGAGGGATTGACGATCACGGCGGGGAGGCCCTGTTCGCTCACCATCGCCTCGACCAGCCGCTCGGCCGCCACTTTCGATTGCTTGTATGCGCCGACGGTGGATTCCATCGACCCAGCGCGCGTTTCATCGGCGGGACCGGCGGGATCGGGCAGCAGCGTGGCCACGCTGCTGGTATAGACGATCCGTTCGGCACCGCCCGCAAGCGCCGCCGCCATGATCGTGCGCGTGGTTTCGACATTATCGCGGATCAATTGCGCGGGATCGGCCACCCACAGCCGGTAATCCGCCGCGACATGGAATACGCTCCGCGCGCCGGCCACGGCGGCGGTGATCGAGGCCGGATCGCGCAGATCGCCGATCACGACTTCGGCATCGAGCCCGATGAGGTTGCTGCGGTCGCTCGCGGCCCGCGCCAGCACCCGCACGCGTTCGCCCCGCGCGACCAGCGCGCGGGCGACAGCGGCCCCGACAAAGCCGGTCGCGCCAGTCACAAACACGAAATCCCCCCGCGTACCCAACGCAATCCCCTTTTTGCGGTGCCCCCCGCTTTTTCAGCGCAAATGATGGACTTGGCCAAATCCGCGTGGGATGGAAGCCGCGAAGACCCAGTCTATCTTGGCTTGACCGATTACGGGCAGGGGCACCCAAGCGCAACACGGAGTTTTTCACAGATCGTGACTGTCGCGGACTTGGCGGGCTGGGTCATCAACGGACTGGCGCTGGCCGGGATCGGCTATACCATTGCGGCCACCTTTTTGGTCGGGCGCTATGCCCCGTCGCCGGTGGGTCCGGGCCAGGCTGTTTTGCCGATGACTGTGCTCAAGCCGCTGCACGGGACCGAGCCGCAGTTGCTCGCCAACCTCGATACTTTGCTGCGTCAGGACTATGGCGCGCCGCTGCAGATCATCTTTGGCCTGCGCGATGGCGATGATCCGGCGATTGCGGTGGTTGAAGCGCTGATGGCGCGTTATCCTGCTGCAAATATCGCGCTGGTGATCGATCCCGCGCGCCGGGGCAGCAACAACAAGGTCTCCAATCTGATCAACATGGCCTCGCGGATCGCGCATCCGCTGGTGGTGATCAGCGATAGCGACGTGGCGCTGCCGCCCGGCTCGCTGAACCGGCTGGCGGCGGCCACGAACGATCCTGAGATCGGCCTTGCCAGCTGCTTTCATATCGGGCGCGGCGATGCCGGATGGTGGTCGGTGCTGGGGGCGATGGACATTGCCTATCGCTTCATGCCCAGCGTTGCCGTGGCCTGCGCCACCGGGCTGGGGCAGCCTGCGCTTGGGCCCACGATGGCTCTGCGGCGCGAGGTGCTGGAGGCGATTGGCGGCTTTGCCCGGTTTTGCGATGTGCTGGCCGATGATTACGAGATGGGCCGCGCGGTGCGCGCGCTGGGCCTGCACACGGTCGTCCCGCCGCTCGCGATCATCCATTGCTGCGCCGAGGAGACGCTGGGCACGCTGATTCGCCATGAGCTGCGCTGGACGCGGACGATCTATGGCATCGACCGGGCGGGGTTCATTGGCAGCGGGGTGACGCATTGCCTGCCGCTGGCGCTGATCGGCGCGGCGATGACCGGCGGGGGCTGGTTTGCGCTGTCGGCGGTCGGTGCAGCGCTGGCGGCGCGGTTCACGCTGGCGGTGCGGGTCGACCGCGCGGCGGGCCAATCCAGCGGCCCCAAATGGCTGCTGCCCGCGCGCGACATTGTGTCATTCTATGTTTACCTGACGACATTTTTTGGTAATCGGGTGGAATGGCGAGGCGCGCGATTCAAGGTCGCGCGCGATGGCCGGATTGCCGCGGATTAAGGCACCAGATTAAGGATTTAAGAGCATGCGTTCCTTGTTTCTCCAGGGTCCGTCTTTCGATGGCTACGATGGCGGTGCAGGTGCGCGCTATCAGATGAAGCGCGAGGTCAAATCGTTCTGGTATCCCACCTGGCTGGCACAGCCCGCTGCGCTCATCGAAGGCTCCAAGCTGATCGACGCGCCCGCCCACGACCTGAGCTTTGACGATATCAGCCATGAGGCGCACCAGCGCGATCTGGTCGTGCTGCACACTTCCACGCCTTCGTTCAATCAGGACGTGCGCACCGCCGAATTGCTGAAAGCGCTGAACCCCTCGCTCAAGATCGGGATGATCGGCGCCAAAGTTGCGGTCGATGCCGAGGGCAGCCTCAAGGCTTCTTCTGCGATCGATTTCGTGGCGCGCAACGAGTTCGATTTCACGATCAAGGACATCGCCGACGGGCACAACTGGGCCGGGATCGATGGCATCAGCTATCGCAACAGCGAGGGTGTGATCGTCCACAATCAGGACCGCGCCATCGTCACCGATATGGATCTGCTGCCGTTCGTGACCCCGGTGTACAAGCGCGATCTGGATATCCAGAAGTACTACGGCGGCTATCTGCTGCACCCCTACATCAGCTTTTACACCGGGCGCGGATGCAAATCGCGCTGCACTTTCTGCCTCTGGCCGCAGACCGTGGGCGGGCACAATTACCGCGTCCGCTCGATCGGCCATGTGATCGAGGAAGTGAAATACGTGATGCAGGCGTTCCCGCAATCGAAGGAGATTTTCTTCGACGACGATACGCTTACCGACAATCTGCCGCGTACCGAAGCGCTGGCGGTCGAGCTGGGCAAGCTGGGCGTGGTCTGGTCTTGCAACGCCAAGGCCAATGTCCCGTATAAGACGTTGAAAGTGATGAAGGACAACGGGTTGCGCGTGCTCCTCGTGGGCTTTGAAAGCGGCAACCAGCAGATCCTGCACAACATCAAAAAGGGTCTGCGCGTCGAAGTTGCGCGCCAGTTCGCCAAGGATTGCAAGACGCTGGGGATCAAGGTCCACGGCACGTTCATTCTGGGCCTGCCCGGCGAAACGCGCGAAACGATCATGGAAACCCTGGCCTTTGCCAAGGAGGTCAATCCGCACACCATCCAGGTGTCTCTCGCCGCGCCCTATCCCGGCACCTTCCTGCACAATCAGGCGACCGTGAACGGCTGGTTTGCCGCCGAGCGTGACTTGCTGAATGACGATGGCAACCAGATTGCGCAGCTATCTTACGAGCATCTGCCCGCCTCGGAAATCTTCGATGCGGTCGAGATGTTCTACAAGAAGTTCTATTTCCGTCCGAGCAAGATCGCCGGGATCGTCGGCGAAATGATGACGGATAGCGACATGCTGAAGCGCCGCTTGCGCGAAGGCGTGGAATTCTTCCGCTTCCTGCGAGACCGCAAGCTTGCCGCCTGAGATCTGCCGCGCGGCATGACGCGCAGGCCAACGAATGTTCGCGCGGCATGACCCGCACGCGTATGATCGCGTGCGGGTCATGAGCCGTAAGCAGTGGGCCGTGGTCGGCGCGATTGCAGCGACCGTGATCGGGCTGGCGATCACATTGGCATTGATCGCATCGGTCGGGTTCGATGCGGTTTTTGGCATTCTGGGCCGGATCGGGCTGGTGCGCTTTGCGGTCTATGCCAGCTGGACCTTGGTCATCCTCACCTTTCTGGGGCTTGGCTGGCAATTGCTGACGCCGGGCGAATCGCGGTTCACTTATGTGTGGGCGCGCACCATGCGCGAGGCGGCGACCGATGTGCTGCCGTTCTCGCAATTTGGCGGGATTGTCGTGGCGCTGCGGGTGTTGATCGCGCGCGGTGTTGCGCAGCCGGTCGCCTATGCTTCGATCATCGCCGATCAGACCGCCGAACTGGTGGCGCAGCTGGTCTATACTTTGTTTGGGCTGGTCGCGCTGGCATTGGTGCTGGGCAAAGTGCCCAACCAGGAATCGGGGGGGATGCCGCTGTTCGGGCTGGCGCTGACCGGATTTGGAGCGAGTGTGGCGGTAATCCTCGTATTTGCCTTTGCGCAGGCACCGATGCTGGCCTTTGCCGGGCGCATCGGTGGAACGTTGCTGCCCGGATCGGCGGCGGCGCTGGAGGATGTGCGGACGCGGCTGGCGGCGATCTATCAGCAGCGGCTGCGGCTGATCGGCTGTTTCCTGCTGCATCTGCTGGCGTGGGTGGCCAGCGGAGCAGGGGCGGTCATCGCCTTGCGCGCGATTGGCCAGCCGGTGCCGCTCGAAAACGTGATTATCATCGAAAGCTTGATTTTCACGCTGCGCACCGCTGCATTCCTGATCCCCGGTGGCATCGGCGTTCAGGAAGGGGCTTATGTGCTGATCGGGCCACTGTTTGGCCTGCCCGCCGAAGCCGCGCTGGCGCTGTCGCTGGCCAAGCGCGCCCGCGATCTGGCGGTGGGCATCCCGGCCATGCTGATCTGGCAAGTGGGCGAGGCGCGCGCGGTGATTAAGGGATAGGGTGGCCTAGCTATGATCGCGGCAGCGATCAAAGCGTGCTCAGCTCCGGCATCGCCGCATCGGCAGGTGGCCTCTCTCTCAAGAGCGGAACCAATTCGCGATTCAGATCATCGAGTTCAAAAGCATTGGCCTGCGCATAGCGGAGGCGACCCGACCGATCGATGATGAAGTTGGTTGGAATGGCTCCGTTAATGGGCGCATATTTGCCCTTGAGCGACCGGATCGGTGTAATATGCATGGCCGCGAAGAGCTTCTTCAGCTGGCTGATCGGGACCGATCCTTCGGTGGTGATGGTGAAGACGCGCAAGCCATATTTGCGTTGCAGCTCATAATATGCATCCAGGATAGGAAGCTCTCGCTTGCAGGGGCCGCACCACGTTGCCCAGAAATTGATCAGCACGACTTGCCCGCGCAGCTGCTCCAGTGTGACTTTTGTGCCATCGATCATGGTCATTTGCAGCGGCGGCGCAGGCTCGCCAATCACCGGCTTGGCCGCGCCCATCGTGGCGGCAGCGGCGATCAGCAGTACCGAGAATCTTGCCCCGCGCATGAATGCCTTGTGCATCGCCGACTCCCCCAAGTTCACCGAACGTAGCGCTAATCCAGTGCAAGGGAAGCCTGAATTAGCGCCAATACAACCGAACCAGAGAGGCTGGCCAACGCGCGACAAGACGCTATGCTGGTGCTTTGCGGGCGCGATGGCGCCGGGCACATTGCCGGATGGATCGAAGCCACATGGATCATGACGCAGGCCTTCATCGGCCGATTTCGCGCCGCTCGATGGTCATCGCGGCGGCGTCGACAGCGGTGGAGTGGTACGATTTCACGCTGTATCTGTATGTCGCCACGGTCTTATCGCGGGTGATGTTTGGCGGCGGCACGGGGTCGGTTGCGGCAGTGCTGGCCGGGTTTGCAATCGCCTATCTGCTGCGCCCGCTCGGCGCGGTGGTGCTGGGCCATTATGGCGACCGGCATGGGCGGCGCAAGGCGATGCTGCTCTCGATGGCGGTGATGAGCACGGCAATGCTGATAACCGCGCTGTTGCCCACTTATGCCGTAATCGGATCTGCGGCGGGGTGGCTGCTGCTGTTGCTGCGCTGCGCGATGGCCTTTGCAGTGGGCGGCGAGTATACCGGCGTGGTGGCTTATCTGCTCGAAGGCGCACCGCCCAAGCGGCGCGGGCTGATCACCAGTTGCGCGGCCGCTGCAAGCGAAGTGGGCGCGCTGATGGCCGTGGGTGTGGCAGCGCTGACCGTGGCGCTGGTGCCGCCGCCCGCGCTCGATACATGGGGCTGGCGCATTCCGTTCATTGTGGGCGCTTTGCTGGCCGGGGCAGTACTGGCCGCGCGCGCGAACATGGAGGAATCGCCCGAATACGAGCGCCAGCGCGCGAGCGGCACGGTGCCCAAGCGGCCGCTGCATCATGCGCTGACCCAGCAGCGCCTCGGCATCGCGCGCGGCTTTTCGATCTCCGCGCTTGGTTCGATCACCTATTACGTCGGCATCGGCTATGTGCCCACGTTTCTGACCTCGGTGGGTGCTATGAGCGAGGGGATGTCGCTGTGGCTCTCGACCCTGGCTGCGCTGGCGGTAATCGCGATAACGCCGCTGGTGGGCATGCTGACGGATCGCATCGGGCGGCGGCCGGTGCTGATCGCGGTGGCGGTGGCGGGTGCGATTTTGCCAATCACGCTGTTTTCCATGATGGCGGGCGGCGGCTTCTGGGCGGCGCTTGGCGGCGCGCTGCTCTTGGCGTTTCTGGGCGGCGCGGTGAGTGCGGTGGGCGCGGTGGCCACGGCCGAGCTGCTGTCGGGCGAGGCGCGGCTGACCGGCCTTGCCTTTGGCGTGACCAGCGCGACCGCGCTGTTTGGCGGGATTACGCCGTGGGCGGCGCAAGCGCTGATCGGTGCGACCGGCTGGCCGCTGGCCCCCGGCGCGATGATCGCGGTGGTGGCGGCGGCGATCCTGCCGGTGCTGTGGTACATTCCTGAAACCGCGCCGGGTGTCACGCAGGGCAGCGCAATCGAACCGGCGCAGGTTGCCAAGCCGGGCTAAACAGCAGGACACCGGGCAAACGCCCGCGTAGTGCCCGCGCAGTGATAGTCTGGCTTGGGGCGAGCATGATTTTGATGGTTCGCCTGCTGCGGGCTTGTGGCAGACGCACGGCCTATGACAGCAAAGCTGACTCATTTGCAGCGGCTTGAGGCCGAAGCGATCCATATCATGCGCGAAGTGGTGGCCGAGGCGACCAAGCCGGTGATGATGCACTCTGTGGGCAAGGACAGCGCGGTGATGCTGCATCTTGCGCGCAAGGCGTTTTATCCCTCGCCGCCGCCGTTTCCGCTGCTCCATGTCGATATGACGTGGAAGTTCAAGGACATGTATGCGCTGCGCGATTCTGTGACTGCGCTCACCGGCATGGAGCTGATCGTGCATCAGAACGCCGAGGCGCGCGAGCGCGGGATCAATCCGTTCGACCACGGCGCGCTGCACACCGACATGTGGAAGACCGAAGGGCTGAAACAGGCGCTTGACCTGCATGGCTTCGATGCCGCCTTCGGCGGCGCGCGCCGCGATGAGGAGAAAAGCCGCGCCAAGGAGCGCATCTTTTCGTTCCGCACGGCCAGCCACGGCTGGGACCCCAAGAACCAGCGGCCTGAGCTGTGGAACCTTTACAACGCGCGCAAGAACCGGAACGAGGGCATCCGGGTGTTCCCGATCTCGAATTGGACCGAGCTCGATATCTGGCAATACATCCATCTCAACGATGTGCCGATCGTGCCGCTCTATTTTGCGGCAATCCGCCCGACGTATGAATGGGAAGGGCAGCTGTTCATGGCCGACGTTTTTGAGCGGCTTGAGAAGGTGTTGGGCTATCGTCCTGAAATCAGCGAGCGTTCGGTCCGTTTCCGCACGCTGGGCTGCTTTCCGCTGACCGGCGCTGTTACAAGCACCGCCGCGACGCTGCCCGAGGTTATCCAGGAAACGCTGCTGACCACGACAAGCGAGCGGCAAGGGCGGATGATCGACAAGGACGCCGGCGGCGCCGGGATGGAAGTCAAAAAGCAGCAGGGGTACTTCTGATGGCTACAGTTTCAGAACCCGGCGCTGCGATTTACCAGACCGAGGCGCTGATCGCCTCGGACATCGAGGCCTATCTTGATCAGCATCAGCACAAAACGATGCTGCGCTTCATCACCTGCGGCAGCGTGGACGATGGCAAATCGACGCTGATCGGGCGGTTGCTCTATGATTCGAAGATGATCTTCGAGGATCAGCTGACGGCGCTGGAAGCGGATTCGAAGAAGGTGGGCACCCAAGGGGCCGAGATCGACTTTGCGCTGTTGGTCGATGGGCTGGCGGCAGAGCGCGAGCAGGGCATCACCATCGACGTCGCCTACCGCTTTTTCAATACCGAGAAGCGCAAGTTCATCGTCGCGGATTGCCCGGGGCGCGAGCAATATACGCGCAACATGGTGACTGGCGCGAGCACGGCCGATCTGGCGGTGAACAAGATGGACCTGATCGGTTATGATCAGGCGCGCTATGACGAAATCGTTGCGGACTATGCAGCGTTTGCAGGCAGCATCGGCATTGCGGCGTTCACAGCCCTGCCGATATCGGGTTTCAAGGGCGACAACATCACCGCACCTTCGGCCAATACGGCGGGGTATGCAGGGCCCAGCCTGATCGCGCATCTCGAAACGGTGGATGTGAATACGGCGGTCGATGCGCAAAAGCCGTTGAGGCTGCCGGTGCAATGGGTGAACTGGCCCAATCTGGATTTCCGCGGCTTTTCCGGCCTGATTGCAACCGGCACCGTGGAGTCCGGCGATGCTGTGCGCGTGCTGCCCAGCGGCAAGACCAGCACTGTCAGCAGGATTGTGACGCTGGACGGCGATCTCGCAGAAGCGGTTGCAGGGCAATCGGTAACGCTTTGCTTCGCCGATGAGATTGATTGTTCGCGCGGCGATGTGATCGCGGCGGCCGATGCGCCGCCCGAGGTGGCCGATCAGTTTGAGGCGACGGTTGTCTGGATGGCGGATGAGGCGCTCATCCCGGGGCGGGTCTATTGGCTGAAATGCGGGACACAGACGGTTTCGGCGACGGTCCGCGAGCCCAAATATACCATCAATGTCAACACGCTGGAGCACATGGCTTGCAAGACGCTGGAGCTGAATGCGATTGGCGTGGCGGAGCTCTCCACCGACCGGGCAATCGCTTTTGAAGCCTATGCGCAAAGCCGCACGCTAGGCGGGTTCATCCTGATCGACAAGATCACCAATGCCACGGTGGCGACGGGGATGCTGCACTTCAGCCTGCGCCGCGCGCAGAATGTGCATTGGCAGGCGACCGACGTGACGCGCGAGGCGCATGCCCGTTTGAAGCGGCAGAAGCCCGCCGTGGTGTGGTTCACCGGGCTTTCGGGTTCGGGCAAATCGACCATCGCCAACATCGTCGAACGCAAGCTGCATGCCGAGGGCAAGCACACCTTTCTGCTCGACGGCGACAATGTGCGCCATGGGCTGAACAAGGATCTGGGCTTTACCGAGGCCGATCGCATCGAAAATATCCGGCGCGTGGGCGAAGTGGCCAAGCTGATGACCGATGCGGGCCTGATCGTGCTGACCGCGTTCATCAGCCCGTTTCGCGCCGAGCGCGACATGGTGCGCACCATGATGGGCGAGGGCGATTTCATCGAGGTTTATGTCGACACCCCCTTGGAAGAGGCCGAGCGGCGCGATGTGGAGGGGCTTTACAAAAAAGCCCGCAGCGGGACTTTGCGCAATTTCACCGGGATCGACAGCCCTTATGAAGCGCCCGAGGCTTCCGAAATCCGGGTCAATACCTTGAACGAAACGCCCGAGGATGCGGCAGACCGGATCCTGGCGCGGATCATCGGCGAATGGTCACCAACCATATGATGAACGACATCGAATTAGCCCGCTTTCTGGCCGAGGGGGCGGGGCGGATATTGATGGACCTGCGCAGTGGCGGCGTGCTCGAAGGCAAGGCGCTTGGCGCGGAGGGCGATGCGCGCGCCAATGCCTGGCTGATGGCGCAAATAGCCTCATATCGCGGCGCTGATGGTGTCTTGTCAGAAGAAACCAAGGACACCCCCGCGCGGCTGGACAAGGAGCGGGTGTGGATCATCGATCCGCTCGATGGCACGCGTGAATATGGCGAAGGGCGCAACGACTGGGCGGTGCATATCGGCCTGGCAGTGAGCGGCAAGGCGTCGCTGGGCGCGGTTGCGCTGCCCGCGCTGGGCATTCTGCTCGATAGCATAGCGCCGCCCGCTTTGCCGCCGATGGCCGATGTGCCGCGCTTGATGGTCAGCCGGACGCGGCCCGCGCGCGAGGCGGTGGCGGTGGCCGAGATGATCGGCGGCGAGCTCATCGCCATGGGATCGGCGGGGGCCAAGGCGATGGCGGTGGTGCGCGGCGAGGCAGAGATCTATCTGCATTCGGGCGGGCAATTCGAGTGGGACAATTGCGCGCCGGTGGCGGTGGCGGCGGGCGCGGGGCTGCATGTCTCGCGGATGGATGGTTCGCCGCTGGTCTATAACAATGCCGATACCTACTTGCCCGATCTGCTGATCTGTCGCCGGGAATGGGCGGCGCGGGTTCTTGCGGCAATACCCCTGATCGACGCTTGACCCGGAGGCACGAAGCTTTCACGGGGGCGGGGCCATGATTAATCCCCGAACCTTCCGCGATGTGCTGGGCACTTATCCCACGGGCGTATGCGTCATCACATCGGTTGAGGCTGATGGGCGGCGGCATGGGCTGGTGGTAGGCTCGTTTACCTCGATTTCGCTCGATCCGCCGCTGGTCGGCTTCTTTCCTGACAAACGCTCGTCCACCTGGCCGCGGATCGAGGCAGCGGGGCGGTTTTGCGTGAATGTGCTGGGCGCAGAGCAGCTCGAACTGTGCCGCCGCTTTGCCGCGCGCAGCGACGACAAATTCGCCGAGCTTGCGCACGATCACAGCCCATCGGGCATGCCCGTGTTTGAAGATGCGATTGCATGGATCGATTGCCGGATCGAACAGGTGACCGAAATTGGCGATCACTGGCTGGTGGTGGGCGCCGTGGAAGCGCTCGGCAAGCGCGACGAAGGCACGCCATTGCTGTTCTTTCGCGGGCAATACCATGATCTTGCCGAACTGAGCGACTGAACCACCCCAAGAATAGCTATGCGCTTGCGGTGTTAGCGGCTGCACAATCCGGGCTTGCACGTTAGGCTGTGTCCTCCATAACTCTGGGGCAGCAGCCATGACGCCAATAGAATCCATCATGCGCACCGCGCCGGTTATTCCGGTGCTGGTGATCGAAGATGCGGCGCACGCCGTGCCGATTGCGCACGCGCTGGTGGCGGGGGGATTGCGGGTGCTGGAGGTGACTTTGCGCACCGCCGCCGCGCTCGATGTGATCCGCGCGATGAAGGGCGTGGAGGGCGCGATTGTTGGCGCCGGAACAGTGACCAACCCGGACGAGCTCCAAGCCGCGATCGATGCGGGCGCGGAGTTCATCGTTTCGCCCGGGCTGACCGACCGGCTGGGCGCGGCTGCGGTCGCCGCAGGCATCCCCTATCTGCCGGGCATTGCCAATGCGGGCGATATCATGCGCGGGCTTGATCTGGGGCTGACGCAGTTCAAGTTTTTCCCGGCGGCGACATCGGGCGGGCTGGCCGCCTTGAAGGCGTTGGCCGGGCCGTTTCACGCTTGCAAGTTCTGCCCAACCGGCGGCGTGACGCTGGCCAGCGCGCCCGAATGGCTGGCGTTTGATCCGGTGCTTTGCGTCGGTGGCAGCTGGGTGGTGCCAAAGGGTATCCCCGATGAGGCCGCGATCGAGCAAGCCGCGCGCGCGGCCGCCGCGCTTCAAGGCGGTTGAATCCCCCCAGTAGGAGTGCGGCGATGATCTCAGTGAGCGGTTTGCGGGAGAGGTTGCAGCAGCTTCATGCACGCACTGCCGAGACGCCGCTGTTCAATCCGGTGTTTCAGCTGAGCCACGATCTATCGCGCGATCTGGAAAGCGGCGCGCTCGATCTGGCGGCGATGGAAGCGCTGGTGAGCGAGCTGGAATACGAAGCGCTGCAAGCGCGCGCGGCGAGGCTGCGGCGGCTGACCGCGCCGACCGATCCGGCGGGAAATCTGGCGCGGATCGGCGCGCTCCTGAATGAAGAGGACAGCTTTGGCGAGTTTCGCCGCCGCTGGGAAAAGCCTTTGCTCCATGCGGTTTTTACTGCGCACCCGACATTTCTGCTCAGCCCGCTTGAGGCCGATTCGGTCGCCGAAGCGGCGCTGGCGGACGATCCGATGGCGGCAACGGGGTGCATGGTGCCAAAGGCGGCCGCGCCGATCACGCTGGCATTTGAGCATGACGAGGCCCTCGCCGCGATCGAGCGGGCGGGCACGGCGCGCGACCGCATCAATGCCGCGCTGCTGGCCCATGCGCGAACGCGCTGGCCGGGGCGCTGGCTCGATTTCCGGCCTCTCCCGTTCCGCTTTGCGACATGGGTCGGCTATGACATGGACGGGCGCACCGACATTTCTTGGACCACCTCGATTGCGTTCCGGCTTCAGGAGAAGGCGCGGCGGCTTGCGAACTATGCCGCCGCCCTCCGCGCGATTGATCCCGGCCATGGCCTGCTGAACGCGATTGACGGCGCGCTGGCGCATGCCGCCGCGATGGCCGCCTTGTTTGCGCAGCCGCTGACCGAGCCCGACGCACTGGCGGCAGCGGCGAATCATCTGACTGCCGATGATCCGAACAAGCTGCTCTCGCTTGCGCCGATGATTGCAGCGCTTGAGGATGAGGCGCGCACGGCGGAGGGCGAGGCGGCGATTGCGCTGGCGACGCTGGCCGCCGCGATGCGCGCCGATGGGCTGGGCATGGGTTGGGTCCATTTCCGGGTGAACTCGTCGCAATTGCTGAATGCGCTGCGCCGCCGGATCGATCCCGAGGGCACGCTCGATCTGGCGAGCAAGGGCGCGATCTCGCGGCTGCGCGAACTGCTCGCCGATGTGCAGCCGCTGCGGGTGAACTTCGCCGCGCTGGCGATCGAGACATCGACCGCGATGCGCCAGTTTCTGGTGATGGCGCAGATCCTCCACCATATCGATGCAGATGCACCGATCCGCATGCTGATCGCCGAATGCGAGCAGCCGCAGACCGTGCTGGCGGCGCTCTATTTCGCGCGGCTACTGGGGATCGACGACAAGGTCGATGTCTCGCCGCTGTTCGAGACCGAAGCCGCGCTGGAGCATGGCGGTCGCTTTTTGGAAGCGTTGCTGGCCGAGGATTCGTATCGCGCATATGCGCGGGCGCGCGGGCGGGTTTCGGTGCAGACCGGCTTTTCCGATGCCGGGCGGTTCATGGGGCAATTGCCCGCCGCGCTGGCTATCGAGCGGCTGCAGGGGCGGCTGGCCGATGCGATGAAGAACAATGGGCTTAACGATGTTGCCGCGCTGATTTTCAATACCCACGGCGAAAGCATGGGTCGCGGCGCGCATCCTTCGGGCTTTATGGACCGGCTGACTTGGCCGCTCAGCCGCTGGGCGCGCGGGCGCTTTGCCCGGGCAGAGATCGCCATCGAGCCCGAGGCGAGCTTTCAGGGCGGCGACGGCTACCTGTTTTTCCGCAACGATGCGTTGGCGCTGGCCACGCTGACGCGGATCGTCGAGGCGGAAATGGCGCTCCACGCGGAGACCGCCAAAGATCCGTTCTACGACCGCACCGATCTTAGCCTTGATTTCTATCGCTCGATCCGGCGGGTGCAGCGCGAGCATCTGGAAAGCATGACGTATGCCCGCGCGGTGACGGCGTTCGGCCTTGGCATGCTCAAAGGAACCGGCAGCCGGGTTTCGCGCCGCCAATCGGATGTGGGCGCAGACCGCACCATGAGCCTGCGCCAGATCCGCGCGATCCCGCACAACGCGGTGCTCCAGCAGATCGGCTATCCGGTGAATGTGATCGCAGGCGCGGGCACGGCGGCGGGCGAGGAAATCGAAGCGGTGGCCGAATTGCTCGGCCGTTCGGAGCGGGGCAGCCAGCTGGTGCGGCTGCTGCGCGCGGCCAATGGCATCGCCTCGATCAAGACGGTGGCGAGCTTTGGCGAGCTGTTCAATTCGGCATACTGGGCCAGCCGGCCTTATCGGGGCACCGAGACTGCGCTCGAGAACGCCTGCCTTGCGCTCGCCGAGTACCTTGCCAAGGACGACCGCGCGGGGGTGTTTCGACGGCTTGCTTCGCGGCTGCGGGTGGACTGGATGAAGCTGCACCGGCTGCTCGGGATGGTGCCGGGAGCGGCAGAGGCGCGCGATGCGACGCTGGATGATCAGCGGCGCAGCATCGGGCTGTTGCAGGCAGTGCGGATGGCGCTGCTGATGCATATGTTCCTGCGCGCAGTGCAGGTGCCGCCGTTCTCGCGCTCGAACGATGTCAGCCGCGACGATGTGCTCGAAATGGTGCTGTCGCTGCGCGTGGACGATGCGCTGGCGCAATTGCGCCGCGCCTATCCGGTGGTCGAGCCCGAAATCGAGGATTTCGCCGTGACCGAACCGACCGATTATCCTGACCAGCGCACCGACGGCTACGGCGCGATCCGGACGCGCTTCATCGACCCGATCGAGCGGGCGCAGGCGCTGAACTTGCGCGTGGCGGCGGCGATTGCGAACTACTTTGGGGCGCATGGGTAAGGCGGCGCGCCCCCGGCCTTCGCCGGGGTGCGGGTGGTTATCCCAGATACGCCCGCCCGTGCTTTACCGGGCGGGCGGGGGCGTTGAAGATTGCGCCGGCGGCAAGGCGGCTGCCGCGCACCACGAGCATCACGGCGTCGCCGGGTTCTATGCCGACATCTTCGCCGGGGTGCGGGATCGATTGGCCGTTCGCGCGGTCGATCTGGACGATGAAGAAGGCGCTGTTGCCGCGTCGTTCGGCTTCGCCGACGCTGCCACCGGTCAGCGCGCCGCCGGGGGCCGCGGTGACGACTTCGACATCGAGGCCGAGATCGTGCAAGAAACGCCGCGCGTCCGAGATATGTTCGGCATCGTGCATGATCTTGTCAGTGGCGGGAAAGAGGATGAGTTCGGTGATCCGCTCCGCGCCGATATGCGTCGGCATCACCACTTTGTCGGCGCCTGCCTGAAACAGCTTGCGCTCGGTGGTCGGGGCTTCGCCGCGCGCGATGATCTGCAGTTGCGGATTGAGGCTGCGCGCCGAAAGCGTGATGAACACATTGGCGGCATCATCGGGCAAGACCGAGGCAAGCACGCGGGCGCGCAGGATGCCTGCTTGTTTTAGGGTTTCCTCGTGCGTGGCCTCTCCTACCAGGGCAAGATAGCCGTGCGCCTTGGCATCGTCGGCTTTGAGCGGATTGCGTTCCACAATAAGGAAGGGATGGCGCGCTTCGGTGAGCGCCCGGGCGAGCTGGATGCCGATGCGGCCATAACCGCAGATGATCGCATGGTCCTTGAGCTTGTCGATATCGGTTTGCATCTTGCCCATCCCCAAGAGCTGGCGGAACTGAAACAGCGTGAATACTTGCACCAGCGCGCCGGTCAGCACGATCATTCCGGTGCAGCCGAGCACGATGGTGGCGGTTGTCAGCAGCCGCAGAAAAGTGCTGTCGATCGGGCGGACCTCGCCATAGCCGACCGAGAAGATCGTGAGCACTACCATGTAGGCGGCATCGCCTAGCGGCCATCCGGCGCTCATATAGCCCAGCGTGGACATGCAGAACAGCGAGGCGACAAAGATCAGAGTGCCCGAAAGCACGCGCAGAGGCGAGCCAAGTACGTTGCTTGCGCCCTTGCTGAAGGCGGAAACGTTGGCCTCTGGTTCCATCAGCGCCCCCTTGATCGTGATGGTGGCGCAGGCGCGCCGCTGTGTCCAGCGCGGTTCAGATCAGCGCGCGCATCAGCCAGGCCATGCCCCAGACCACAGCAACGATCAGCACCGCGCCTGCCAGATCGAACATCAATCCGGCGCGCAGCACGCGCGGCATGGCGATATGCCCGGTGCTCCATGCCAAGGCATTCGGCCCGGTCCCCGCTGGAAGCATGAAACCCCAGCTCGCGGCGAGCGCGGCAGGCAGCGCCAGCAGGATGGGATCGGCATTGAGCGCGCCGCACAGCGCCGCGACGACAGGCATGATCCCGCTGGCAGCCGCGATGTTGCTGGCAAATTCAGTGACGACGATGACGAACGCGACCAGCACCAGCGCGACAATCGGCAGCGGCACGGCGGCAAGGGGGAGCATCGCCGTGCCCAGCCAATCGCTGAGCCCGGAGGCGTCCATGCCCATGGCGAGGCTGAGCCCGCCGCCGAACATGAGCACCACATCCCACGGTGCGCGGTTCGCCTCTTTCCAGGTGAGCATCGCGCGCCCGGTGCCATCGGGCAGCACGAATAGCACAAGCCCGGCAATGGCGGCGATTGTGCCATCGGTCAGTCCGCCTTTGGGAAAGAGCGTCTGCGTGAGCGGCAGCGTTACCCAGGCGGCAACGGCCAGCGCGAAGACTGGGACCAAGCGTCGCTCAGGCACGGTCCAGCTGACCGAATGTTCGATGGCGCCGCGGGCTGCTTCGGGATCGAAGGTATCATCGCGCAAAGCGTGGACACTGGCAATGATCCACGCGGCGAGCGGCAACCCGATGAGGACCACCGGCAGGCCGAACAGCGACCATTCGATGAAGCTGATCTTCACCCCCAGCGTGCGATCAAGCAGGGCGACGGCGATGGCATTGGTGGGTGTGCCGACGATCGTGCCATAGCCGCCTAGCGTGGCGGCAAAGGCGACGCCCATCGGCAATGCGCCCGCCATGCCATTCGTCTCGCCCGGTTTAACCCCGCCCGAGGCAAGGATGGCCAGCGCCATCGGCATCATGATGAGCGCGGTCGAGGTGTTCGAAATGAACATCGAGATCGTGGCGGTGGCAGCCATCACTGCAAACAGCAGCCGCGCCGGGCTCGAGCCCGCGCGCGCCAGCATCGCCAGCGCTAGGCGGCGGTGCAGCCCGGTGCGCTCGATCGCCAGCGCCAGAAATGCGCCGCCGATGAACAGGAACATGATGGGAGAATAATAGGCCGAGGCGGTCTTGTTGGCATCGGTGACACCGATGAGCGGCAGCACGATGAACGGCAACATCGCGGTGGCCGATAGCGGCAGTGCCTCGGTCATCCACCAGACGGCAATCCACCAGACAAGGCCCGCCGTTTGCCAAGCAGTCAGCGGCATGCCCGCAGGCGCGGCGAGCAGGAGCGTGGCGATAAAGCCGAGTGGCCCGACGGCAAGGGCGATTGAACGCGAATTCATGTGATGTTTGTCGCCCCCGCATTTTGTCGCCCGGGCCTAGCAGAGCGGGCGGGGGCGGGGGAAGGGGGCGTTCTCAACCGCTCGCGTGGCAGTGGCGGCCCCGGTTTATGCCGAAGCCGCCACTGTTTGCGGCTGGTTAGAATGCGGCCGTGATCGAAACGAGCACTTTGGAGTCGGAGATCGACGAGCCGTTCTTGGTCGACGAGAAATTCGGCAGCAGATAAGCCGAACCGGCTCTGGTAATGTCGGTGTCGACATAGGCCACGCCCACCGTCAGCGGTCCATAAACGGCAACATCGGCGCCGACCAGCCAATCGAAGTACTTGCCAGTCGGTGCGACGCTGGTGCCATTTGGCCCGAGCCCGGGGTTGCCCCTCGAGTAACCGAGGTGCGCTTTGAGCGTGATCGGGGTGTTCGGCACGCCGCCCGAGACATCGCCCCAGACATAGAGGTTGTCATAGGCAGCATTAGGGCGATCCGGGATGCCCGTGCCATTGGATGCGCCGGTGTTGTACCACTGGCCAAGAGCCTGTTGCTTGGGTGCATAAGCAACGCCTGCCAGGAGCTTGACCGGCCCGACCATGCCGCTGACCTTCACGTAAGGCTCACCGAAGTCGGTAAAGTCCGAGCCGGCCGGATACATGTACCAGGTGACGCCGACGTCGACCGTGGCGCTTCCGAACGTTCTGGCATAACCTGCGATCAAATCGAGTTCCATGTTGGCGCCGCCGAACTGGCCCCAACCGGCAAGGTTCGAAGCCCACATGCCCACATAAGCGCCGCTTTTGTGCGCGACGGTGATACCGCCTTGAATTGCCGGACCTTTGTCTGATTGAGAGACGCCGCGGAACCGATAATCGGAGATCAGCGTGACGCTGCCGGTTACGGTGACATCTTTGGGGGGAGCAGCTTCATCTGCAAAAGCAGGGGTGGCGGCGGCCAGTGCCAAAGCGAGGCCAAGAAAAGAAGTACGCATGAATATCCTCCAACAATAAAGAGCGATATTCCGTCCTGCTTCCGAGCCGTCTGCCTTTCCTGTGCCCGCACTTTCAATCGCGCTTGGCACGGAGACTGATCAACCCCGGACAAAAGCTCAATTGCGCAGGCGGCAAAGGAGGTCAACCCTTTGAAGCGCCGCTGCCAAGAAAAGTGCTCGCAGGTGCACAATTGCCACATCATCCGCAGCCCGCGGATCGAACAAACAAGGGCGCGCTGGTGAGGCGCGCCCTTGTTATGAAGAGATCAATTCGGAGTGTTACTTAGGTGCGAGCACCATGAGCATCTGGCGGCCTTCCATGCGGGGAAAGGCTTCGATCTTGGCGATCTCTGCGACATCTTCCTGCACTTTGCGCAAAAGGTTCATGCCCAGCTGCTGGTGCGCAAGCTCGCGCCCGCGGAACCGGAGCGTGAGTTTGACCTTGTCGCCCTCTTCAAGGAATTTGGTCACGCTGCGCATCTTGGTGTCATAGTCGTGATCGTCGATGTTGGGGCGCATCTTGATCTCTTTGATCTCCTGCGTCTTTTGGCTTTTGCGGGCGAGGTTGGCCTTTTTCTGCGCCTCGTACCGGAATTTGCCGACATCAAGAAATTTGCAGACCGGCGGATCGGCGTTCGGCGACACTTCAACAAGGTCGAGACCGACTTCGGCCGCCTGTTCGATCGCTTCTCGGGTGTACATCACACCGATATTTTCGCCATTCTCATCGATAACGCGCACTTTTGGCGAGACAATGAGCGTGTTGTAGCGGGGTCCGCTCTTGATGGGGGGCGCCATACTGCGCCGGGGTGGGGTAGCTATTGTGCTCTCTCCTGGAATTGTTGACATGATCGACGAAACGAACGCGCACGCGCGGCGCGGACTCAAGCGCTCTTACCATAAAGCACTTGTAGATAAAGCGCGAAGGTTAACAGATGGGACCATGCCCCGAGATGATCAAGGCAAGATCATGCGCACGCCAGCTTTGCGGCGGTTTGCATGCCATGCGGAGCACGCCACAGCGCAAATCGCGCCAGCCGCCCTGACGCAGGGACTAGCGCGTCGATCGCTTGCGCCGGTTGCATCGCGTCGGTGATCGCCGGGTCTGCAGCGTCCATTCCGCCGGTAAACGCGCCGAACGCGGGCAGAATGAGCTTGCTCTCGCTCGTTACCGCGCAGGGCCGCGCGATATGGCGGCCGCGCGCGTTGATCCGCAGCCGTGGATGGAAATGGCCCGAGAGCTCTGGCCGCACTTCGCCGGGGTTGGCTTCGTGGCGCAGGATCACTCCGGCGACATCAAGTTCGCGTAGGTAATTGCCCGGCGCTTTGCCATTCTTGCAATCGTGATTGCCCGTAATCCACACCCAATCGACCAGCCTGGCGAGAACGCGGAGCATGCTCGCCGCTTCAGGTTCAAGCCGGTCTGGCCCGCCGCTGTCATGAAAATTATCGCCGAGACAGAACACCCGGCGCGCGCCCGAAGCCTTGAGCGCCCGCGCCACGCGGCTGAGCGTTTCGCGGCTGTCATAAGGGGGTAGCATCTGGCCGTAGCTGGCAAAGTAGCTGGCCTTTTCAAGATGGAGATCGGCGACCAGCAGCGCGCGCTCCTCCGCCCAATACAGCGCGCGCGCAGGGCCTAGCGCAAACTCGCGGTTGGCGAAGCCGAATGGGGCGAACGAAACGGGAACCATTTCTTGCTCTTGCCGGATCGGCTCCGGCTTGGCAAGAGCATGCGCATGACGGACATCAACGAACGCTCGGCGCGCGCACGCGCATGGTTTGAAAGCTTGCGGGACCGCATTTGCGCCGAGTTCGAGGCGATCGAACGCGAGGCCGGGAGCGACGCTGCGTTCGCCTTCACCCGCTGGAACCGGGTGCAGGACGGCGATGCCGAGGCTGATGGGGGCGGCGGCGTTCAAGGATTGATGAAGGGCAAAGTGTTCGAGAAAGTCGGGGTCAATGTCTCGACCGTTCACGGCAGCTTCGATCCTGCCTTTGCCGCATCGATCAACGGCGCAGATGCCGAGAACCCCGGATTTTCCGCGACAGGCATCAGTCTGGTGGCGCATATGGCCAACCCGCATGTGCCCGCTGTCCACATGAACACCCGGTTTCTGGTCACCAGCAAGGCCTGGTTTGGCGGAGGCGGCGACCTTAATCCGCCGCTGCCCTATGCCGAAGATACCGCCGATTTCCATGCCGCCTACCAGGCCGCATGCGATCGCCATGGCGCAGATTACTATGAGCGCTTTAAAAAATGGGCGGACGAGTATTTCTACATTCCCCACCGCAAGGTTCATCGCGGCGTTGGCGGGATTTTCTACGATCACCTCGAATGCCCGGACAGCGCTGCGTTCGAGGCGAATTTTGCATTTACGCGCGATGTTGGTGAAGCGTTCTTGAATGTTTACCCGCGTCTGGTGCGGCGGCGCATGGACATGGCCTGGACCCCCGAAGACAAGCTGCAGCAGCTCGAATGGCGCGGCCGCTATGCCGAGTTCAATCTGGTGTATGACCGGGGCACGCTGTTCGGCCTCAAGACCGGGGGCAATATCGATGCGATCCTGATGAGCCTTCCGCCAGAGGCAGTGTGGACCTGAGCTCCGGTTGGCGCTGTGATGATCCCCGACCATGTAACACCGCTCGCCGCCGGGTCTCATGCGATTGCGCCGGGCGATCTGCCCTGTGTGGTGACCGCGTTGGAAATGCTGGAGGCACCGCAAGGGCTTACGCGGCTGGTGCCCGAGCAGGATGTGCCGGTGCAATTGGTGCGTTGGAAAGACACCGCGCCCGAGAAATACCGCATGCTCTATCGCCGGGTTGGCGCGCCGTGGATCTGGTGGTCGCGGCTGGTGCTGGGCGATGCGGAACTGGCGGAGATCATCCATGATCCCCGGGTGCAGCTTTATGCCGTGGTCGATCGCGCGGGTGTAGAAGTGGGCATGTTGGAGCTGGATTTCCGCGTGGACCGCGAGAGTGAGATCGCGTTTTTTGGGCTGATCCCCGGCGCGACTGGCAAAGGTCTGGGCAAGTGGCTGATGCGGCGGACCCTGCAACTGGCGTGGGTTACGGGGATCGAGCGGGTGTGGGTGCATACTTGCACGCTCGACGACGCCCGGGCGCTGCCGTTCTATATGGGGCAGGGATTTGTGCCCTATGAGCGGTATGTCGAGGTCTTTCCCGATCCCAGGTTTGCCGGACTGCTGCCGACAGGCAGCGCGCCGCATGCGCCGGTGTTGGGATAACGCCTTAGCGGCAGTCGCACGGAGGGCAGCGCGCTCTGGATTACCTTGGTTTTGCACTCGCTGTTTTGCTGATCGAGCTAACACCCGGTCCCAACATGGCGTGGCTTGCCGGCCTTGCCGCGACCGAAGGACGACGGTCTGGTCTGGCGGCGGTAGGAGGTGTCGCTCTGGGGCTGCTGTGCAATGGCGTGCTCGCCGCACTGGGGCTCGCGGCACTCTTGCAGACCGCGCCGCAGCTATGGAATGGCCTGCGGGTCGCGGGTGCGGCGATGATGGTTTGGCTCGCGATTGAGGCGTGGCGGGGTGCCGAGGAGAATGCGCAAGGTCCGCGCCGCAGTGATACCGCCCGCCACTCCTTTTTGACCGGCGCGATGATCAATTTGCTCAACCCCAAGGCTTACATTTTCTTTCTGGTCGTCGCGCCGGAATTCATGCGCGGGGCAACCTTGGGCATCAGTGCGGCGTTGGCTTTCTCGCTAATCAGTGCGACGATCGCGACGACGATACACCTTGCTATCGTTCTGGCAGGGAGCAAAGCTAATCGGTGGGTCAGCGATCCGGCGCGCACCAAGCTTGTTCGCAGGGTCTTTGCGATTGTAATGCTGGGAGTTGCGATCTCATTCATTCTGGCGGATATCCGCTAGAGGTGGTCTACGGATTGGTGAACCCCAGTCAGCGCTTACTGGCTGGCGACAGATACTTTACATAATTCCGGGAAACATCATGCGCCGCATTGCCCTGATAGTTGCAGTTTTGCTGGCAAACCCCGCGCGCGCTGCACCTGACAAGGCATTGCTTGATGCTGCCGGGGCGCAAGTATCCCAATTGACGGCGACGCTTGAACAACTGGTCAATATCGAGACTGGTTCGGGCGATGCGGAAGGCTTGGCTGCAGCGGCGAACTATCTCGGCGCCCGATTCGCGGCACTTGGTGCAAATGTCGAGCGGATCAAGCCTTTGCCCGGCACAGTCGGCGATATTCTCGTGGCGCGGATGGCGGGCACCGGGCGCGGAAACCTGCTGCTGATCGGGCATATGGATACGGTCTATCAGCGCGGCGCGCTGGCCCGTGCACCGTTCCGGCTGGAGGGCGCGCGGGCTTATGGTCCGGGAATTGCGGATGACAAAGGGGGCCTTGCCGTGATTCTTCACGCGCTTGCCTTGCTCGGGCCGAGAGATTTCAAGACGCTGACCATTGCCATCAACCCGGATGAGGAAACCGGATCGAAGGGCTCCGGCGCGATCATCACCGAACTGGCGCGCGGCAAAGATGCGGTGCTCTCGTTCGAGCCGACAGGCATTGCTGAAACCTTTCTGCGCGGCACATCGGGTACGAACACCGTCATTGTCACGATCACCGGCAAGTCCGCGCATGCCGGCGTTTCGCCCGAACAGGGCATCAATGCGCTGGTCGAAGCCGCCGAGGTGATCCGTAAGACCAAAGATCTTGATCTGGGCCCAGGCAAACAGCGTTTCAACTGGACAGTGATCAACCAGCAGCGCCCGGCGCGCAATATCATCCCCGACAGTGTGGTGCTCAGCGGCGATCTACGCACGGCGAGCGTCACCGATATCGATGCGTTTCGCAGCGAGATAGCCAAGAGGCTGGCGCTGCCGACTTTGGCGGGAGCGCAGGTTTCCGTGGAGGTGAGGGTGAACCGGCCGCCATTCACCGCAACCTCGGCAGGCAATCTGCTGATCGACCGCGCGCGCGCGATTTATGCCGATCTTGGGGCGGCGATCGAGGTGAAAGATCGTTGGGGCGGCGGCACCGATGCGGGCTATGCCGCGTTAGCAGGCGTGCCGGTGATCGAGGCTCTCGGTCTGCCGGGCTATGGCTATCACACCGGCGATGCGGAGTATGTCTCGCTAGATGCCGTGCCGCGCCGACTATACCTGACGGCGGAATTGATCCGCCAAATAGGGCGTTAAGCTGGATATCGAGCCTGACTTGCCAAGACGAGATCGGAATCGGATGGCCTTTTGGGCGGCTGCAACGGACGCAGGCGCACCGTCTCATCGGCTAGGGTAGGTTGGCAATCAAACGCGGTCGTGCCGGCGGTCACTAATCAAGTTCGCTGGCCAAGGATAGCTTGCCGCTCGCATTTGGTAGCCGCATCCACACGAGCGCAACCAACCCGGCGGCGGCCAAAGGCATGAGGTTGATACCCAGCGGCAGCGCCAGCGCGCGGGTGGCAAGGGGGGATAGCCATAAGACGATGATCGCGGGCTTTTCCCATGCGCGCCAACTCCCGGCGAGCGCTTGCCCAGCAATCCACATCACGGGCTGGATCAAAAATGGCAGATCATAGCTGAACAGATAGGGCGAGCCGAGCGCGGTGGCGGCGAGCATGATCGCACCGGTGGCCTGTGCATCGCGGGTGCGCCGCCATGCCAGCATGGTCAATACGGCGCACAGCAGCGTCAGCACAGCTTGCCCCGCCAGCGCGCCGCCGGGCCCGGCAAACAGGCGCAAGGCCGCATAGGGCGTGCACATGCGCAGCCAGAATTCGGCGGCGCTGCCCTGCGCCATCAATTCGCGGCTGACGGCGAAGGCTTGCGGCCATGCCGCCCAGGTTTGCCACCCGAAAGCGGCCAGCGACGCGAGGCACAGCAGCGCAGCGCTGAGCGCTCCGCCCGCCAGCGCGCGCCATTGCCGCCCGGCCAGCAGCCACAGCGGCACCATGAGCGCCAGATGCGGCTTGATGACGAGCGCGCCGAACAAAGCGCCTGCCAGCCACGGCCTGCGCCCTAGAAGCAGCACGCCGCCCACCAGCAGCGCCCCGGTGATAAACCCGGTTTGGGCGTGGCTGGCGGCCAGATAGGCACCGGGGAACGCCAGCACTGCCAGCACCAGCCCGCGCGGCGCGGCATGGCGCGAAACCGCAAACCAGATGCCCCAGCCGATTGCGGCAAAGGCCAGCCACGCGGCGGGATAGGACATCAATCCGAGCGGCGCAGCGACGAACAGGAATGGCGGCGGGCTGACCTAGGCCACGAGTTGACCGGTGCCGCTCTGGCCTTGCGCAGCCTGCTCGGCGGCCAGGTTATAGACCTGCGCAGGTACACCCTGCACGATCAGCCGCCCTGCGCCCCAGAACGCCAGAAAATCGCTGCCGACTTTGCCAGTCGCCTCGCCATAGACTTTGGCGATCATCGGCAAATAGGCGAGCAGGATCATCGCGGCATAGACGCGCGCGCGTTCTGCCCCCGGCCAATCGCCCCGGCGCACCGCCTCGAACAGCACTTTCAGCCCGCGCGCACCATTGTTCATCGCCCGATCCGTGTCCTTCCGGCCTCGCAATAACCACACTTCCATGAAAGAATTGCTGATTGCCCGGGATTCTCCTTGCCGAGACCGCTGCGCTCCGCCCATCTATGGTGCTGATGCTGCGCCAGTACGAACTTGTCGAGCGGGTGCTCGCTTATGATCCGGATGCGGACGAGGCGATGCTGAACCGGGCTTATGTCTACACTGTGCAGAAGCACGGCTCCCAAAAACGCGCCAGTGGCGATCCTTACTTTTCGCATCCGGTCGAGGTCGCCGGGCTGATGACCGAACTGAAGCTCGATCAGGAAACGATCATTACCGCGCTGCTCCACGATACGGTGGAGGACACGCTGGCCACGGTGGAGGAGGTCGAGCGTCTGTTCGGCCCCGAAGTGGCGCGGCTGGTCGACGGGGTGACGAAGCTCTCGAAGATCGAGACTATGAGCGACAATGAGCGCGCGGCGGAGAACCTGCGCAAGTTCCTGCTGGCGATGAGCGAAGACTTGCGCGTGCTCCTAGTCAAGCTGGCCGACCGGCTGCACAACATGCGCACGCTGCATTACATTAAAAGCGGAGAGAAACGGCTGCGCATCGCGCGCGAGACGATGGAGATCTACGCTCCGCTGGCCGAGCGGGTGGGCATGTATGAGTACATGCGCGAGATGCAGCTCCTCGCCTTCGAGCAGCTGGAGCCCGACGGCTATGCCACGATCACCGGGCGGCTGGCGGCAATCCGCAGCGAGGCGGGCGCGCAAGTCGGCTCAATCGCCCTGGCGATCAAGCAGGCGCTGGCCGAGGCGGGATTGAAGGTCGAGGTTTCGGGGCGCGAGAAGCATCCCTATTCGATCTGGCGCAAGATGGCGGAGCGCCATGTCAGCTTTGAACAGATTACCGACATCATGGCGTTTCGCGTGCGGACCGAGACCGAAGATGACTGCTACAAGGCGCTCGGCGTGTTCCACCGCACCTGGCAGATGATCCCGGGCCGGTTCAAGGACTACATCTCCACGCCTAAGATGAACGGCTACAAAAGCCTGCACACCGCGCTGATCTATGACAACGCGATGCGCGTGGAAGTGCAGATCAAGACCGGGGAGATGCACCAGACCAACGAATTCGGGCTGGCCGCGCATTGGGCCTACAAAAACAAGCAGAAGCCCGATGGCCAAGTCGGCTGGCTGCGCGATCTGGTGGAAATTCTCGAAGGCAGCCACGATCCCGATGAGCTGCTCGAACATACCAAGATGGCGATCTATCAGGATCGGATTTTCGCCTTCACCCCCAAGGGTGCGCTGTTTCAGTTGCCCAAGGGCAGCACCCCGATCGACTTTGCCTTTGC
>NZ_CAMBTS010000002.1 GCF_945870625.1 Novosphingobium sp. Chol11 | reverse complement strand
CAGGATCATGTCCGAATTTTAGGTGGCCATGAGGGCCGGTGGGAGCCAACGCCGTGGGACGGCTGGAACCCGCAGCAAGGTGACATGCACCCCTTTGCCGCGCCTTCGCCGCAGATCCTCGAAGTGCTGGCCGCAACCGCCGCCGCGCTGGGCATCGATTCCGCCCGCGCGCCGCTGTTCGCCTTGCGCGCCGCGCGTGCTGCGGCGCTGCTGGCCGGGCGCGATGCGATTGATGAAGAAGACGCGGCGCTGGCGGCGCGGCTGGTCTATGCGCCTCGCGCCACGCGGGTGCCGATGGCGGCGCCGGAACCCGCGCCAGAACCTGAGCCTCCCGGCGAAGCGCAAGAGCCGCCGCCGCCGCCCGAATCCGATCAGGGCGACGAGGAGCAGAGCGAGCCGATGCCGCCCGAAGACATGGTGCTGGCCGCCGCGCTGGCGGCTTTGCCCAAGGATGTGCTGGCGCGGATCGCGGCGGGGCGCGGGCGCGCCGCGACACGCGCGAGCGGGGCGGGCGAGCGGCGCAAATCGAATGCGCGGGGGCGGCCGATGGGCGCGCGCGCGGGTGTGCCCGGCGGCGGGGTGCGATTGAGCCTGATCGATACTTTGCGCGCGGCGGCCCCCTGGCAAAAAGTGCGCGGCAGCGCGGGGCGGGTGTCGGTGCGCCGCGATGATCTGCGCGTGCGCCGCTTCGAAACGCGCGCGCAGGCGCTGACGATCTTTGCCGTCGATGCCTCGGGCTCGGCCGCGCTCACCCGGCTGGCCGAGGCCAAGGGCGCGGTCGAGCTCTTGCTTGCCGAAGCTTACGTAAAGCGCGCCGAAGTTGCGCTGGTGGCGTTTCGCGGGGTGGTGGCCGAGCTGCTGCTGCCGCCGACCCGCTCGCTGGCCCGCGCTCGGCGCTCGCTGGCCGAGCTGCCGGGCGGCGGGGGGACGCCGCTGGCCGCCGGGTTGAACGCGGCGCGCGAGCTGGCGGAAGTGGCCCGCGCGCGGGGGAAGACCCCGTTCGTGGTGATCCTGACCGATGGCCGCGCCAATATCGCCGCCGATGGCAGCGCGGTGCGCGCGCTCGCCCAGTCCGATGCCGAGGCGGCGGCGCGGGCGATGGGCAATGCCAATATCGCCTCTGCCTTTGTCGATATCTCGGTGCGCCCTCGGCCCGAAGGCGCGGCGCTGGCAGCGGCCATGCGTGCCCGCTATCTGCCGCTGCCGCGCGCCGATGCGGCGACGATGCACGCTGCGGTCAAGGCCTCGGCCCCTTCATGAGCCAGACGCCGCGCTGGGACGCCGAAGGGCGCGACTGGCCAAGCCGCGCGCGCAGCCGCTTTGTCGAAAGCGGCAGGCTGCGCTGGCATGTGCAGGTCTTCGGGCCTGAGGATAGCGGGCGTGAGGATAGCGGCAAGCCGGTGCTGCTCCTGCTCCATGGCACCGGCGCTGCCACCCACAGCTGGCGCGCGCTGGCACCATTGCTGGCGGCCGATTTCATCGTCGTCGCCCCCGATCTGCCGGGCCATGGCTTCACCACCGGGCGTCCGCTGGGCGGATTGACGATGTCTGCCATGGCGCGCGAACTCGGCAAATTGCTCAAAGCGCTGGATCTTGCGCCGATCCATGTCGTCGGCCATTCCGCAGGCGCGGCGATTGCCCTGCGCATGGCGCTGGACGATGTTGTCAGCCCGCGCAGCATCGTTGGCCTCAACGCCGCGCTATTGCCGTTTCCGGGATTGGCGGCAAAGCTGTTTCCCACGCTGGCGCGCCTGCTGTTCGTCAATCCGTTCGCGCCGCATTTCTTCGCGGGGATCGCGCGGCGGCCGGGCGAGACGGCGCGGTTTCTCGCGCGCAGCACCGGCTCGCAGATCGATGCCGAGGGCGCTGGCTACTACGAACGGCTGTTTGCCACGCCGGGGCATTGCGCGGGCGCGATCACGATGATGGCGGATTGGGATTTGGCCGCGCTGAAGCGCGATCTGCCGCGCCTCAAGGCCCCGCTGCTGCTGGTGCACGGCGAAGCCGATGCGGCGATCCCGCTGGCAAACGCCCATGAGGCGGCGGCGCTGATCGGCGGCGCGCGCGTCACCCGGCTCGCCGCGCTGGGACACCTCGCGCACGAAGAGCGCCCCGCCGACGTCGCCGTGCTCATCCGCCAATTCGCGGCATCGCCGCAATAGCGCTTATTTGGCGGGTTCGAGGTTCGCTGGCCGGGGAAGATTGCCGATGCGCCATTGCGCCGGGCGCTGGGCGGCCTGATCCTGCAGCAGGCAATGGGCGGCAAGCCGGCCGGAAAGCGCCGCCATCGGCACGCCCGCGCCGGGATGGGTGCTGCCGCCTGCGCAATAAAGCCCCGGAATGCGCGTGCGGCTGCCCTGCCGCTGGAACGATGCCGCCCAGCCATGCGAAGCCGCGCCATAGAGCGCGCCGCCGGTCGCGGGAAAAAGCCCGGCAAATTCGGATGGCGTAGTGAGCACGGCCCCCGGTTCGAGATCGAGCGAAAGCCCTGACCGCGCGACGGTGTCCAGCATCTGGCGCTGGCAGGCGGCGATCTCGGCCGCGCTGAAGCCCGCGCCATCGCCAATCGCCGGAGCGTTGACGATGATCTGAATACGTTCTGCGCCCCCGGGCGCGGCACCGGCGCTATCGCGGTCCTGCGCGCAGATATAGACGCTGGGCGCATCGGCCAGCCGCCCGGCGGCGAGCGCGGCGAATTCGGCGGCGTAGTCATCGGAAAAGAACACGTTGTGGCGCGTGAGCGGAAAGCCGCTGGTGCGGGCGCTGGCGGTCCACACCATCGCGCTCAGCGAGCGGCGGCGCGCCGGGACCGGGCTGGCGGCGCGGCGGGCGGCTTCGCCCAAGTGCCCGGCGCCAAGTGCGGCAGCGTCGGCGTTGCACACCACCGATCCGGCCGCGATCCGTTCGCCGCTGGCCAGCACCACGCCCGCCGCGCGGCCCCGTTCGACCACGATCTCGCGCACCGGCGCATTATAGCGAAAGCGCACGCCCTGGCTGCGGCCCAGCGCCTCGAGCGCCAGCGCCAGCCGGTGCATCCCGCCATCGATCAGCCACACCCCGCTGGCCTCGGCATGCGCGACCAGCATCAGCGTGGCCGGGCACTGGAACGGGGAGGACCCGCAATACGTGGCATAGCGGCCAAACAATTGCCGGAGGCGCGGATCCTTGAAATAGCCGCCCAGCGCGCGCGCCATCGTGGTGAACGGGCGCAAGTTGACGAAATCGGGCAAGCCGCGCGCGCCCATGCGCCAGCCCAGCGTCAAGGGATTGGTCTTGCTGCCATGGAGGAACGGCCGGTCGAGCGCTTCGAACAGGCGCTGCGATTCGGCGCGAAAGGCGCGGTAACCGCGCGCTTCTGCGGGGCCGGCAAAATCGCCGATGGCGGCTTCGCTTCGCGCCGGATCGGCAAACAGATCGAGCCGCGCGTCTCCCCAGGCGTGGCGGGCGAGCGTGGTGGCCGGCTGCATCGTGACATGATCCGCCAGATCGGCCCCGCATGCCGCGAAAACATCCTCGAACACGCGGCGCAAGGTGAACACGGTTGGTCCGCCGTCGATCGCCGCGCCGCCTGAGATCACCGTGCGCAATTTGCCGCCGGGACCGGCCGCTGCCTCTATCAGGGTGACATCGCAGCCCTTTGCCGCGAGCAAAGCCGCGCTGACGAGCCCGCCGATCCCGCCGCCGATCACGACCACGCCGCGCGCTTGCACCGACCCTCTGTCCGGGCTTGGGCGTCTCACTTGCATCGAACTTCATTCCTCCAATTGACGGCAGGCTATCAGGTGTCCACAAAAGTGGACATATGAAATCGCCCGACAAGAATACTCTCGGTTGGCGCGGATGGTGGATCGACCGGCGCAACCGGCTGCTCGCATCACCGCGTTTTCAGGACTTTGCCGCCCGCTTCCCGCTCACCCGGCCGATTGCCCAGCGACGCGCGCGGGCGATGTTCGATATGGTCGCGGGGTTCACCTATTCGCAGATCCTGGCAGCCTGCATCGAGACCGGGCTGCTCGATGTCTTGGCCGATGGCGCGCAGGATGTGGCCGCGATCGCGGCGCGAATCGATCTGCCCGAAGCGGGGGCGCTGCGCCTGCTGCGCGCTGCGGCGGCACTGGGGCTGGCCGAATCGGTGGGCGCGGCGTGGGTTCTGGGCGGAAGCGGCGCAGCGCTGCGCGGCAATCGCGGGATCGCCGAGATGATCGCGCACCACCGCTTGTTCTATGCCGATCTGGCCGATCCGGTGGCGCTGCTGCGGCGCGGCGGCGGGGGCGGGGCCTTGTCGCGGCTGTGGCATTATGCCGAGCAAGCGGGCACCGGGGAGGCCGCCGCGGTGGCCGATTATTCGGCGCTGATGGCCGCATCGCAGCCAATGGTCGCGGCGCAGGCGATCAACGCCTATTCGTTTCACAAGCATCGCCGCCTGCTCGATGTCGGCGGCGGCGAGGGCGCTTTCCTGACTGCAGTCGGCGGGCGGGTGCCGGGCCTTGAACTGGGACTGTTCGACCTTCCCGCTGTCGTCGATCGCGCCAAGGCGCGATTCGAGGCGGCAGGACTCGCCTCACGGACAACCGTGTTCGGCGGCGATTTCCTCGCCGATGCGCTACCCCAAGGGTATGATATCGTTTCGCTTATCCGGGTTTTGCACGATCATGACGATGGCCCCGCGATGACGCTGCTGCGCAGCATTCACACGGCATTGCCCCCCGGCGGCGCGCTGTTCATCGCCGAACCCATGGCGCAGACCCCCGGCGCCGAGACGATGGGCGACGCCTATTTTGGCTTCTATCTGCTCGCTATGGGCTCAGGGCGCCCGCGCAGCGCTGCAGAGATTGCAGCCATGCTGCGCGAGGCCGGTTTTGTGCAAACGCGGAATCTGCCGACCGCCATGCCGCTCAACGCCAGCGCGATTATCGCGACGCGTTGAATCGTGTGTCCAATCTGGTTGACAACATAAACCGTCAAGTTAAGGTTACGGTTGTGGCGGATCGCAATCGCCGCAACAGGGGATCGACGGGTGGACACTTTGGCAGTCATATTGGAAGCACCGGAAAGGCTCGCGCTGCGATCCTTGACGCTGTCTCCGATGGCGGCGGGTGATGTTCGGGTCGAGATCGACTGGAGTGGAATTTCCTCGGGCACCGAAAAGCTGCTTTGGGCGGGCCGCATGCCGAGTTTTCCGGGCATGGGATATCCGCTGGTTCCCGGTTACGAATCGATAGGCCGCATTGTCGATGCCGGCGCTGAGGCGCGCGGACGAATCGGTGAATGGGTGTTTGTGCCCGGTGCCAATTGCTATGATGGTGCGCGCGGTCTGTTCGGCGGCACCGCGCGCACGGTCATCCTGCCCCATGCCCGCGCCATCCCGATCAGCGAATCGCTGGGCCGCGATGGCATCTTGCTGGCGCTGGCGGCAACCGCGCGTCATGCGATCGCGGGTGGCGGGATTCCCGAACTGGTAATCGGCCACGGCATTCTGGGCCGGCTGGTCGCGCGGATCACGGTCGCCATGGGCGGCGCGGCGCCGACGGTGTGGGAAACCAACCCCGATCGCCGCGAAGATTTGCATAACACCGCGATTGATCCCGCCGCCGATGAGCGCCGCGATTATGCCTTGATTTGCGATGCAAGCGGCGCGCCCGATGTGCTCGACATCGCATTTGCCAGGCTGCGCAAGGGCGGCGAGGTCGTGCTCGCCGGGTTCTATGACCGCCTGTCGTTTGCTTTCCCGCCTGCCTTCATGCGCGAGGCGCGGATGCGCATCGCCGCTGAATTTACCCCTGCGGATGTCGCCGCTGTCATCGCGCTGCTCGAAGCCGGGACGCTCGATCTAGGCGGCCTCATCAGCCACGCCCGCCCTGCCGGAGAGGCCGTCGAGGCCTATCCGCAGGCGTTCAACGACCCGGCTTGCCTGAAAATGGTGCTCGACTGGAGAGTAATATGAGTGTGTTTGACCCGAAATCGCTGCGCGAAGAAGCCGCGATCGAGCCAGATGCGGTGGCCACCGGCCCGGTGACCAAGGAAACCCAGATCATCGCGATCTATGGCAAGGGCGGGAGCGGCAAATCGTTCGCGCTGGCCAATCTCAGCTACATGATGGCGCAGCAGGGCAAGCGGGTGTTGCTGATCGGTTGCGATCCCAAGAGCGATACCACCAGCCTGCTGTTTGGCGGCAAATCCACCCCCACGATCATCGAGACCAGTTCGAAAAAGAAGCTCGCGGGCGAAGAAATCGGCATCGAAGACGTCTGCTTCATGCGCGACGGTGTGTTCGCGATGGAGCTGGGCGGGCCTGAAGTCGGCCGCGGCTGCGGCGGACGCGGGATCATTCACGGGTTCGAGACGCTCGAGAAGCTGGGCTTCCACGAGTGGGGCTTTGATTATGTGCTGCTCGATTTTCTGGGCGATGTGGTTTGCGGCGGGTTCGGTCTGCCGATCGCGCGCGACATGTGCCAGAAGGTGATCGTCGTCGCATCGAACGATCTGCAGTCGCTCTATGTGGCGAACAATGTCTGCAAAGCGGTCGAATACTTCCGCAAGATGGGCGGCAATGTCGGCGTGGCCGGCATGATCCTCAACAAGGACGACGGCACGGGCGAGGCCAATGCTTTTGCCGAGGCGGTGGGCATTCCGGTGCTGACCGCGATCCCGGCCAACGAGGATATCCGCAAGAAGAGCGCGAACTACCAGATCATCGGCAAGCCCGGCGGCCAGTGGGCCTCGTTGTTCGAGGAACTGGCGATCAATGTGGCCGAGGCCCCGCCGCTGCGCCCGACGCCGCTCGATCAGGATGGCTTGCTGAACTTGTTCAGCGCCGATGTGACCGGCGCCGATTTTGCGCTGAAGCCCGCGACGCAGGCCGACATGCGCGGCACCGACTTCGTGATCAAGCCGACCCTCGAAGTCGTGTACGACACGGTCTGACGGCGTGACCACCCAGACACCTCTCCGCGATCGCGACCGGATCGATCTGGCAGCCGCCGAAGCAGGCGGCTGCGGATCGAAGGATACGATGCGCGATGCGGCGGTTCTGGCCGGGAAATCCGATGTGTTGGCCCGCTACGCGGCGGATTATCCGAAAGGGCCGCACGACCAGCCGCAATCGATGTGCCCGGCGTTCGGATCGCTGCGCGTGGGCCTGCGCATGCGCCGCACCGCCACGGTGCTCTCGGGCTCGGCATGCTGCGTCTATGGGCTTACTTTCACCTCGCATTTCTATGGGGCCAAGCGCAGCGTCGGCTATGTGCCGTTTTCATCGGAGACGCTGGTCACCGGCAAGCTGTTTGAAGACATCAAGGAAGCGGTCGAAGGGCTGGCTGATCCGGCGCTTTACGACACCATCGTGGTGACCAATCTATGCGTGCCGACTGCCTCGGGCGTGCCGCTCCAGCTCTTGCCCGATCAGATCAACGGCGTGCGCGTGATCGGCATCGATGTGCCGGGCTTTGGCGTGCCCACCCATGCCGAGGCCAAGGATGTGCTGGCCGGGGCCATGCTCGCCTATGCGCGGCGCGAAGCCGAACTGGGCCCGGTTGCCGCGCCCCGGCAGCGCGCGGACCGGCCGACGGTCACCTTGCTGGGCGAGATGTTCCCCGCCGACCCGCCGGGGATCGGGCTGATGCTGGAGCCGCTGGGCCTTGCCGCCGGGCCGGTCGTGCCAACGCGCGAATGGCGCGAGCTTTATCAGGCGCTCGATTGCGCCGTGGTCGGCGCAATCCATCCGTTTTACACCGCCAGCATCCGCGAGTTTGAAGCCGCCGGGCGGACAGTGGTCGGCTCGGCCCCTGTCGGCGTGGATGGCACAGCGGCCTGGCTCGATGCGATTGGCGCTGCCTGCGGGATTGCGCAGGACAAGGTCGATGCGGCCAAGAACACGTTCATTCCCGCCATTCGCGGCGCACTGGCGGCCAAGCCGATCAAGGGGCGGATCACCGTTTCGGGCTATGAAGGCTCCGAGCTGCTTGTCGCCCGCCTGCTGATCGAAAGCGGTGCCGAGGTGCCCTATGTCGGCACCGCCTGCCCGCGCACGGTCTGGTCCGATCCTGATCGCGAATGGCTCGCGGCGCATGGTTGCCGTGTGCAATATCGCGCCAGCCTTGAGCAGGACATCGCCGCGATTGCGGAATATGGCCCGGATCTGGCGATCGGCACCACGCCTGTGGTGCAGCATGCCAAGCAAAAGGCCATTCCCGCGCTTTACTTCACCAATCTCATCTCGGCGCGGCCGCTGATGGGGCCGGCCGGGGCGGGCAGCCTCGCCATGGTGGTCAATGCTGCGCTGGGCAACCAGCATCGGTTCGACAAGATGACCGCGTTTTTCGAAGGCGTGGGCACAGGCGCTGCCGCCGGTGTGTGGGAAGATACCCCGGTCGACCGCCCCGAATTCAAGGCCAAATATGCCGCCAAACGCATCGCCGCCGCGAAGGCGGAGGAGCACATCGGCACATGACGTATGTCATCGATCATGATCGCGCAGGCGGTTATTGGGGCGCGGTCTACGCGTTCACTGCGATCAAGGGGTTGCAGGTGATCATCGACGGCCCCGTCGGCTGCGAGAACCTGCCGGTGACGTCGGTGCTGCACTATACCGACGCTTTGCCGCCGCACGAGCTGCCGATTGTCGTCACGGGTCTGGGCGAGCAGGAGCTTGGCCGCGATGGCACCGAGGGCGCGATGCGGCGCGCGTGGCAGACGCTCGATCCCGATCTTCCCGCTGTGGTCGTCACCGGCTCGATCGCCGAGATGATCGGCGGCGGCGTGACGCCCGAGGGCACCAATGTGCAGCGTTTCCTGCCGCGCACGATCGATGAGGACCAGTGGCAGGCGGGCGACCGCGCGCTCACCTGGCTATGGACCCAGTTCGGCCCGAAGAAAGTGCCGGAGCTGAAGCCGCTGCGCGACGGCGAGAAGCCCAAGGTCAACATCATCGGCCCGATGTACGGCACGTTCAACATGCCTTCCGATCTGGCCGAGATTCGTCGCCTGATCGAGGGCATTGGGGCCGAGGTCGGCATGGTATTCCCGCTCGGCAGCCATCTGGCGGACATGAAGAAGCTGGCGCTCGCCCGCGTAAACGTCTGCATGTACCGCGAATTTGGCCGCGGCCTGTGCGAGGCGCTGGAGCGACCTTATCTGCAGGCGCCGATCGGCCTTGAAAGCACCACGCTGTTTTTGCGCAAGCTGGGCGAACTGACCGGGCTTGATCCCGAGCCGTTCATTGCGCGCGAGAAGCACACCACGATCAAGCCGTTGTGGGATCTGTGGCGCTCGGTGACGCAGGACTTCTTCGGCACCGCCAGCTTCGGGATCGTGGCGACCGACACGTATGCGCGCGGCATTCGCAAGTTCCTCGAAGACGACATGGGCCTGCCCTGCAATTTCGCCTTTTCGCGCTGCGCCGGGACCAAGCCTGATAACGAGGCGATCAAGAACATCATCGCCACCAATCCGCCGCTCATCCTGTTCGGCAGTTTCAACGAGCGGATGTATATGGCCGAAGCGGGCGGGCGCGGGGTCTATATCCCGGCCAGCTTCCCCGGCGCGGTGATCCGCCGCCATACCGGCACCCCGTTCATGGGCTACGCAGGCGCGACCTACCTCGTGCAGGAAGTGTGCAACGCCCTGTTCGAGGCGCTGTTTCATATCCTGCCGCTGGCTGGCCAGCTGGACAAGGTCGAGGCGACCCCGGCGCGGATCGAACGCGAGATTGCCTGGGAAAGCGCGGCCAAGGCGCGGCTTGATCAGCTGGTTGAGGATCAGCCGGTGCTGGTGCGCATCTCGGCTGCCAAGCGCATCCGCGATGCGGCCGAAAGCGCCGCTCGCCGCGCCGGCGAAACCCACGTTACCGAACAGCGTCTTGCCGAGGCGATCAAAGTGGGAGCGATGACATGATCGCCTCTCTTTTGCGCGCGCAAGAAGCCACCGATCAGCCCTTCGAGGGGCTTACCTCATCCGGATGGGAAAACCTTCTGGGTATCGCCTGGAGGATGCAAATGCAGCATCCTTCCAAGACTAGAAGCAAGGAGAATACCCCATGCATGATGAAAAACTAGGTCTGACGACCTATCTAACCGAGAAAGAGGCGAAAGAGTTTCATACCCTTTTCGTCATTAGTATGGCTTTCTTTGTCGGAATGGCCGTGATCGCTCACTTCCTCGTCTGGTCGTGGCGCCCATGGTTCCCGGGTACTGCACCGTACAAGGCTGGCATGGCCATGTCGGCTCCAGTTCTCGCCAAAGAAGTCCAGAAGGTCTAAGAAGGGAATTCCGCAATGCATAAAATGTGGAGCACTTTCGATCCGCGTCGTACGCTGGTCTCGCTTGCCATTTTCCTGTTCACGCTGGCAATCTTGATTCATTTCATCCTGCTCAGCACCAACAGGTACAACTGGCTTGAAGCCCCCACCCCGGCTCCTGCCGTGGCAGCGGCTTCGGTCGCGCCTGTGGCAGCGCCGGCTACCTAACAAAACTGTCGGTCGCGTCCTTCGGGGCGCGACTACAGGCATGGCGGGGATGGTCAAGTTCGACCATCCCCGCCCATTAAACGAATGTTTCTGGGACACGAACCACCCGATCGGCGGGTGCGGAGAGATAGCCATGGCGTTGCTGAGCTTCGAGCGAAAATACCGGGTGCGAGGGGGAACGCTGATTGGCGGCGACCTGTTCGATTACTGGTTCGGACCGTTTTATGTTGGATTTTTCGGGATCATCGGCGCGCTTTTCGCGGCGCTGGGCACCCTGTTGATCTTTTATTCGGCGTCTCGCGGGCCAACGTGGAACCCGTGGTTGATCAGCATCGCTCCGCCGGACATCAGCTATGGTCTGGCGTTGGCACCGCTGACCAAGGGCGGCGACTGGCAGATCATCACGATCTGCGCACTCGGCGCGTTCGTCTCATGGGCGCTGCGCGAAGTTGAAATCTGCCGCAAACTGGGCATGGGTTATCATGTTCCGTTCGCGTTCGGCTTTGCGATCTTTGCCTACACTTCGCTCGTGGTCATCCGGCCGTTGATGCTGGGTGCGTGGGGTTTCGGCTTTCCTTATGGCATCTTTAGCCATCTCGATTGGGTCTCGAACACGGGCTACCAATATCTTCACTTCCACTACAATCCAGCGCATATGATCGCGGTGACCTTCTTCTTCACGACCACGCTGGCGCTTTCGCTGCATGGCGCGCTGGTGTTGTCGGCGGTCAATCCCCCTAAGGATTCAAACGGGGTGCGCGGCGAAGTGAAGTCGCCCGAATACGAAGATGCCTTTTTCCGTGACACGATCGGCTATTCGGTTGGCACGCTTGGCATCCATCGCGTGGGTCTGTTCCTGGCTTTGTCGGCCGGCTTCTGGAGCGCGATCTGCATCATCATCAGCGGCCCGCTCTGGACACGCGGCTGGCCCGAATGGTGGACTTGGTGGCTTAACCTGCCGATCTGGTCCTGAAGGGGAGATTGACGAAAATGGCACAATATCAAAACATTTTCACGCAGGTCCAGCTACGCGGACCCGCCGAAATGGGGCCAGACCTGCCCAAAGGCAGCTTTCCGAGGATCGGTAATCCCGGCTTCGCCTGGCTCCTTGGCAAGATTGGCAATGCGCAAATCGGACCGATCTATCTTGGCGGTCTGGGCACGGCTTCGCTGCTTTGCGGGATCATCGCATTCGAGATCATCGGGCTAAACATGTTCGCTTCGGTGGGCTGGGATCCGGTTCAATTCGTTCGCCAGCTCTTTTGGCTTTCGCTTGAACCGCCCGGCCCGGAGTGGGGCTTTCGCGCCATGGTGCCGCTGAATGAGGGCGGCTGGTTCATCATCACAGGCTTCTTCTTCAGCGCGTCGGTGCTGCTGTGGTGGGCACGCACGTATCTGCGGGCACGCGAACTGGGCATGGGCACGCACGTTTCCTGGGCATTCCTCAGCGCCATCTGGCTGATGGCCGTCCTCGGCTTCATCCGGCCGATGATGATGGGCAGCTGGGCCGAGGCGGTGCCTTATGGCATCTTCCCGCACCTTGACTGGACCGCAGCATTCTCGATCCGCTACGGTAATTTGTTCTACAATCCGTTCCACTGCCTCTCGATCGTGTTCCTTTATGGATCGACCTTGCTGTTCGCGATGCACGGCGCCACCATTCTTGCGGTCGGCCGTTATGGCGGTGAGCGCGAGATCGAGCAGATCACCGATCGTGGAACCGCTTCGGAGCGTGCCGCCTTGTTCTGGCGCTGGACGATGGGCTTCAATGCCACGATGGAATCGATCCATCGCTGGGCCTGGTGGTTCGCCGTGTTGACCACGCTGAGTGGCGGAATAGGCATATTGTTGACCGGTACCGTCGTCGATAACTGGTATCTGTGGGCGATGCAGCATGGCTATGCGCCATCGTATCCGACCACAGGTGTCGTCGATCCAGCTACTCTTCCGGGAGCAACGCCATGATTGGATATATAAAAAAGGCAACAATCGCCGGTTCCATCGCCGTACTCTCGCTGGCCCTTGGCGGCTGCGAGATCGGCCCGAAGCAGAGCGATCAGCTCGGCTATCGCGGCACCGGCATGAACCAAGTCAATAATCCCCGCCTGAAGATCCCGGCGGCGGTGATCCCGGCCAAGCCCTACGATCTGCCTGCCGATCTGGGCCCGCTCTCGTCGGTCTCTTACAAGAACGTGCAGGTGCTCGGCAACGTGCGGACCGAAGAGTTCAATCTGCTGATGGCGCAGATGAACCAGTGGATCGCGCCGCCCGAGCAAGGCTGCAACTATTGCCACAACCCTGAAAACATGGCCTCGGATGAGAAGTATACCAAGGTCGTGGCGCGGCGCATGTTGCAGATGACGCAGCAGATCAACAGCCGCTGGTCAAACCATGTCAAGCAGACCGGGGTGACTTGCTATACCTGTCACCGTGGCAACGCGGTTCCGGCGAACATCTGGGCGGTCAAGCCCGGGTCGATCAACCCGTCGACGATCACCGGCAACAAGTTTGGCCAGAATGCGCCCGACATTGACGTCTCCTATGCGTCGCTGCCGAACAACGCATTCTCGACCTATTTCCAGGGCAAGTCGCAGATCCGGGTTGCCAGCGACTCGCGCCTGCCCTCGCCCAACCACGTTGTGTCGACCAAGGATGCAGAAAAGACCTATGGTCTGATGATGCATATGAGCACGGGGCTCGGGGTGAACTGCACCTTCTGCCACAATACGGACTCGTTCCGTTCGTGGCCGAACAGCCGCCCGCAGCGCGTGACCGCCTACTACGGCATTCGCATGGTCCGCGATGTCAACGAAGGCTATATCAATGGCCTTGCCTCGGTGATGCCGGCGCACCGCAAGGGCCCGCTGGGTGATCCCTACAAGGTCAATTGCCTCACCTGCCACCAGGGCCAGAACAAGCCGCTGGGCGGGGTCAGCATGATCTCGATGGCGCCGTCGCTAAAGGGGCCGGTCGGACCTCCTGCCGGGATGGAACCTGCGCCAGCCGCCGCCGCACCGGCGGAAGATGGGGCTGCTGCCGCGCCGGCAGTTGCCGCGGCCGCTGTGTCTGGCGCGCCGGCCAGCACCGGGCCCAAGAAGTCCACACCAGCGCATTGATGATGGCACCCGCGCCGCCTGCAAAGGCGGCGCGGGGCTCTCAGCGCCCGGGCGAGATGATGGTTCATGAGCCTTTTTGAATCCATCGTCGTTCTTCATGTGATCTGCGGGACCGTGGGTCTCGTTTCATTTTGGGTGCCGATCGCGGTGGTCAAGGGCGGAGCCAGCCACCGCTCATGGGGCCAGATAGCGGCCCGCGCGTTCATGGCGGCGGGCGTTCTGGCGATAGCGATGGCGCTGCTTTCGCTCTTCGGGCCTGAACAACGCTTGCCGATGATCAAGGACCGGGTGCTGTTTCGCGGCCTGTTCGGCTGGATGATGCTGTACCTCGGCATGCTGACATTATCCTTTGCCGATTATGGGCTGAGCGTCGTGCGGCACCGTTCGCGCCGCGAAGCGCTGCGCCGGCCGCGCCACCAGCTGGTGTTTGCTGCCGTGACCGTGTCAGCGCTCAATTGCGGGGTCTATGGACTGTGGACCGGCCAGCCCTTGATGGCGCTGGTCGCGCTGATCGGATTGATCGCCACGGCGACCCAGTTGTTCTATATCTGGCGCGCGCGGCCGCCGCGCGGCGGCCATGTCGCCGAACATTTTCGCTCGTTGCTGGGCATGGGGATTTCGGCCTATACCGCATTTCTGTCGGTCGGCCTGATCCGGCTGGTGCCAGACCATGTGTTCAATCCGGTCATCTGGGCGATCCCCAGCATCATTGGCGTCGCGCTGATTGCCTGGTTCACATTCGGACGGGCCCGTGCCGCAGCAGGGAGCTTACGCTGATGTCAGCTTGGATCGGCAACAACATCGGCCTGATCGAAATGACACTGTCGGCGGCGCTGCCGCTCGGCTTTTGCGCCTGGCAATATTGGTCGGTTCGCCGCTCGCTGCGCGAAGCGGACCAGCCTTCATCTGACGAAACGGGGCATCCGGAAGGGTAGCATCAGCCGCACGACCGGGTTGGTCAGCCGGTCCAGCGACAGGCTTTCATGCACGATCTCGGCATCTTCGCCCAGAACCCGCGCCGTCAGCGCGGTGCGCGCGTAGAACGGCGTATCCTCCCAGGTGCGGCGGATTGCGGCGGGATGGCCCTGATCGGCCCGAGCACGGCGCGACACCCGCCACAGGGTCTTCGGCAAGGTCTGCGAAGGCGGCAAGGCGATCTCGTCGATGGCGCCGCTTTCGGCAAAGCGCAGCCCCATCGCAAAGTCTGAACCGTCGCGCCGATTGCCTTCATACATCACCACCGTATCGCGCTGCAGATGCGCACGCGACCAGTGCCAATCGGCAAAGGCATGTTCCAGCGGCTCGATCCCGGCGTTGCTGTCGAAATAGCCCTCACCGCGCCAGCGCAAGTTGGGGCTGCCCAGATCGACCTCCACGACTGCGCGCGGGGCTATCGGCCGCCAGGCATGGCAACCGGCAGCGTCCAGCGGCCACAACGTGCCCGGCATAACGCGCGGATGGAGCATGATCCGGCCCCGGATGCGTGAGGGAAACGGCGCGGTTACTTCGGCGAGGTCGATGGTCAGCTTGGTGCCGTCCCATGCCATGCTGCTCGGTCCGATCGCCAGCGTGTCGTGCGTGCAATGGAGCGATCCGCGGCCGCGCTCGGTCATCGCCCAGCCGCCCTTTGGGCCATAGAGCGCGACGTTCATGGCAACGTGATTTTCCGGATCACCGCGCCCCGACCAGTGATAGTAGGGCGAGAACACGCTGCCGATAAAGGCAATGATGGTCAGGCCGTGGCGGCCGTCGTCGCTGAGCGCGTCGATGTACCACCAGGCATATCCCCCGGCTGGGACCACGGCATCGAAGGCAGGTCCGCCAACAGCTGGCCTGCCGCCAGCCGCCCGGATAAGCTCGCCATCGGGATCCCGGCGCCCGGATGAGTCCCGCCGCCCGCCAGATAGAGCCCCGGCAGGCGACTTGCCGAGCCGGGCCGCTGGAACGGCGCCTGCCACCCGTGGTTCGCCCGACCATAAAGCGCTCCGCCGGTCGCCGGGAACAAGCCCTCGTAATCCGTCGGGGTAACCAGCACCGCTGCCGGTGTTGAGGCCGGAACTGATGACGGCGCCGTGCGCTCGATCGTCAGGCCACAGGCTGCCAGGAAGGCGAATGTTTGCGTCTCGCATGTGGCTCTCTCCGTTTCAGAGAAGTGATGGGTGTCGCCGATGGGCGGAGCGTTAACGATCAACTGGAGCCGTTCTGGCCCGGTGCCGGTGCGTCCGCCGCCGTCGTCGCGGTCTTGCGCACAAATGTAGATGGTCGGGCGCGCCGGCACTTTGCGATCGCGGAAGATCGCGTCGAACTCTGCCTTGTAATCCGGCGAAAAGAACACGTTGTGGCGGACCAGCGGGAAACTTCCGGAGGTTGCCGCGTTCAGCATCCAGGTGAAGCTGGAGAGCGAGCGCTGCGCCGCCGGCACCGGCGGCGTTGCGGTGCGCGCTGCTGCGCCGAACAGGCCGATCGACAGTGCCGCCGGATCGCCGTTGCAGACGATCGCGCGGGCGCGAACTTCCTCACCCCCCGCCAGCCTGACGCCGCAGGCGCGGCCATTCTCGACGAGTATTTCGCTGACATGCGCATTGTAGCGGAAAATCGCGCCATTGGCGCGCGCCAGCCGCTCGATCGCTTTGGCAACCGCATGCATGCCGCCTTCGACCAGCCAGACACCCTCGCGCTCGACATGCGCGATCAGCATCAGGGTGGCGGGCGCGACAAAGGGCGATGATCCGCAATACGTGGCATAACGCCCAAACAGCTGCCGCAGCCGGGGATCCCGAAAATGCCGCGAGACTGCACGCCACAGGGGCTGGTGCGGCCGGATGGCGAGCGCAGTTGGCAACTTCGCCCAACCGATTCGCTGCATCATCGAGAGCGGCGTTGGCAGGGTGGCATCGAGAAACGATTCGCGCAGCACCTCGAAGATATTGCGCGCCTCGCGGCAAAAGTCCCGGTAGCCCGCCGCCTCTCGCGCACCAAAGAAGTCCCCGATGGCGGCCTCGCTTTCGCCCTGATCGGCGAATAGATCGAACTGGCGCTCGCCGTCCCAAGCGTGGCGCGCCAAGATGTGCGTGGGGATAAGCTTGATGGCGCTGTCAAAATCGCCGCCTGCTTCGGCAAACAGGCGCTCAAACACCCAGCGCATGGTGAACACGGTGGGCCCGGCATCGACCTGTTGGCCGCCTGCAGTCACTTCGCGCAGCTTGCCGCCGGGGTGGCCGTGGCGTTCGAGCACGACAACCGGTTCGCCCCGCGCCGCCAGCAGCGCTGCCGCGCTGAGACCCGCGACTCCGGCACCGATGATCAGGATCGGCGGTTGCGCCATGATCTAGCAGAAGGGAAAGAGGCAAGTCATGTCGCAAGGCTAGCATGTGTCAAAATCTTTTGACAAGCACTATGTTAAGCCGTGTTGACAGTAGGTGGAGGCTGCCGAAGCCGGACGCTTTCAGGGATCGCAGCCAGAAAGCTGCGCAATGCAAAGCGTCCCCGGACTTGGTCCGGGGACGCTTTGCATGCGTTGGTTCCAAGGATGATCAGGCGGCCATGGCGCGGCGGGCCAGCTCGCACATTGACCAGATCTCGGAGAGCGCGCTCACCAGCCGGTCGATGTCGCCCGGCGTGTGGACCGGCGACGGCGTGACGCGCAGACGCTCGGTACCCATCGGCACGGTCGGATAATTGATCGGCTGCACGTAGATGCCATGATGCTCGAGCAGCCAGTCGCTGATCCTTTTGCACTTGTGCGGATCGCCGACCATGATCGGAATGATGTGGCTGGGGTTGTCGACCGTAGGGATGCCGATCTGGTCAAGCCGCTTGCGCACTTCGGCCACGCGGGTCTGGTGCGCCGTGCGCTCGGCGTTGCTGTTCTTCAGGTGGCGGATGCTGGCGGTCGCGCCGGCTGCCAGCGCGGGCGGCAGGGCGGTCGTGAAGATAAAGCCGCTGGCAAAGCTGCGCACGAAATCGCACATCGCGGCGGTTCCGGCGATATAGCCACCCATCACGCCAAACGCCTTGCCCAGCGTGCCTTCGATCACGGTGATCCGGTCCATCAGCCCTTCGCGCTCGGCAATGCCGCCGCCGCGCGCGCCATAGAGGCCCACCGCATGCACTTCGTCGATATACGACATCGCGCCGTGCTTCTCGCAGACATCAAGGATCTCGGCGATCGGGGCAATATCGCCGTCCATCGAGTAGACGCTTTCAAACGCCACGAGCCGGGGCCGCGAGGGATCGATCGCGGCCAGCTTGCGGTCGAGGTCGGCGGGATCGTTATGCGCAAAGCGAATGCATTCGGCGCGGCTGTGGCGAATACCTTCGATCATCGAGGCATGATTGAGCGCATCGGACAGCACGACACAATTGGGGAGACGCGATGCGAGCGTGCTGAGCGCCGCCCAGTTGGAGACATAGCCGCTGGTGAACAGCAGCGCTGCTTCCTTGCCATGAAGGTCGGCCAGCTCAGCCTCAAGCTGGACATGCGCATGCGTGGTGCCCGAAATGTTGCGCGTGCCCCCGGCGCCAGCGCCGCAGCTATCGAGCGATTCATGCATCGCAGCCAGCACCTTGGGATGCTGGCCCATGCCAAGATAATCGTTGGAGCACCACACCGTGACCTCGTTGACGCCATCTTCGGTATGGTGGCGCGCGCGAGGGAATGCGCCAGCCTTGCGTTCCAGTTCGGCAAATATCCGGTAGCGCCCGTCGTCTTTCAGTGTGTCGAGCTGCGCGCGGAAAAAAGCCTCATAATCCATTTCAACACTCCCCAAGAATTCAGTCGATGATGGCGCGCGTGGGCGCCTTGATTGTTGCTGGCTGCGCAGCCGGTCCTCGCGAGACCGGCTTACCGGATGATGCCGCCCATTGCCACATGGCGGCGTCCTTTATCGGCAGGACGAGAAACAGATGCTCGATCACGCCGAGCGCCGCAAACCCCGCCAGAAGCGCGCCTGTAGCCCAAGTGCCATTGGCCACTGGCGCGGATTCAGACACCGACCACGCCCATACCGTGATGGCGATCCCGCCGGCCAACGAGAACGGATAAAGCGCATTGCACGCGCGCTTGCGGAAATAGCTTTTCAGATACTCAAGGTGCGCCGGAAACACCTCGTCGCTGAGATTGGGCACGCCCAGATACAGATTGAACTTCGCGCTAAGCCGCATGCCGAACAGCAGCGCGAAGGTGAGCGGCCCCGCCTGGTTAGGCTGCCCCCAGGTCAGCGCGACGAGCAGCAGCAGCGTCGCGCCGAGCGCGATTTCATGGTGGATGACGGTCGCCATGGCCAGGCGAAACCGCCGCCATCCCTGCGCCTCGGGCGGGCAGGGCAAGCGGCGGGGCCCCGCGACAAACCCCATCAGGAAGCCCATCTCGTGCCAGCCCCAGATCACGATGGCCGCCGCAAACCCGATGTAGGCCCCGGCGGCGCTGCTATCATCAGCGTAGAAGGCGATCACCGCCGCTGCCAGCAACGCGGTGAGGCCGCCAAGCCGGTGGCTGGTCTGGAACGTCTCGCGCGGGCGACTATCAAGCCAGACCACCGCAGCCGTGCCGACAAACCACGTCAACAACGCAAAGATGAGCGGCGGCATTGTCACCAGGCGGGGACCATGCAGACCTGCGCGGGTGCCGTGTTGGTGTGAACCGGCGTAAGGTAGAGCCGCAAGAAATTGACCGCAGCGGTGGCGCTGAGGCCAATTCGCTTGATCCCGCCGAGAATGCCGCCTTGCTCCTTTGCCGCATCGATCTTGGCCGAGACCACGCGCATCCGCTCAAGCCCGGCCTGAAAGCGCGGCGAGTCGGTGTCGAGTGTCATCGGGAACACCTGCTTGGTGATCTGCGAGCAGACGCGGAAAACCTGCAGGTCATAATCCGTCGGATCAATGCCAAGGGCCTTGTGGAACGCAGGCCGATTATGATCGCGGATGTACATGGTGGCGTAGATCGCCACGAGGAAGAAGCGCACCCACAGCTTGTTGAAGCCGGTGAGCAGCTTGGGATCGTTGCGCATCAGCAGGGCAAAGGCATCGCCGTGGCGGAACTCGTCGTTGCACCACTGCTCGAACCAGTTGAAAATCGGGTGAAACCGCAATTCCGGGTGCTTGGCCAGATGGCGATAAATCGTGATGTAGCGCGCATAACCAATCTTTTCCGAAAGGTACGTTGCGTAGAAAATGAACTTGGGGCGGAAATACGTGTATTTCTTGGTCTTGGTCAGAAACCCGAGATCGATGCCGATCCCTGAATCCTTGAGCGTATCGTTGATGAACCCGGCATGGCGGCTTTCATCCCGGCTCATCAGTTTGAACAGCATCTTGATATCGGGGTTCTTGGCGCGGCGCTGGATCTCGGCATAGAGGATGCAGCCTGAGAACTCGGCGGTGAGCGAGCTGACCAGAAAATCGATGAACTCTTCGCGCAGCGCCTCGGGCAGGCCTTCGATCACGCCGTTGAAGGCCTCGGTGCGCTTGAAATGCAGCTTGTTGGGGTCTGCCTGCATTTCGGCGATCAACTGATCCCATTCGGCCCGCACGCTTGATACGTCGATCCTGTCGAGCGCGGCGAAATCGGTGGTGTAGAAACGCGGAGACAGCAGAGTGTTCTCACGCGCGATCTTCATCGTATCAGGCACATCCGTGAGCGGCGCTGCCTTGATCTGGGTAATCGCGTTCATGCGTTCCTCCGCGGGCTGAAGCTGACTTCATAAAGCTCGGACATCTCGAAATGTCCCTTGATCTTGGTCCAGAGGCGGGCAACGGGACCCGCCCGTTCGACCGTCGCCATCCGGTTAAACACCGCACTTTCGCCAAAACCGACCCGAATGGGGTCGCCGTGGACGCGGACCCGGTCGCCCGGATTGATCGCCACGCCGCCAGCGAGCTTCACATGGGCGGACAAGAAGCGGTCGCTATGCTCGATCTCGATCCGGCAGGGGGTGTCGAAGCTCGACCGCGCGAACAATCTCACAATGCGTTCTCCGCTGTTTTGATACCGTTGATGTCCGGCGCGGCATTTTTCGCGGCGGGAGGGAGCAGCGCAAGGAAGGCCGCGCGGTTGGTGCCGCCGAACGCACCGAGCTCAAGATTGCGGCCCGTCGCGGTATCGACCAGCGACAGCTCGCCATCGGTCCACAAGGTCAGCCGGAAAGGAGGCTGATTGCCCACGCCATGCATCCGGCGCTCGCGGGCGAGGCCGCGCATCACGCCGCGGATGAAGCCGCTTTTGCTGCCCGCCTCGACCATGCCGGCCTTCGCGCCCGTGCCCACATCTTCGATGACGACCGCACCGTCGGCGCGATCGGTGAACCGCAGATCGCGCGACGAAACCGCCATGGGCTTTTCTTTGGCCCGCAGCAGAGCGGGCGACGCGTCGGGCGGCGTACCGGTGAGGCGGACAATGCCGGTCACCGCGATCGACATGATCACGAGGCTCGCTGCCGCGATCAGCGCGCCCTTCGGCACGGTTTCATTGTGGACTGCGCTCATGCGGCGGCACTCTCAGCTAGCCGCGCTTCGGTGAAGCCGGTCTGCGGACGATTGGCGAGCGGTTCGATGGTGGCGATCTGGCTGCCCGGATTGGCGGCAAGGCAGGTGCGTGCCACGAGCGCCGCAACGTTGTCGGCATCGGCCACAGACCGCAACATCGGCTGCGGAACCTGATAGTGCCAGGGCCGCGCATGCGGCCAGAGGCCGGCATAGCCAATCCGCTGGCTGCCTTTGACCTTGAGCGGCAGATCGCCCGTGCCATCCGCGCGCATCAGCAGATCAACCGACTCGATGAGGCCGAGCGGCAGGTTGATGCACTTGGGCAGGGCGATCCCAACGCGCATCACGATCCGCCGCTCGGTCAAGGTGTAGATAGTCGAACGCGCGGTGCCCCAGGCAATGAGATTGAGCAGTCCGACACCGATGACGCCGAGCACCACAGTGATCGCGATGCCCTTGAAATCGCCCAGCGATTGACCGCCCTGAACGAGCGCATTCACCACGGCCAGCCCCACCAGCAGCGCGAAATACCCGGTGATCAGGCGCGTGTGGAAGGCCGTGGCGGCAAGTTTGCGCCACTGCGGCGAGCCCTGCCACAGAATCCGCTCTCCCTTGGGGAGAAACCCAGGCAAGCCGGGGATCGGCTCGTTCTCATACTCGGTGATCATAGCAGCGGCTCCGAACGCTGCGGGGTCGCGTAGAGATAACCGCCGCCGAAGTAGGCCTGGACGCGCTCTTCTTCATAGAGCGTGATGACCGCGCTGCCCTCGGGCATCGCAGGGGCCTCTGCCCACTGGCCCGAGACGATCGCATCGATCGTGACGGTGCCGGTCTTGCGCTTGACCGAGGCCATCATCATCGGCGCGAGCACTTCGCGCGGGGCCTCGCCCTGCAACGAAACCTGAAGATAGCGGATCAGCCGGTCGGCCTTGTCGATCCACAGTTCGCTGACCGTACCGACCACGACGCCGTCTGCGGCGACGACCTTGAAGCCGCGCGGATCGGCGTCTTGCATGGCGACACTGAATTCAGCGACCGTGCTCATCGGCACAATGCGGGCATGGCCCTCATAATCGAGATCGGGGCGCTTGGCGCGATTGGCCCAAGCGGCCGGCCCGACGCCGTCGACCAGCGGATTGCCCGTCGGTTCGATCGGCGAGCCAAAGCCGAAATCGGTGCGGCGCGCTGCGATCTGGACCGGTTCGCGCTCTAGCGAGGGCACCGTGACCGAACCATGGCCGAACGGCAGATGGAAGGTCTTGCGGTTTGCGGTCAGGATCGGGCCGCCGGCTGGGTCGAGCGCCCCGGTCAACTCGTTTTCCAGCGGATAGCCCTCGCGCCGGTCTTCGCGGCGCAAATAGAGAATGAGCCCGAAGAAAAACAGGAAGAACGCGTTGAGAACAACGAGCGCCACGTCGATGTGTTGGGTGAAGCTATAACTCATGCCGATTTCCCTCAGGTTGGAAACTCGCTGAGACCAAAGCGAGAGGGCGATATGGCTTGGCCAGCCGCACGCCCACGCACCAAAGGCCCCAACGCCACGATGGTTGCGAAAAGTAACGTAATTTCAGAACAATAGACAAATCCATAACCGGTTGCCGGTCCGGCCAGAGTGGGCCCCAGGTCGTTGGCGATTGCCGCGGATGAAATCGCATCGCGCGCAAAGGCACCGATAGCGATGGCAAGGCCGGCGCTTGTCGCCTGGACCGCGCCCCATGCGCCGAGCGCCAGGCCGTTGTTGCCTTCGCGCGATAGCGCCATGGCGGCGGTCAACGTGCCGACCGAGAACAGCCCCGCGCCGAGGCCGATGAGCGATGCGCCCAAGTAAAGGAAACCGGCCTGCTCCGATGGGGCGGCAAAGATCACCAGCGCGAAGGCCGCGATGCCGGCAACCGCGCCATAGCCGGCAAGGCGATGCGCATCGGCGCCTGCCGCCAGCTCGCGCGCAGCGATCGCAAAGCCGGCCAGCATGCCTATCGCCCACAAGGCGGTGAGCGATGTGGTCGCGCCGACGGACATGTGCAGAATCTGGCCGCCATATGGCTCCAGCAGGACATCCTGCATGCTGAAGGCCGCCGCGCCCAGCCCGACCGCAACCAACAGCCGCATGGTCTTGGGCTGGGCGATGAAGCTGGCCCAGACTGCGCTGAACGGCGCCCGATCCGGCCGCGCCGCAGTCGTTGCGGCGTTGCGGGGTTCCTGCTTCCACAGCGCGATAACGTTGAGGATCATCGTCAGCGCGCCCGCCCCTTGCACCACCTGCACCAGCTTGGTTGCGGTGAAGTCGGCAAGAATCTGGCTGATGATGATGGCGCTTGCCGCTGTGCCGACCAGCAGCATGACATAAAGCAGCGCCACGACGCGGGGCCGGGCGTGTTCGGGTGCAAGGTCGGTCGCCAGCGCGAGCCCGGCGGTCTGGGTGGTATGCATGCCTGCGCCGATCAGCAGGAAGGCGATCGCCGCGCCAATCTGGCCGAAGATCGCAGGGCCGTGGCCGCCCCCCGTCATCACCAGCAGCGCGAACGGCAGAATGGCAAATCCGCCAAACTGGAACAGCGTGCCGAACCAGATGTAGGGCACCCGCTTCCAGCCCAGCAGCGAGACATGATTGTCGGATTTGAACCCGATCAGCGCGCGCAACGGGGCAAACAGCAGCGGCAGCGAGACCATCACGGCCACGAGCGAGGCTGGCATGTTCAACTCGACGATCATCACCCGGTTGAGCGTCCCCGTCAGCAAAACCGCTGCCATGCCCACCGAAACCTGGAACAGCGATAGCCGCAGCAACTGACCAAGCGGAAGCTCGGTAGTCGCGGCATCGGCAAACGGCAGGAATCGCCGCCCTGCGTTGTTCCAGAATCCGTGGACGCGGCTCGTGGTCATCCCAGCACCACCTCCAGCGCATGGCTCTTGTAAAAGCCCCCGGAAACCCGGCGGTCGCGCCCGATCGTCGCCGAGGGCAGCGCATGGCTGATCTGCGAGCGCAGTTTCTGATGCGCGACGGGGAGAATCGCAGGCGAACGGTCGCTGCTTGGAAACAGGCGGCCCATCCCTAGCATCACCATCAGCAAGGGGGTCTGTGGCGCGAAGGTGAAGACAAACGAGCCGCGCGTGGTGTCGGCGATTTTCCGCACCACCGAGACAATATCTGCCGCCTTATAATGGATCAGCGAATCCATTGCCACGACATGGTCAAACTGCCCGAGCGTCGGATCGAGCATATCGCCCACGCGCCAATCGATGTTGAGACCGGCAGGGGCGCGGTCAGCGGCGATCTTGACCAGACTGCCCGCGACATCGATGGCGACAACTTCCGCTCCGCGCTGCGCCGCTTCGACGGCCAGCGCCCCGGTGCCGCAGCCGGCATCGAGCAGGCGCAGCCCGGTCATGTCGGCAGGCAACCACGACAGCAAGGTGCCCCGCATTTCGTTGCGCCCGGCGCGCACCGTTGCCCGCACACCGCTGACCGGCGCGTCGGACGTCAACTGCTCCCACGCTTTCGACGCGGTGCGATCGAAATACGTGGTGAGGTTCTCGCGAAACCGGTCGTAAGTCGCCGTGGTCATTTCATTCGAACCCCAGGAATTCGAAGATCTCGCGGTCCTTCATCGGCTGCGCATCCAACGCATCGCAGCCGGCCCACATCTGCGCGGCGAGCCGCTTGTATTCGAGGCATGCGGCATCGACTTCGGGAGTCGATTCCATCTCGAACAAGGTGCATTTCTTGAGGCGCGAACGGCGGATCGCATCGAGATCGGGGAAATGCGCGAGGCGCTTCAATCCCGTGGCTTCGTTAAACCGGTCGATCTCGTCGGTGGCGGCGGAGCGATTGGCGATTACGCCTGCCATGCGCACGTCGTAGTTCTTGGCCTTCGCCTTGATCGCCGCGACGATGCGGTTCATCGCGAAAATGCTGTCGAAATCGTTGGCGGCGACGACCACCGCGCGCTCGGCATGCTGCAGCGGCGCGGCAAAACCGCCGCATACCACATCGCCCAGCACATCGAAGATCACCACGTCGGTCTCTTCGAGCAGATGATGCTGCTTCAGCAGCTTCACCGTCTGCCCCACGACATAGCCGCCGCAGCCGGTGCCCGCAGGCGGCCCGCCGGCCTCGACGCACATTACGCCGTTATAGCCTTCGAACATGTAGTCTTCGGGGCGAAGTTCTTCGCTGTGGAACTCGACCGTCTCGAGCACGTCGATCACCGTCGGCATCAGCTTTTTGGTCAGCGTGAAAGTGCTGTCATGCTTGGGATCGCAGCCGATCTGGAGCACGCGCTTGCCGAGCAGCGAGAACGCGGCGCTGAGGTTTGACGAGGTGGTCGATTTGCCGATGCCGCCCTTGCCATAAACGGCAAAGACTTTGGCGGTGCCGATCCGGTCATTCGGATCGAGCCCGACTTGCACGCTGCCTTCGCCATCAAGGCCAATGCGGTCGCGCAGGCGGCTTTCAAGACCGGTAACTTCAGGGCGAGTGGGGGGATCAAGCAAGGCCATCATCTGTTCCTTTATGCCGCGACCGCAACGACACCCTCGAGACGATCCTCGAGTTCATCGCTGGCGGCATGGAGTGCTGCGAGTGTTGCTTCGTCGGGTTGCCAGTAATTCCGTTCGCTGGCTTCGATCAGGCGGCCAGCGACGCGCGCCGCCGCCCGGGGATTGAGCGCGGCGATCCGCTCGCGCATTTCGGCATCGAGAATGTAGGTTTCGCCGATGCGCTGATAGACCCAGGGATCGACCTCGCCGGTGGTGGCCGACCAGCCCATCGTCGTGGTCACGCTGCCTTCGATCTGCCGCACGCCTTCGTAGCCGTGGCGCAGCAGTCCCTCGGTCCAGACGGGATTGAGGATGCGCGTGCGGGTTTCGAGCGCGACTTGCTCCTGCAGCGAGCGGACCTTTCCCGAACCTTGGGTCTGGTCGCCGATATAGACCGGCGCTGCGGTGCCCTTGGCGCGGGTTACGGCGCGGCTGATGCCGCCCAGCGCATCGACGTACTGGTCGATCGCGGTGATGCCGAGTTCGACGCTTTCGAGGTTCTGGTAGGCACAATCGACGGTCTTGAGCGCGGAGCCGAGGATCGCCGCCTGCCGCATGGGTGTGCCCTTCACGCCGTAAGCATAGCCCTTCTGCCGTTCGAAGCTGTCCGCCAGTTCGTTGGGGTCAGACCAGCCGCCGTTGTCGATCATCAGATTGACGTTGGCGCCATATGCCCCTTCGGCGTTCGAAAACACGCGCAGCGCGGCGGTTTCGATGTCGCAGCCGTGCTCTTCCTGATGCGACAGGCTGTGGCGGCGGATGAAGTTCAGCTCGCTCGGCTCGTCTGCTTGTGCGGCCAGCAACGCGGCCTCGGCCATCATCCGCGTTTGCAGCGGCAGCAGGTCGCGGAACACGCCCGAAAGGGTGACGACCACATCGATGCGCGGGCGGCCCAGCTCTTCAAGGCTGATCAGCTCGGCCCCGGCAAGCCGGTTGTAGCTATCGAAGCGCGGCCGCGCGCCCATCAGCGCCATCGCTTGGGCGATCTGCGCGCCTTCGCTCTTGAGGTTGTCGGTGCCCCACAGCACCATCGCCACTGTTTCCGGGATGTGGCCCGAATCGGCGAGGCTGCGATCGATCAGGCGCTGCGCCTGCGCCGCGCCGTCTTTCATGGCATAAGCGGACGGCAGGCGGAACGGATCGAAACCATGGATGTTGCGCCCAGTCGGCAGGATCTCGGGCGAGCGGAGCAAATCACCGCCTGTGACTGGCTGGATATACTGCGCATTGAGCGCGCGCACGATGCCATCAAGCTCACCGTTCGCGCTGAGCGCGGTGTTGAGCGCAGCCATTTCCTTGAGCAGCGGCGTGTCGAGCTTGATCGTGCCCGCCACGATGCCCTCGATCATGTCAACAGAGAGCAACTGGCCGCGGGCGCTGGCCGAGGCGGCGATCATATCGGCGCGCTCTTCGCGGGTCGCGGCAGCGCCCGCGACATGGAGCCCCTGCGGGATCAGTTCGCGCTCGATCTCATACAGCTTGGCGGCAAGCGCGGAGATGTTGCTGCCGTCAAGATCGAGGGCGTCGGCTTGATCGGCGATCAATTCGGCAAGATCGGCCAGCTCATTGCTGCCCGGCTCAGCCTGCCGCCAGCGTTCGACCGAGGCCTTGAGGTCGGCAAGGCCCTTGTACACCCCCGAATTGGTGAGCGCCGGGGTCAGGTAGCTGACCAGCACCGCGCCTGAGCGGCGCTTGGCGAGCACGCCTTCGGAAGGGTTGTTGGCGGCATAAAGATAGATGTTGGGCAGATCGCCGATAAGCCGGTCGGGCCAGCACTGGGCGCTCAGCCCGGTCTGCTTGCCGGGCATGAATTCGAGGCTGCCATGCGTGCCGAAATGCAGCACCGCGTGGGCGCGGAAGTCTTCCTTCAGCCAGCGATAGAACGCCGCGAATGCGTGGGTCGGGGCAAAGCGGCCCTCGAACAACAGGCGCATCGGATCGCCTTCATACCCCAGCGCGGGCTGGATGCCGACGAACACGTTGCCGAATTGCGCGCCGAGGATCTGCACCGAGGTGCCATCCGACTGCAGCTTGCCGGGCGCGGGGCCCCACGAGGCTTCGATTTCGGCGAGCCATGTCTCGTGGCTGACGATGGTGTCGGCGCTGACGCGGGCATGGACATTGGCCTCGGTGCCATAGCGCGCCGCGTTGCCGCCAAGGATGCGTTCGCGCAGGGCATCGACCGAGGCCGGGACATCGACCGTATAGCCTTCGCGCGCCAGCCGCGTGAGCGTGGCATAGAGCGATTCGAACACGGCGAGGAACTGCGCCGTGCCCGCCGCGCCGGCGCCCGGCGGGAAATTGAACAAGACAGCGGCAACGCGCTTCTCGGCATTGGCCGCGCGGCGCAGTTCGATGATCTTGAACACGCGCGCGCTGAGCATTTCGGCGCGCTCGCTGCAGGTCTGCATTGTGCGCACCTGGCCGGTCGCCGGGAACGTGCAGCCGCGCTGGCAACCGGTGCAGGGGGTATCGGAGCCATCGGAACGGCCGCCGAACACCATCGGCACGGTGCCGCCATCAAGCTCGGGAATGGCGATCATCATCGTCGCCTCGAGCGGCAACAGCCCCTGCCGGTTCGCGCCCCATGCCTGCAGTGTTTGAAACTCAACCGGATGCGCGGCGATGTAGGGCCGGTCGAGCTTGGCCAGTATGGCCTCGGCGGCGGCGGTGTCGTTGTAGGCCGGACCGCCGACCAGGCTGAACCCGGTCAGGTTCACCACCGCGTCAACCACCGGCACGCCGTCCTTCATGAACAGCTCTTCGATTGCCGGGCGGCCGTCGAGCCCGCCGGCAAAGGCCGGGATCACGTTCAGCCCGCGCGCTTCCAGCGCGGCGATCACGCCGTCGTAATGACCCGCGTCGTTCGCCAGCACATAGGACCGCAGCATCAGCAAACCGACCGTGCCCTTGGCATCGCGGCGGCGGGGCAGCGCGTCGGCGGTGCGCGCCATGCGCTGCGGCAACGCGGGATGATACACCCCGACTTCGGGATACTCGCGCGGGAGAACTGCCTTCATCTTGCCGCGCAAGATCCGGCGCTCGCCATCGGCATAGCGATCAACCAGCGCCTTGATCATGTCGAACACGTTGTCGTCAGACGCGGCCAGCCAGTATTGCATCGTCAGAAAATAGGCGCGCACATCCTGCGCGGTACCGGGCACGAACTTGAGCAGCTTGGGCAGACGGCGCAGCACGGCCATTTGCCCGGCGCCGGAGCTGGCCCCGGCCTTGTTGGTGCCGCGCATTTTCTTGATGATCGACAGCAGCCCAGTGGCGGGCTTGTCCATCCGGTAATCGCCCATCCGCGTCAGCTTGACCACATCGGCGGCCGACATCAGCCCGACCATCGCATCGCATTCGTTCTGGCGCGCGGTCAATTGCGGCAGCACCGCCCGGATATGGTCTTCAAGGAACAGCATCGTCACCAGAACGATGTCGCCGCGCAGAATGTCGGCGCGCGCCGCTTCAAGGCTTTCGGGCTTTTCTTCCCAATCAGCTGCGGCGTGAAACCCGATTGTCACGCCGGGATAAGCACGGTCGAAATGCGCCTGTGCCCGCGTGACTGCACCCGACAGGTGGTTGTCGAGCGTGATGATGACCACGCGCACGGGAATGGCTGGGGCCTGAATTGCTGAATTAGCTGGCATAATGCGCCTTCGCGTCATAGAGCGTTTCGAGCGTGATAGCGGCTATGCCCTGCTCGGCGGCATAACGCTCGGTGTTCCGCCGTGCTTTCCCGCGCACGAAGAACGGGATCTTGGAGAGTTCCTTTTCGGCCTCGGCAGACCAGCCGGTGGCTGTCACGCCGTGCTCGGCCGCAGCCATGACGACGGGCTCCTCGGGAACTGCAATGGGCGCGTCATCATGGATGTCGCGGCGCGCGGCGGCTGGCGCGGAACCATGGCCGAGATGCGATGCGCCTGCGGCGTCGCTGAATTCGAAATCATCGCGGAACATGGTGAGGAGATGCTCCTCCAGCCCCATCACCAGCGGATGAACCCAGGTATCGAACAGCACGTTTGCGCCTTCGAAGCCCATTTGCGGGCTGTAGCGCGCGGGGAAATCCTGCACGTGAACCGGGGCGGAGATCACCGCGCAGGGGATGCGCAGGCGCTTGGCGATGTGCCGCTCCATCTGCGAGCCCAGCACCAGTTCGGGCTGCAGCGCCTGAATCGCGTCCTCTACTTCGAGATAATCGTCGGTGATCAGCGGTTCGAGGCCATAAAGCTTGGCGGCCTCGCGCACATCGCGGGCAAATTCGCGGTTGTAGCAGCCAAGGCCCACCACTTCGAAACCCAGCTCGTCGCGCGCCACCCGGGCTGCCGCCACCGCATGCGTGGCGTCGCCGAAAATGAACACCCGCTTGCCGGTCAGATAAGTCGAATCGACCGACCGGCTCCACCACGGCATGTTCGAGGTATCGAGCGCAGCGGCAGGATCGACGCCGGCCAGCGCCGCGACTTCGGCGATGAAATCGCGCGTAGCGGCGTGGCCGATCGGCACAGTACGCACGGTCTTCTGGCCGAAGGTCTTGTCCAGCCAGCGGCAGGCGGTGTCGGCGATTTCGGGATAGAGACACACGTTGAAATCGGCCTCGCCCAGCCGCGCCAGATCGGCAGGGCTGGCCCCCAGCGGGGCGGTGACGTTAACCTCGATACCGAGCGTCGCCAGCAGCCGGGTGATCTCGATCACATCGTCGCGGTGGCGGAAACCCAGCGCGGTGGGGCCGAGCAGATTGGCCAATGGCTTGCGGCCTTCGCGCGGGGCGGGCCTGGCATCCTTGTCGGCCAGATTACGCACCAACTGGTAAAAGGTCTCCGCCGCGCCCCAGTTTTCCTTGCGCTGATAGCTGGGCAGTTCAAGCGCGATCACCGGGCAGGGCAGGCGCATCGCCTCGGCAAGGCCGGCCGGATCGTCCTGAATCAGCTCGGCCGTGCACGAAGCGCCGACGAGCATCGCCTGCGGCTGGAACCGGGCATACGCGCCGCGTGCCGCCGACTGAAACATCTCAGCGGTATCCTTGCCAAGATCGCGGGCCTGAAACGTCGTGTAGGTGACCGGCGGACGCTTGCCCCGGCGCTCGATCATCGTGAACAGCAGATCGGCATACGTATCGCCCTGCGGCGCATGGAGCACATAATGCACGCCCTCCATCGCGGTTGCGATCCGCATCGCGCCGACATGGGGAGGTCCTTCGTAGGTCCAGACAGTGAGCTGCATCGCCTCAGACCTTCAACACGTCGCGCCGCCGCAGCGGGCGGGCAAACAGTTCGGCAAGATCGCCAGCCTGATCGAAACCATGGATCGGCGAGAACACCAGTTCGATCGCCCACTTGGTGGTCAGCCCTTCGGACTCCAGCGGATTGGCAAGGCCGAGGCCGCACACGGTGATGTCCGGCCGCGCGGCGCGGACCCGGTCGAGCTGCTTGTCGACATCCTGACCTTCGCTGATCAGCGTGTTCGATGGCAGCAGCGCAAGTTCTTGCGCCAGATGGCGGCGGTGCAGATAGGGCGTGCCGACCTCGACCGGGATCATCCCGAGTTCGGCGCAAAGGAACCGTGCCAGCGGCACTTCAAGCTGCGAGTCGGGCAGGAAGGTGATGCGCTTGCCTTCAAGCTTGGCGCGCACATGGTCGATCGCGCGCTTGGCACGTTCGCGGCCCGGGGCGACGGTGTTGCGGAAATGCATCTCGTCGATGCCGAAGGCGCTCGCGGCGGCATGAAGCCAGTTCGTGGTGCCTTCAGCGCCAAACGGGAACAGCGCATCGAGCCGCTGGGCACCGCGATCTTCGAGCGCGCGCGCCGTTTCACCCAGAAAGGGCTGCGCGAGCAAAAAGCGCGTGTTCGGCCCGACAGGCGGCATCTGGTTGGCGCGGCGCGCAGGGAGCGAATGCACGCTTGTGATGCCGAGCTGCGCGAACAGCCGCAGGAACTGGTCTTCGACGACATCGGGCAGCGCGCCCACGATCATCAGGCTGAGCGTTTCCGAGGTGTCCGCAGGCAGATCGGCGACCAGCGCCGCGAGGCACGCATCTTCGCCCTCGGTGAAGGTGGTTTCAATCCCCGAGCCCGAGTAGTTGAGGATCTTCGTCGCGCCAGCGTGCTTGACCGAGAGCCGCGATGCGGCGCGCGACAGATCGAGCTTGATCACCTCGGACGGGCAGGAGCCGACGAGGAACAGCAATTTGATATCGGGCCGCCGCGCCAGTAGCCGGTCGACCACCCGGTCGAGCTCCTCGTTGCAATCGGCCATCCCGGCCAGATCGCGCTCCTCGATGATCGCCGTGCCAAAGCGCGGCTCGGCAAACACCATCACGCCGGCGGCAGATTGCAGCAGGTGCGCGCAAGTGCGTGAACCGACGACGAGGAAAAAAGCGTCCTGAACTTTGCGGTGGAGCCAGATGATCCCGGTAAGGCCGCAGAACACTTCGCGCTGCCCGCGTTCACGCAGCACCGGCGCCGATTCGCAGCCCAGCGTCGGGAGGGGCAGCACGGCGTTCATGCCGATACCGCCATGGCCGGGCCAGTGGCCGGTTCACTTGTCGCAGATACCTTGGCTTCAGCGCTGCCTTGAAGCCGTGCCGCGCGCAACTTCAGAATGAACTGGCCCGCATTGATCGCGTAAGTGACATAAGCCGCGAGCGCTAGCAGCAGGCGTTCGCGCTCGCTGCCCAAGTCGCCGAACAGCATCACCAGATAAGCGGTGTGCAGCGCGAGCACGAGCATTGAAAAAACATCTTCCCAGAAGAATGCCGGCACGAACAGATACTTGCCGAAAACCACCTTCTCCCAGATCGCGCCGGTGATCATGATCAGGTAAAGCGCGCATGTCTTGACCACGACCGATACGTTCGCCGCAAATGCGCCTTCGCCCGTGTCCAGATAGCGCAGCACCAGAACCAGGCTGATGAGGAAAATCACGAACTGAACGGGAGCCAGGATGCCTTGCACCATAGTCCAAGGAGTCGAGTCGCGCCGGGCGCGCTGTTCGGGCGTGTAAAGCGGTGCCGGGCCACGTTCTTTCGCCGAATCTGAGAAGTTCTGGTCGTTTGACCGCATCACGTCCCGCTATCCCCAACCTGTCTGACAGAGAGACTAGGTCAGCGATCAAGGGGGTGTCAATAAAAATTGACGTCCAAATAGTTTGACACTTTTTGCCCTTTAGTGCATTTATGCTATTGCGAGACCGGAGCGTTCAGCATACGATTCGCGGCAGAGGGACTCCTTGCGCCGCGGCAGTTGCGCTAGGTTGTCTTTAAGCTTTTAACGCGTTGGCAGGGGGGCCGTTTGTGGCATCATTGGCTCCTTCAGGCTCACAATCTGGATCAATTGGTCGCGCGAGGCATACGCAAAGATTGATCGACGAGGCGCAAGGCTCCGAAGCGTTTCTGGCGTTCGCCAGCATGGCCCATGACGCCGTCAACCATCATGACAGCCCGGATCATGGTGCAGCCTTTGCGCATGATGGGGCCTTGGAACACGACAAGTCGCTGTCGAAACTGATCGAAAACGAGATCATCCCCCGCCTGGTAATTGCGCATGTCGGGGACGCGCGCAGCCCCTCGGCTGCGGAGATCGGCATTGGCGAGGTCGCGGCGCTTGCCGAATTGGTGCTCGAAGTCGAAGCCGATGCGTTGCTGGCCAGTGTCGAGGCGGTTCTCGCGCGGGGCATGGGCGTCGATACGGTCATGGTCGATTTGCTGGGGCCGGCGGCGCGCTTGTTGGGCGAATATTGGGAAAGTGACCGCTGCGACTTCATCGACGTAACGATGGGGCTATGGCGTTTGCAGGAAGTGGTGCGCGAGATCGCGGCGCGCGCGCCGTCGGAGCGATTGCTTGCGGCCGGCGGCCACCGCGCGCTGTTTGCCGCCATGCCGGGCGACCAGCATAACTTTGGCACTGTCGTCATGGACGAACTCTTTCGCCGTGAGGGCTGGATTACCGAACGCATGACCAGCGCCGAGACATCCGATCTTCTGAGGGGGGTCAGGCGCGAATGGTTTGACTTGATCGGATTGACGGTAAGCTGCGATTGCCATATCGAAAAAGTTAGCTCGCTGATTGTTGCACTGCGGAATGTGTCCAGAAATTCGCGCGTTTGCATCATGGTTGGCGGCCCGGTCTTCTGCACAGATCCTGATTTAGCGGCGAAAATCGGGGCGGATGCTACGGCTTCTGACGCAAAGCTTGCCTTGAAAGTTGCCTTGGCCCTTGTTCGCAAGCGCGAACGAGAAGCCTTGGCTGTTAGTTGATACGATAGGTGGAGCGCGGCGCTCGGCAATGAACATGCATAATGCTCCCTCTGGGACGACCCCATTTGCGTCGGGTGACAGCATGACGGGAGCCTTGTCTGCGGGCGCGGCCGCCAACATGCTGGCATCTGTGGGGGACGTTGCGTTCATTCTTTCTCCTGAAGGCGACGTTCTCGATATCTCGGTCTCGGACGGCGAACTCGCCAAGCACGGTTTTGCCGATTGGGTGGGCACGCCCTTGATCGATACAGTCACGGTGGAAAGCCGGGTGAAGATCAATGACATGCTGACCGAGGCGGCCAAACCTGGTGGTGCGCCTCGCTGGCGGCAGGTCAACCATGTCGCGGCGGGCGGCGATGTCGCGGTGCGCTATCTGATGATGGCGCTGGGCGATGGGGGCCGCCTCATCGCGATCGGGCGCGATATGCGCGCCACTGCTGCACTTCAGCAGCGCTTGCTCCAATCGCAGCAGGCAATCGAGCGCGACTATATCCGGCTGCGGCAAACAGAAACCCGCTACCGCCTGCTGTTCGATGTGGTTTCCGAACCCGTGCTGATCGTCGATGCCGACGACCGCCGGATCAGCGAGGCCAATCCGGCGGCTTATCGGTTGCTGGATGCGATGCCGGGCGAACTTGCCGGTGTCCCCGTCCAGACCATCGTCGCCGACGGGCAGCGCGATGACCTGATCGCTTATCTCGGCGCTGCGGAAGCCGCCGATGATCTGGCTCCGATCGCACTGCGTCTGGTCGATAGCCGCGGTGACGCGAGAATTTCGGCGCGCCTGTTTCGTCAGGCTCGCAAAGCGCTGTTCATTGTCCGGATCGACGTGGCCGGCGGAGCCGTCGGCGGAAAGGCGATGGATGCCACGCTCGGCGAAGTGATCGAGCGGATGCCCGATTCGTTCGTCCTCGTCGGCAGCGATCTGAATGTACTGAGCGCGAACGCCGCGTTCCTTGAAATGACGCAGATGCCCTCGATGGACCGGGTGGTCGGCGCGCGGCTGGATACGTGGCTGGGGCGACCGGGCATCGATCTTGACCTGATCATCGCGCAGTTGCGCGAGCATGGCTCGGTCCGCAATGTCGCGACCATCCTGCGCGGCGCAGCAGGATCGAAGGATTCCATCGAAGTCTCGGGCGTGTCCGCGCCGATGGGGGATGGTGAGTGCTATGGCTTCACCATTCGCGATGTCGGCCGCCGCGAGAGAAATGGCGGCGAGAGCGTAGGCGATGTGCCGCGCTCGGTAGGGCAATTGACCGAGCTGGTGGGCCGGATGTCGCTCAAGGATATCGTGCGCGAAAGTACCGATCTGATCGAGCGCCTGTGCATCGAGGCGGCGCTGGTCTATACCTCCGACAATCGGGCTTCGGCGGCGGAAATCCTCGGCGTCAGCCGACAGAGCCTCTATTCCAAGCTGCATCGCCACGGTCTTGGCAATCTGATGTCGTCCGACGTTTAGAAGCCCTTTTTCGCCGGTCGCGATTGGGCGCGCAGCGCCGGGCAGGGGGCGCGGGATTTCGGTCTGACTAGGCGGCGACCGAAGGGGCAAATTGCGGCAAAACCGTCAATTGGATTTGACGCCACTGGCTGTCAAGGTTAGCCTTTCTGCGATGGAAACTGCAAAAACCCCGGGATTCGCGACATCAATTCCCGCCCCCCGGGACATCCTCGAGCTGCTGAAGCCGATCACCTGGTTTCCGCCGATCTGGGCGTTCATGTGCGGTGTGGTGTCGTCGGGCGTCTCCATTTCCAGCCGCTGGCAGTTCCTTATCGCGGGCATTTTGCTGGTAGGGCCGCTGGTTTGCGGAACGAGCCAGGCAGTCAATGACTGGTTTGATCGCCATGTCGATGCGATCAACGAGCCGAACCGCCCGATCCCCTCGGGCCGGATCGCGGGAACCTGGGGATTGCGGATCGCGCTCATCGGCTCCGCCTGCGGGCTGGTTGCGGCCGCCTTCATGGGGTTCTGGGTGTTTGCCGCGACGATCGTGGCGCTGTTTTTCGCCTGGGCCTATAGCGCGCCGCCTTTCCGCCTCAAAATGAGCGGCGTGTGGGGACCGGCCTCGGTCGCGCTGACCTATGAAGGATTGACCTGGTTTACCGGCGCGAGCGTGATGGCGGGCGCGCTGCCCCCGCCGCAGGTGCTGGCGATCCTCGCGCTCTATTCGGCGGGTGCTTTTGGAATCATGACGCTCAATGATTTCAAGGCGGTCGAAGGCGACCGCGCGATGGGCATCCGCTCGCTGCCCGCGACACTCGGCGTGGGCCCGGCGGCGCGGATTGCCTGCGTGGTGATGGCCGTGCCGCAGATCGTGGTCGTGGCGCTCCTGCTCAGCTGGGGGCATGCCTTGGTTGGCGGCATCGTCGGCGTCCTGCTGCTGGTGCAATTGGGGCTGATGAACCGCCTGCTCAGCGATCCGCGCGCACATACACCTTGGTACAATGCCACGGGCACCACGCTTTATGTGCTGGGCATGCTCGCCTCGGCCTTCGGGCTTGGCGGGGTGGCGGGGCTATGACCACCGCGCCGCTGGGCGGGAAAGGGCCGCTTCAAAACGGGCCGAACGAAAACGGGCTCGGCTGGCTCGGCATTGTCCGCCTCGGGCTGGTGCAGAGCGCGATCGGCGCGATTGTGATGCTTACCACGTCGCTGCTCAACCGCGTGATGGTCGTCGAATATGCCCTCCCTGCGGCGCTACCGGCCGGCCTTGTCGCCTGGCATTATGCCGTGCAACTGTCGCGTCCGGCATGGGGCCACGGATCGGACCGCGGCCAGCGGCGCACCCCGTGGATCGTGTTTGGCATGGGCACGCTGGCGCTGGGCGCGGTGCTGGCCGTTCGGGCGCTGGGGCTTCTCGCTGCCCGCGTGCCGGATGGATCTGCCGCGTGGGGCTATGCGCTCGCGATCCTCGCGTTCACGCTGATCGGCGCAGGCGTCGGCGCAGCGGGCACATCGCTGCTGGCCTTGCTGGCAACGCGCGTCGCGCCCGGGCGGCGTGCGGCGGCGGCATCGATCACGTGGATCATGATGGTGGCCGGCATTGTCGTGACGGCCGGTGTCGCTGGATCGATGATCGACCCATTTTCGCTGGCCCGTCTCACGATGGTCGCGCAAGGTGTCGCTGGCGGGGCCTTTGTGGTCGCGCTGCTGGCGATATGGGGCGTTGAAGGTGCGCCGCCGCTGATAGCAGCCAAGCCCTCTGCCGATGCGCGAAGTGCGCAGGCATTTGGCGTTGCCTTGAAAATGATGTGGGCCGACACCGCCGCGCGGCGGTTCACCCTGTTCGTGTTTCTGTCGATGTTTGCCTATGCGATGCAGGACCTCATCCTTGAACCGTTTTCCGGCCTGCTGTTCGGGTTTACACCGGGACAATCGACCAAGCTGTCGGGTGTCCAGAACGGGGGCGTACTGGTGGGGATGATCCTCGTCGGGATCGGCGGCGGAGCATTCGCCGGGCGGGGCTCGGCGGGATTGGCGCGCTGGATCGTGGGCGGGTGTGCCGGGTCGGCCATCGCGCTGGCCGGGCTGGCGCTGGCGGCGGTAATCGGTCCGGGCTGGCCGCTGGCTGCCAATGTCGCGGTGCTCGGCTTTGCCAACGGGGTGTTCGCTGTCGCCGCGATCGGCCAGATGATGGCACTGGCCAGCGCAGATGGCGGGCGCGAGGGCATCCGCATGGGGGTCTGGGGTGCGGCGCAAGCGATGGCGTTCGGGTTTGGCGGGCTGGTCGGCGCGGTGGGCGTCGATGTCGGGCGGACGATCACCGGCTCGACGCCGGGCACATTCCTGATGGTATTCGGCGCCGAGGCCCTTTTGTTCATCGTTGCCGCGATGCTCGTGCTGCGCGGCGCGGCAAGGCCTGCAGAGCCTGCGGCGTTCGGGGGCGAACCGGCATGAGCCTTGCTGGCCGGAGCGTCGGCGAACCTGCCGTTTACGATTGGGTGGTCGTCGGCCGTTCGATGATGGCGCGGATGATCGGGCCGTGGGATATAGCTGTCAATATCCCGTGCATGTGCGACAACCGCGATGTGCAGAACCTGCTGTGGCCCGCCGATATGAACAAGAAGCTCGTCTACGCGCGCCCGATGGCCTATCTGCGCATCTTCTTCAAAGATATGCGCCACGTGTTGCAGACGGCGCGGTGAACCCATGACCGACCGCGCATGGCTGTTCCCCGTTGTGATCGCTGCCTTGGTGGCCTTCGCGGTCGCGATCATGGGCGCGACGATCACCGAAATCGGTCCATGGTATCGCAGCCTCGCCCAACCGGCGTGGGCCCCGCCCGATTTCGTTTATGCGATTGGCTGGACGATCATTTTCGCGCTGATCGCGATCGCGGGGGTCAACGCCTGGCTCGCCACCCCTGATTGGCGCGAGCGCGAATGGCTGATCGGATGGTTCGCGCTGAACGGCTTTCTCAATCTGCTGTGGAGCTTCCTGTTCTTCCGTTTTCACCGGCCGGATTGGGCGCTGGTTGAGGTAGTGGGCTTGTGGTTGTCGATTGCAGCGCTGGTGATCCTCACCTCGCGCCGATCAAAGGTCGCCGCGCTGCTCCTCCTCCCTTATTTGTTGTGGGTGAGTTTCGCCGGGTATCTCAATCTGATGGTCGTCCGTTTGAACGGACCGTTCCCCTGAGTCTGATGGCCCTGAGCGTTTTGGCCGGAAGCGCTGCGCAAGCTATGGCCGGGTTTTTCGCCAGCGGACGCGCCGCCGATGTGGTGCTGGCGGTGATCGTCTTCGAATTTGGCTGGTTGGTCACCGCGGGGCGCTGGCGCATGGCCGATGCTGCGTTGCGGCTGGCCCCCGGGGCGCTGATGCTGGTGGCGCTGCGCGCCGCGCTCAGTGGATGGGGCTGGGTCTGGATTGCTGCGCCGCTGTTGATGTCGTTTCCGGTCCATCTTGCCGATCTTGCGCGGCACAAGCGTTAGCTGCGTTACACATCACGGCGCAACCAAGCGGTTGTCGCGGGTGCTCATGCGGCCCGGAGACGATTGTCCCCGGGCCGCACACGCCATCAGATGGTCTTGAGGTAGGCGATCACGTCCGCGCGCTTCTGCGGATCAGACCAACCGGCAAACGACATCTTCGTGCCCGGCACAACGCGTGCCGGCTTTTCGAGGTACTGGAACAGCTTGGCTTCTGACCAGGTGATGCCGCTGTTCTTGTTGGCTGCCGAGTAAGTGTAGCCCGCAACGGTGCCCGCCGCACGGCCGACAATCTTGTGCAGCGACGGCCCGATGCGGTTCGCGCCTTCTTCGACTGCATGGCAGGTCTTGCACGTGGCGAACGCAGCAAGGCCCTTGGCCGCATCGCCGGTATAGCTGGCATACTTGAGGCCGTCGGTCGTGTCGGTGTTGTCGGCGGCAACTGCGGCTGCTGCCGGGGCTGCTGCCGGTGCGGCGGCTGCATCTGCGGCGGGTGCTGCAGGGGCTGCATCAGCCGCTGGCGCTGCGTCCGCGCTTGCTTCTTCCTGCTTCGCGCCGCCGCATGCGGAAAGCGCCAGCGTGCTTACTGCAACGCCGATCACCAAAAGCCCAAAACGATTGTTTGATACTGCCTTCATTGTGTCATTCCTCTTGGCTGCAAACCCACCGAACGTAGCCGCCTTCGGCCCTGTGCGCACGGTTCGTGATAGAACCATAGTGTAGCGATTATCAAAAAACGACTATCCCAGAAAGGCATTTTTTCCGGCCCGCAACGCGCCATGCGGCGGAACTTCGGGAGGAGTCAGCGCCGTGAGCGCGGTGCTGCGGCGATGGTCGCAGGCCGCCCAACTTGGCCGAGCGGCAATGGCCCGGCGATCAGGATGACACCGTGAAGCCGATCCGAGAAGCAAGTTTCCGCGCCCCGGTGAGACGCGGCTGGAAAGTGCTTTAGGGTTCAGGCCTTTGCTTGCACACCGATCGGCAGCTGACGCACGCGTTTGCCGGTGGCAGCGAACAGCGCATTGGCTAGCGCGGGCGCGGCGGGCGGCAGACCGGGCTCGCCAAGACCGCCCATCGCGGCGCTGCTGCTCAGGAAATGGATATCGATCGCTGGGGTATCGGCAAGCTTGAGCACTTCATAATCATTGAAATTGCTCTGCACGACGATGCCCTTTTCGAGCGTGATCGCTTCGCTGATCGCGGTGGAAAGGCCCATGACGATACCGCCCATGACTTGCGCCTCCGCATTGACCGGGTTCACCACGGTGCCGCAATCGACAACCGCGGTCACTTTCAAGACTTTCGGCGTGCCATCATCCTTCAGCGTTGCCTCGACAACATGCGCGGCGATCGTCTCGAAACATTCCACAATGGCGATGCCGCGTCCGGTGCCGGCGGGGAGCGGAGTTCCCCAGCCGCTGCGCTTGGCCGCTTCTTCCAGCACCGCGAGATGGCGCGAGCCGGGCTTCAGGTGGCGCTTGCGGAATTCGAAGGGATCGGCCCCGGCGGCATGCGCCAACTCGTCGATGAAGCTTTCGGCAAAAAAGCCGTGCTGCGTCGCGTTGACCGAGCGCCAAGCGCCCACTGTCTGGTTGGACACCTGTTTGAAATGCCGCCGTGTGGCTGCGGGCAGATCGTAAAACAGCGGCACTTCGCGCAGACCGTCTTCGGGCTGGGCAAAATCGTAGCTCCAGGCCGCGATCTTGCCATCCGCCGTCAGCGCGGCTTTTAGCTTGGCCGAACTTTGCGGGCGATAGGCGCCTTGTTTCACTTCTTCCTCGCGCGACCAGATCAGCTTGACCGGATACGGCACCTGCATCGCAGTGCGCGCCACTTGATCGACGATCTCGGTATACATGGGCAAGCGGCGGCCAAAACTGCCGCCAATCAGCATCGGGTGGAAGGTGACCTTGTCAGCGGCGAGGCCAGCGGCCTTGGCCGCCTGCATCTTCGATCCCAGCGGATCCTGCAGCCCGCCCCAGACATCGAGCTTGCCATCCTTGAAATGCGCGGTCAGCGCGAACGGCTCCATCATCGCGTGGTGCAGGAATGGCAGCTTGTAATCAGCCTCGACCAGCTTCGCGCCGGCAGTCATGAACCCGGCCTCGACATCGCCATTGCCCACGGTCTTGTCCGGCTTGCCAGCGACGCGCAGCTTGTCCTGCTCGGCAAAGATATTGGCCGTCCAGATCTTTTCGTTGCCGCCATCGCTGAATTTGGGCTGGAGCGCGCGCGCGCCTTTGAGCGCCTGCCAATATCCCCTGGCCACGACGACCACCGCGCTATCGAGGCTGATCACCTTCTCGACGCCCTTGATCGCCATGGCGGGCGCGGCATCGACCGATAGCAGCTTGCCGCCGCGCACGGGCGCGGCGATCACCGTGGCCACACGCATATCGGGCTTGATCACATCCATGCCATATTGCGCGGTGCCATCGACTTTGGCGGGGATGTCAAAGCGCGGCACCGACTTGCCGATATAGCGGAAATCCTTTGCGGCTTTCAGCGCCGGAGCGGTATCGAGCGAGCGGGTCGCGGCCTCGGCGGCCAGTTCGCCATAGCGCAGCGCGCGGCCGGTCTTGGCGTGAAGGACCTTGCTGTCCGCCGTGGTCAGCTCGGCTGCGGGAACCCCCAGCCGTTTGGCCGCCGTTTCGACCAGCGCCATGCGCGTCGCCGCGCCGATCACGCGAAACCCGCGCTCGCCGGTAAAGCGCAGCGCGGAAGAACCGCCAGTGATCTGCAGGTTCATCGAACGCGCGACCATCGACAGAAGCGATTCGGGCAGCGAGGCGACGATCCCGGGATAACCGCTCATCTCGCTAAGGAAGCCGCGCCCGAGCACGACATTGGCAAAGGGGGATTCGGCAGGCGCAGAAACCACCGCGATCTTGTCCCACGCGGCATCGAGCTCCTCGGCCAGCATCTGCCCAAGGCCCGTGTTCGATCCCTGCCCGATATCGGTGTGCGGCGAATAAAGCGTGACGGTGTCGTCTTCGCCGATGCGCAGCCAGGTGGCGAAGTTGTGCCCGTCCTTGCCATTGGTCATCGCCGCTGCCGACGATTCCGCCGCGCCGTCGGCGTACTTGATCGCAAACACCCCGCCGCCGATCACAGCGGCTCCGCCCACGAGGAACGCTCTACGGATCATGCCCATCTGCTTGTCTCCTCAGGCCTGAACGGCGGCGGCGTTGCCAGCTACGTCGTGGATCGCCGCGCGGATGCGGGGATAGGTGCCGCAGCGGCAAATATTGGTCATTGCGGCGTCAATCTGCGCATCGCTTGGCTTGGGGGTGGCCGCGAGCAGCGCCGCCGCCGCCATGATCTGGCCCGATTGGCAATAGCCGCACTGCGGCACCTGATGCGCGATCCATGCGGCCTGCAACGCGGTCAGCTTGCCATCTGCGGCGGCCAACCCTTCGATCGTGGTGATCGATTTGCCGGCCACATCGCTGATCGGCACGCTGCACGAGCGGGCGATCTGGCCATCGATATGCACGCTGCAGGCCCCGCAAGCGGCAATTCCGCAACCGAACTTCGTGCCCGTCATGCCCAGTTCTTCGCGGATCGCCCAGAGCAGCGGCGTATCCGTTTCTCCTTCGAACGACACCGGCTTGCCGTTGACCTTTGCTTCGATTGCCATGCTGCCTGCCCCCGTGCACGCTTACGTGCGTCTTCGCCATAAGGTTGCGTATAGCAACCCATATCGGGCATGGCCACAGACATCTTGGGCAAGCGAACCGGCGGCAAGTTCGGCGCGGCAAGAAGCCCTGCCAAATGGCGAACCCGGCCAGTTTGTTGGCGGCTTGCGACCTTGCATCGCGGGGCGTGCATGACGACTATCCTGATTGCCTCCCCGCCAAACCGTTACCGTGACCGGGCTGGGACCGAAGTGGAGTTTGATGTGACCGAAGTGATGGAAAGACAGCAGCAAGATGTCGCCAGCGGGGTTCAGGATTTCGATGTCCTGATCATCGGCGCAGGCATTTCCGGCATTGGCAGCGCCTATCATCTGAAGACCCAGTTGCCCGGCAAGAGCTTTGCCATTCTGGAGGCCAAGGACGATATCGGCGGCACCTGGCACACGCACAAATACCCCGGGGCACGGTCGGATTCTGACCTTTACACCTTTGGTTACCGGTTCAAGCCGTGGATCGGCCCGCCAATCGCCACGGCAGAGGAAATCCGCAAGTATCTGCGCGATGTTCTGGCCGAGAACGATCTGGATTCGTCGATCCGCTTCAGCACGGTGATCAACCGCTGCTCATGGTCGAGCGCAGAAAAGCTCTGGACGGTCGAGACGCGCACCCCGGGCGGGGCTGCGGGGCCGACTTACCGCGCCAACTTCCTGTGGATGTGCCAAGGCTACTACGACCACGAGAACCCCTACCTGCCGGCATGGCCGGGTGCGGGCGACTTCAAGGGCTTGCTCGTTCACGCGCAGAAGTGGACCGACGATATCGATTACACCGGCAAAAAGGTCGTGGTTATCGGCTCGGGCGCGACCGCCGCGACGGTGATCCCGGCGATGGCGGACAAGGCAGAGCACGTCACCATGCTGCAGCGCTCGCCGACCTATTTCTATTGCTACCCCAACCGCAGCGATCTGGCCGACCGGCTGCGCGAAATCGGCGTGGACGAGGATACCGTGCACCGCTGTGTGCGGCTCGATTATCTGCACAACCTCAAAATGCTAGACCGCCGGGCGCGCGAAGAGCCCGACATGGTGTTCGAAGAACTGAAGGAACTGATCCGCCAGTATGCCGGACCGGACTTCCAGTTCGAGCCCGATTTCACCCCGACATACCGGCCGTGGCAACAGCGCCTGGCCTTCATCCCCGATGGCGACATGTTTGAGCGCATCCGCGAGGGCAAAGTCTCGGCGGTGACCGATACCATTGACCACTTCACTCCCGGCGGCATCCAGCTCAGCTCGGGCAAGGATCTGGAAGCCGATATCGTCGTTGCGGCGACCGGCTTCAATCTGCTGGTGATGGGCGGCATCGCTTTCGAGGTGGACGGCGTGCCGGTCGATTGGTCGCAGAAGGCGACCTATCGCGGCATGATGTTCGAAGGCGTGCCGAACATGGCGTGGGTGTTCGGCTATTTCCGCGCGGCGTGGACGCTGCGGGTCGATCTGCTGGGCGATTTCGTGTGCGAGCTGCTGCGCCATATGGATGCGAAGGGTGCGGCGAAGGTGAACATTGTGGTGCCGGCTGGGCTGGCGGGCGAGACGCTGATGCCGTGGATCGAGGACGATAACTTCAATCCGAGCTACTTGGTGCGCGATATGGACAAGCTGCCCAAGCGGCTTGGCGAGCAACCCGAATGGCGCCACACGCAAGACTATTGGCGCGAGGCGGTCGATATCCCCGCGATCAATCTCGATGGCGAAGAGTTTGCCTATAGCTGAGCAAGTGCCGCGACAAAGCTGGGCCAGCCCCCCTCGATCCTGAGGCGGATCGAGGGGGGCTGGCCCTTTTTCTGGCCCTAACCCTGACGTTGCCGCCGATATTCCAGCGCGCCCATCCCCGACCACCGTTTGAATGCGCGCGAGAAACTCGATGGTTCGGCAAAGCCGACCGCGAAGGCAATCCCCTCGATCGTCATGCGCCGATCCATCAGCAGTTCGCGCGCGCGGCCATAGCGTGCCTCGTCCACCATCGCCGAAAACCGCGTTCCTTCTTCGGCCAGCCGCCGGTGCAGCGTCCGCTCGGAAAGCGCGAGCAGGCGCGCAGCTTCGCCTGCAGTCAGGAATTCGCCATTGGTGCGGCTGAGCTGGGCCGCCAGCCGGGCCTTGATCGTGGAGTCGGCTTGCGCGCGCTTGAGCATGGAGTCGCAGCGTGAGCTATAAAGCATCAGGAGATCGCTATCCGCGAGTGGCAGCGGCAGGCTGGCGGCGCCCGGCCGGAACAGCCACTGCGTCTGGTCGGCATTGAATTCGACCGGACAGGAAAAATGCTGGCGCAGCCGCGACCAGTTTGGCGGCGGCGGTGTGGTTAGGGTGACGCGTTCAAGCGGCAGGTCCCCACCCATCAGATCGGCAATCAAGGTGCGGATCGCGCCAAGATCGCGGTAATGGGTGAAATCGTGCAGTTGCTCGGAAAGTTTGCCGCAGCTGCCGATCAACGCGCAGGCCCCGTTCGGCGCAGAGGCAAAGCGATAGTTGATCAACGAATACGTAAGCGATTGGCAGCGGCAGGCGATCTCCAGCGCCTCGCCCAGCGTCCGCGCGGTCATCATGGCGAGGCCAAGCTCGCCATACTTGATGGCCCGGTAGCGCAAACCGACGTCGAACCAGATGTTCCGTGTGTTTGCGGTGCAATCGGCGAAAGCGTGCTGGAGCAGCATTTCTTCCTGCGCGAGCAAATCGCGCGCCTGTTCGTCAAAGCGAACAGGCCGGATCTGGCTGTTGCGGCAGAACGTTTCCCAATCGACCTTGAACTCGTTGACCAGCGCATTGCACATGATCCGCGCGCTCAGATCCGGCAATGTTGCGTAGAGTGCGTTGGAGTCCATGACGCCGTCCCTCTCTCGATTATTATTATACAATCCTCTTCCGTGCAGAGTAGCGGGCACTGGCCACATCCGTCAATAACTTGGCGAGCAGCGTCATGGCGCAGCGAATCGAAACTGCCTAGCTTTCTGCCTAATCAGAAGAAAATTCGGGGGAATCGTTATCTCACAGAGATTTGGTAAGGTCTTGGCCGGTGCGGGACAGGGCTATGCTGCGCCTTCCTCGCCGCAGCAGACCGACACTGACCTTGGCGCTGACTTTGGCGCTGACCCTTGCCGCAATGCCGCTCGTCGGCCCGGTTTGTCACGCTGCAAAGCGGGAGCCTCGTGATGGAGCAGCCCTTTATCCTGCCCGAGGTCGCCGCTGTGCTTGCGGCAGGCGCCGAGCAAGGCGGCCCGCATCTGGCCGATCTTTCGGCGGCGGACATGCGCACCACCTATCAGCAGATGGGCGCCGCATTCGATGCGCCGCTCGAGCCTAGCGTGCGCTGGACCGATGTGGACGGCGCAAGCTGCCCGCTGCGCGCCTATTTCCCCGGCGAGGCCAAGGCCGGTCCGGTCATCCTTTATATGCATGGCGGCGGCTGGGTGATCGGCGATCTGGAGACGCACCATCCGCTCTGCGCGATGATTGCGGCCGAGACCGGGCTGCGCGTGGTGGCGGTGGATTATCGTCTCGCGCCCGAGCACCCGTTCCCTGCCGCCCACGACGATTGCCTGGCAGCCGCGCGCTTCGTGTTGGCGGGCCCGTCCGCACTGGAAGCGCCTGTGACGGGCCTTGCCGTGGCCGGCGACAGCGCGGGGGGCAATCTTGCTTTCTACGTGGCCAGCGCCATGGGGCCCGGCGGCGTTCTGGCGCAGTTGCTCATCTACCCCTGGGTCGATTGTACCAGCCCTGACCATGGGTCTTATCAGGATCTCGCCGAGGGCTACATCCTTGATCGCAAGCTGCTCGACCGGTTCGTGGCGGATTATCTGCCGGAAGCGGCAGATGCCGGGGGCACCGCTGCCTCGCCCGTGCTCCACCCGATCCCCGCCGGACTTCCGCCGACCGTGCTCGTCACGGCCGGGCTCGATCCCTTGCGCGATCAGGGCCGGGCGCTCGCGGCCGGCATCGCCCAGCAGGGCATCGAGGTGCATTTCATCGAGGCAAAAGGCCTGATCCACGGGCTGGCGACCATGCGCGCCGCTTTCCCCACCGCCGATCATATCATGCGCCGCGCGGTCGCGGCCTTTGCCAGTTCAATGCCAAGCTGACGTGCACCCTTTAGGGCGTCCGATTGTCCGGACGTTCGACAGGCAGCACGCCAAAAAAAGAGAAAATGACAACCCAAAGGAGAGGGAAATGAACACTATCCGGCGCACCGTTCTGGCGGCATCCACGACGTTAAGTCTCGCAAGCATCGCTCATCCCGCGTTCGCGGCCCTTGCTCCAGCAGCTGCCGATGCAGCCGAAGAGGTTCCGGCCGGCGAGATCATCGTGACCGCCAACAAGCGGAACGAGAGCATCAGCAAGGTCGGCGCCAGCGTCGTCGCTTTCGACACCTCGCTGCTCGAAAAGCGCAGCATCGTCCGCCTCGACGAACTGGCCAAGGCGGTTCCCAATCTGGCGCTCGCGCCATCGACCCACGGCACGCCAGTGTTCACTTTGCGCGGCATCGGTTTCAACTCCGACTCGCTGGGCGTCTATCCCGCCGTCAGCCTCTCGCTCGATCAGGCGCCGATGCCTTTCCCGGTGCTGGCTGGGCATTCGCTCTATGATCTTGAGCGTGTCGAAGTGCTGAAAGGGCCGCAAGGCACGCTGTTCGGCCAGAACTCGACCGGCGGTGCGATCAACTTTGTCGCCGCCAAGCCGACCAAGGAACTCGAGGCTGGCTTCAATCTTGATTATGGCCGCTTCAATGAAGTGCATGGCAGCCTGTACGTCAGCGGCCCGATCAGCGAGACTGTAGGCATGCGCGTTGCCATCGACGCATTGCACCGCGATGATTGGCAGTACAACTACACCCGCGCAGACACGAACGGCGAACAGAACTATATCGCCGCCCGTTTGATCACCGACTGGCAGGTCAACGACCAGCTTAAGCTCGAACTCAACCTCAATGGTTCGGTTGATCGTTCCGAGCCGCAAGCGCTGCATATCATCGCCTCGCTGCCGTCAAACCCGGCAGCCCCCACGCCGCAGGAGTTGACGGCACCGCTGACTCCGCGCAATCTCCGTGCGGCGAACTGGTCCTTCTCGGGCCGCCGCGGCGTCGGCACCCAATCGGATACAGAGTCCGCCCGCCCACGCGGCAATCGCACGACATTCCAGGCGTTTTTGCGCGGGGATCTTAATGTCACCGACGATATCGTGCTAACCTCGATCACCACTTACAACAGCTTCAAGCAAGACATGGCGTTTGATCTTGATGGCTCGCAGTTTGAATTGGTCGACAATCCGCGCGGCGAAGGCACGATCCAGGATTTCAACCAGGAAATCAGGCTGTCCAATGCCGCGGCACCGGGCACGAAGTTCCGTTGGACGGTCGGCGGAAACTACAACAACAGCAAGGTCAACGAGCTTCAGATCATCACCTACGGTGACAACTCGCTGAGCAACGCCGGCACCAACTTCATCCATGAGTCCAACGTGCTCAACCGGGGCCGGATGGATATCTTCGCTATATTTGCGAACGGCGAATATGATCTGACCGACCAGATCACTTTCAAGGGCGGCGTGCGCTATACCAATTCACGCAACAAGAACCGCATGTGCGGGTCTGACACCACTGGCGACCAGCAGTTGTCGAGCCTGTTCCGGCTGCTCGGCAATCTCCTTGGCGGACGGGACATTCCCATCGGCCCGGGCGATTGCATTTCGCTCAATGCGCAAAACCTGCCGGGCGATCCGATCAACATCACCTTGTCGGAAAGCAATGTCTCCTGGCGCGCGGGCGTAGACTTCAAGCCCTCATCCAACACGCTGCTCTATGCCAACATTTCGCGCGGTTATAAGGCTGGCGCGTTCCCGGTGATCACCGGCGCGACGCAATCGGTGTTCACGCCGGCAAGGCAGGAATCGGTCACTTCGTATGAAGCGGGCGTCAAGACCCGGCTGGCCAACAATGCCATCTCGCTGGCCGGCGCGGTGTTCTATCAGGATTATCGCGGCAAGCAGATCCAGGGCACTGTCAACACGGCACTGTTCGGGCTGCTGCAGCGGCTCGACAACGTGCCTAAGTCGCACATCTTCGGGGTCGAGCTCGAGGCGACGGTGCGGCCAACGGCGGGGCTGACGCTTTCGGGATCGGCCAGCTACCTCGACACCCGGGTCGATGAGTATTCGGGGATCACGGTGTTCGGCGTGCAGAATGACTTTGCCGGCAGCCGGCTGCCCTTCGCGCCGACATGGTCGCTCGTCGGTGATATCGATTACCGGCTGCCGACAGGTTCGGGCGGCGAGTTCTTCGTCGGTGCCGGGATCAATTACCGGACCTATCAGGATGCCTATATCGCCGGAAGCCAGTTGCAGATTCCCGACAATGGCGTGAACCGTTGGCTGAACCGCACACCGTTCCGCATCGACGGTTATGCGCTGGTCGATGCCCGCATCGGCTACACCTTCCCGGGCGAGAAGTTGACGGTGTCGGCCTTCGGCAAGAACGTGTTCAACGCGTTCAACGTGCAGAACGTGATTTCGTACAACAACATCATCACCCAGGCGACCGGCCAGCCGGTGACCTATGGCGTGTCGCTCAAAGTCCGCATGAAGTAAAAGTACCCATGGCCGAAGGGAGCAGTGCCGAACGTGCTGCTCTCTTCGGTTGTTTTTTGCCCGCGCTGGCGGGGTTGCCAGCTTGAAAGCCCAGCATGCACCTCGATTCTGCCGCTGATTTGCCTGACCCCTCGCCTGATGTATTGATAGCCCGCGCGCGGTCGCAATCGCTCTCCGCCATGCTGGCCCGCGCGGCAGAGCGGCACGGCGAGAAAACCGCGATCATCTGCGGCGAGGTCACGTGGAGCTATGCCGCTTTTCGCCGCGAGGTGGACCGCCTTGCAGCGGGCCTGCGCCGCCTTGGCCTGATGCCCGGCGACCGGATTGCGATCCTCGCGCGCAACAGCCATGCCTTCATCGCGCTGCGTTTCGCGATCGCCCGCGCGGATGCGGTGCTGGTCCCGATCAACTTCATGCTGAACGCCGATGACGTGCGCTACATTCTCGATCATTCGGGCGCGCGCGCGCTGTTTGTCGATGTCAGCACCATCGACACCGCGCTGAGCGCCCGCAGCGAACAGGTCGAGCACCTGCTCGGGATCGATAGCGAGAACGCGCCCCCGCCGCCCGGCATCCCCTCGTGGACATCCTTGCTGTGCGATGAGCCGCACCCGCCGGAGGAGCGGGGCGGCGAGGATCTGCTGCAGATCGTCTATACCAGCGGCACGGAATCGCGGCCCAAGGGCGCGATGCTCTCGCACAACAGCGTGCTGTGGGAATATCAAAGCTGCATCATCGATTGCGAATGGACCCGGGATACCGTGGCGCTTCATGCCATGCCGCTGTTTCACTGCGCGCAGCTTGATTGCATGATCGGCCCGGCGCTGCATGTCGGCGCGTGCAACGTGATCACCGGCTCGCCTGCTGCCGACAATGTCCTCGGGCTGCTGGCGCAGCATCGCATCACCTCGTTCTTCGCGCCGCCGACCGTGTGGATTTCGCTGCTGCGCGCCCCGGCGATGGCGACATGCGATCTTTCGGCGCTGGAAAAGGGTTATTACGGCGCGTCGATCATGCCGGTCGAGGTGCTGCGCGAACTGCGCGAGCGGCTGCCGCAACTGCGCCTGTGGAACCTTTATGGACAGACCGAGATTGCCCCGGTCGCCACGATCCTGTTTCCCGAAGAGCACGCGCAGCGGCTGGGTTCGGCTGGGCGGCCGACCTTGCATGTCGAAACGCGCATTGTCGATGATGCGATGAACCCGGTCGCGCCGGGCGAGATCGGCGAGATTGTGCATCGCTCGCCCCAGTTGCTCAGCGGCTACTGGAACGATCCTGTCCGCACGGCCGAAGCCTTTGCGGGGGGATGGTTTCACAGCGGCGATCTGGGCGTGGCCGATGCCCAGGGCTACATCACCGTGGTCGACCGCAAGAAGGACATGATCAAGACCGGCGGCGAAAATGTCGCCTCGCGTGAAGTGGAAGAAGTGCTCTATCGCCACGCCGCGATCAGCGAAGTGGCGGTGATCGGCATGCCCGACCCGAATTGGATCGAAGCCGTTACCGCCGTGATCGTGCTGCGCGAGGGGCACCAGCTTGAGCTTGCCGAATTGCTCGAACATTGCGCCGACCATCTGTCCGGCTTCAAGATCCCCAAGAAGGTCGTGTTTGCGGATAACTTGCCGCGCAACGCCAGCGGCAAGATTTTGAAGCGAGAGCTTCGCCAATCGCTGCTTTGAACGGCATCATTGCTCAGGCGGCGAGGTAGGCACCGCCGGTTACGAACACGACCTGACCCTGAATCATCGCCGCCGAAGGGCTCGCAAGGTATTCAATAAGGCTGCAATAATCGTCATCGACCACGTTTCGCCCGCTGGGGCTGGCCGCTGCCGATTGGCGCATGATTTCTTCGGTCTGCGCGCCGTATACCTGCCGCAGCGCCTCCGTATCGACAGCGCTTGGCGCGACGCAATTGGCGCGCACGCCCAGCGGAGCCAGTTCCATCGCGAGATAGCGGACCAGGCTCTCCGCCAGCGACTTGCCCGCGCCCACCGCCGCATAGTTCGGCAGCGGCGAACGGCTGCCCCGGCTGGACAGGAAAAACACGGTGCTGCCCGGCTTGAACAGCGGCACCGCCGCCTGCACCAGATAGACCAGCGCGGTGCCGTTGAGGTTGATCGCCTCGGTCAGGCTGACCGGATCGATGGTGAGCAGCGGTTCGGGGATCACTTTCACCGCGCAGTGCACCAGCTGATCGAGCCGGTCGGTCTGTGCAGCGACGACGGCGAGCACCGCGCTCGCGCCCGCCGGCGTGCTCACATCGCCCTGGATGAGATGGCAGCGCGCGCCCGCCGCTTCGATCTCCGCCTTTGCCCGGTCGGCAGCGTCATGGTCCGCCCGGAAATTGAGAAATACATCGACATCAGGCTTGGCAAAGCGCCGGGCGATGGCAAGGCCGATACCTTTGGTACCGCCGGTGACGAGGATGGCCATGGCCCGCGCTCAGCCTTCGTGGCCGATGGAGGATGTCAAAGTCACGCCGAAGCGCTCGATCATCTGGCCGGCATCGGTGCGCAGCGCGGTCCATTCCGCTGTATGCTCATCGCGCTCCATCGCGGCCTTGTCGGGCCAGGTCATGATCGCGAACCGATAAGCGTCTGCGGGCGCGCCTTCCAGACCCTCGCTGACCAGAATGGTATCAAGGCTGGTGAGGTTCGGCAGCGCGCGCGCAAGCGGCGCGTGGACGTTGGCATAGGCGGTTTCGAAAGCGTCCCGGTCCTCGGGCTTGGGCGGCGACCACACGGCGACGAGCTTCAACATGGCATTCTCTCCTGCGGCGCTTCCGCTCGATCATCGCGGGTATGTCCCGCCTGCCTTACGCCTTGACCTGATGCTACCAAACAAGCGATTGCTATGGCAAGGGCGCGATGATAGCCGAATGACAAATCCGGAGTCCTTCCCGCATCATGCCAACTGCCGCCCCTCTGGTCTTCGATCCGCGCGATCCCGATGTGATCCAGCGCCCGCTTGAGACCTTGCTGCGCCTGCAGGCCGAAGATCCGGTGCATTGGTCGCCCTTGCTCAAAGGCTGGGTGCTCACCCGTCATGACGATGTCAAAGCGGTGCAGATGAACGGCGGTATCTCGTCGGACCGGCTGACGCCGTTTTTCGAAAGCCAGCAGGGCGGCGAGCAAAGCCGCCTGAGCGACTTGATCCGGTATTTGAACACATGGGTCGTATTTAAGGATCCGCCCGATCACACCCGGCTGCGCGGCTTGCTCAACAAGGTTGTGACCCCAAGCGTGATGCGCGGGCTTGAGGATGGCATCGCCGAACTGGCAGACAGCCTGCTGGATCGGATCGCGGCGCGCGGCGATGGGCAATTTGAATGCATCAGTGAATTTGCCAATCCGCTGCCCGCCAGCGTCATCATGGATCTGCTCGGCGTGCCGCGCGCGGATATGGATTTGTTGCGCGACTGGTCGATGCAGTTGCAGCCATTCCTCGGCAATGCCACCGGCGGCGGCGATAAGTATGAAACCGGGCGCGCGGGCATCGTGGCGATGGCCGATTATTTCCGGGATGCGGCGAAGGACCGGCTTGGCCAGCCGCGCGAAGATGTGATCTCGCACTTCGTGATGCTCCAGCAAACAAGCCAGATCACCGAGGATGAGCTGATCGGTTCGTGCATTCTGTTCCTGTTTGCGGGCCACGAGACGACCACCAACCTGATCGGCAACGGCATCCGCGCGCTGCTCCAAAATCCGGACCAGAAGGCCCGGTTCCTTGCAGACCCCTCGCTGATCGCCAGCGCTGTGGAAGAAATGCTGCGCTTCGAAGGGCCAACCGGCGCGGTCGTCCGCGTCGTCAAAGCGCCATTCGAACTGCGCGGGAAAACGCTGAACCAAGGCGACCGGGTGTTCGCCATGGTCAACGCGGCCAACCATGACCCTGAGGTTTTTGAAGCGGCGGCCCGTTTCGACATCGGCCGTACGCCCAATCGCCACCTCACCTTCAACCACGGCATCCACTTCTGCCTTGGCGCGCCGCTGGCCCGGGCCGAGGGGCGCATTGCCATCAGCCGCCTGTTCACGCGCTTCCCCAACGTCGCGATGGCGAGCGACACGGTGGAATACATGGACACGCTGACCATGCGCGGCGTGCGCGAAATGCCGATGGTGACAGGGTAGTTTGCCATGATTGATGCGCCTGCCTTTGGCCTCGCCAGCATTTGGGCAACCCATGCCCGCTTCGCGCCAGATCGGATTGCGGCCATCTGCGGCGACCAGCGGCTGAGCTGGGGCGCGCTTGACCGGGGCACCAACCGGGTCGCCCATGCCTTGCTGGCGATGGGAGTCCGCCACGACGAGCCACTGGCGCTGGTCATGACCAATTCGCTCGAAATGCTGCAAGTCATGTTCGGCATCGTCAAGGCCGGGGCCTGCATGGTGCCCGTCAGCGGCTTGCTCACCCCGGCGCAAGTCGCCACCATGATTGCCGACAGCGGCGCTGCGGCGGTTTTCGTTTCCGCCGCCAATCGCGCGCTTGTCGATGCGGCTGGCCTTCCCGCCAATGTCCGACGCATTGCCATCGGGTTCACCGGCGAGGGCTGGGACGATGGCGACGCAATACTCGCCGCCGCGCCCGATGCCGATCCAGGCGTGCGCAGTCGCCCCGAAGACCGCTTCAACATCATCTACAGCTCCGGCACCACCGGTCTGCCCAAGGGGATCGTGCAAAGCCACGGCGCGCGCACCCATTTTGCCTGGTCCAATGCGCTTGAGCTGGGCATGGCGAGAGACAGCGTAGCGCTTGTTACAACCGCGCTTTACTCCAACGGCACGATGTTCATGGTGCTGCCGCCGCTGCTGTTGGGCGGCACGGTCGTCATCATGGAGCAGTTCAGCGCTGCGGGTGCGCTCGCGCTGATCGAGCAGCACCGGGTCACGCACGCTTTCATGGTGCCGACCCAGTGCATCGTCACGCTCGATGATCCGGCGCTGGGCAGGCATGACTTGTCCAGCCTGCAATGCCTGCTCTCTGCCGGGTCGTCACTTCGTCCCGATACGCGCGAAGCGGTCATCGCGCGCATGACCCCGCATGTCTATGAGCTCTATGGCTTCAGCGAAGGCTTCGCCACGATGCGCAAACCCGGCGACGCGCCCACGCGGCCCGGCGCGGTCGGTCGTCCGGTGATCGGCTTCGATTTGCGCATCGTGGGCGCCGATGATGCGGAATGCGCGCGCGGCGAAGTCGGCGAAATCGTCGGGCACGGCCTTGGCGCGATGGCCGGATACCGCAACCGGCCTGATCTCAATGCGGCGATCCTGTGGCACGATCCGTCAGGCGCTGCGTTCCTGCGCAGCGGCGATCTGGGCTATGTGGATGACGAGGGCTTCCTCCACATCGTCGATCGCAAGAAAGACATGATCCTCTCGGGCGGGTTCAATATTTTCCCGGCCGATCTGGAAGCGGTGATCGGTGAGCATCCCGAGGTGCAAGACGTGACCGTTATCGGCATTCCGCACCCCAAGTGGGGCGAAACCCCGCTCGCGCTGGTCATTCCGCGTGGCAAACCCGATCCGGCGGCGCTGCTCGAATGGGCCAATGCCCGGCTGGCGCGCACCCAGCGGCTGGCGGGCCTCGAATTGCGCAGCGAATTCCCGCGCAATGCGCTGGGCAAAGTGTTGAAGCGCGAACTGCGCAGCGCCTGGTGGGACAAGCCGAAATGACAGACGCTTACATTGTCGGCAGCTATTCGAGCAGCTTTGGCAAATTCCCTGATCGCTCGCACAAAGATCTCACGCGCGAGGTCTATCTCGGCGTTCTGGCCGATGCTGGCCTTGCCCATGGCAACGACATCGGCATGGCCTGGTTCGGCAATTGCGGCATGTGGACAGATGGCCAGGGCAGCATCCGCGGGCAGGTCTGCCTTACCCCGCTGGTGCGCGAAGGCCTGTTTCCAGAGCGGGTGCCGGTGATCAATGTCGAAGGCGGCTGCGCCACCGCGTCGATCGCGCTGCACGGTGCCTGGAAGGATGTGCTGAGCGGCCAGACCGACCTCAGCATCGCCATCGGCGTTGAAAAGACGTTCAACCCCTCCTCGCCAGAGCGGACCATGCAACTGTTCGACGGCGGCATCGACCAATACGACCGCGACGAATGGCTCACGTACTATGCTGCCGCCGGGGAAGCCGCCGGCAAGCCGTTTGCCCCGGGGCCGGGCCGCACGATCTTCATGGACACTTATGCCATGCAAGCCGCATGGCACATGCGCACCCATGGCACCACCGAACGCCAGATCGCCGTCGCCTGCGCCAAAAACCACACTGCTTCGGTTCATAATCCCAAGGCGCAATATCGCTTTCCTCTAACGGCAGAGGATGTCCTTGCTGACCGGCCGATCAGCTGGCCGCTCACCCGCGCGATGTGCGCGCCGATTGGCGATGGCGCGGCGGCGGCGCTGGTTTGCTCGGGCGCGTGGCTGGCGCGCCAGCCTGCCGCTGTCCGCGCCCGCGCGGTGCGCATTGCCGCCAGCACGATGACTGCGGGCAAGTATCGTCGGCTGGACGAGCCGGGGCTTTCGCAGCTCGCCGCCGCAAAGGCCTATCACGCCGCCGGGCTTGCGGCGCAGGACATCGACCTTGCCGAAGTCCACGATGCGACCTCGTTTTGCGAGCTCTATCAATCCGAAATGTTGGGCTTTTGCGGCATCGGTGAAGGCGGCAGGTTGGCCGAAAGCGGCGCGACGGCACTTGGCGGATCGATCCCGATCAATCTGTCGGGCGGGCTCGTCAGCAAAGGCCATCCCGTCGGCGCGACCGGGCTGTCGATGATCGACGAGCTGATGCTGCAACTGCGCGGCGAAGCAGGCCCCCGGCAAGTGAGCGGCGCTCGCACCGCGCTGGCCGAGAATGGCGGCGGGGTCATGGGCTTCGATGAAGCGGCCTGTTCGGTTATCATTTTACAGCGCGATTAGGTCCGCATAATCGGGCGCGGCAACGGAGCGCCAGAGGTGACAGAGCAAGGGCCGCAAAAACGGGCGAAAACGGGGGCGAAAACGGGGGCAAAGGCCGAAGCGCGCGGGGGCGAAAGTCGGCGCGAGGCCTTGCTTGATACTGCCGCCGCCATGTTCGCCGCCAAAGGCTATGACGGCACCTCGATCCGCAGCATCACCGGCGCGGTCGGCATGCTGCCGGGGTCGATCTATTATCACTTTCCCTCGAAGGAAGACCTGCTGCTGGCCGTCTATCGCAAAGGCGTGGCGCAGTTCGAGGAGGCCATCGACGCCGCATTGGCCCACAGCAATGGGGAGCCTTGGCAGGTGCTCGAAGCCGCATGCGCCGCGCATCTCTCGATCCTGCTCAATGGCGGCCCTTATGCGCGGATCGTCAGCCCCGAATTCGTGCGCTCGTTTCCGCCCGCGATGGTGCCCATGCTCAACGCCGAGCGGGACCGTTATGAACGCCACTTTGAAAAACTGATCGCGGCGCTGCCGCTGAACCCGGCGACCGATCGCTGGCTATTCAAGGTGGCGCTGTTCGGCAGCCTCAATTGGTCGCAAACATGGTACCGCCAAGGCCGCTACACCCCCGCAGACCTCGCCGCCGCGTTCATCGCTATCTTGCGCGGGCGGGGACATGGCGACGCCGGCGAGATGTGAAACAATGGCGACCCCCTGAAAGAACATGTGCCCCGCCACCCGGCCTCGGCCATTGGGCTAGCCCGTTTGGCCGATGTGCGGAACGCGCCAAGTGTTCATCATGCCCCCATCTGTTTGCAAGACGAGGGGTTCACATGACCAGAAGATCTGCGCTTTTTGCTCCAATGATCGGCGCTGCGTTTGTGGCTGCGACAACAGCGCATGCTCAAAGCAGTGCTGGCTGGGTCAGCATTTATGCGTTCCCAACCGACGGGACAGTGTTACCCGATATGTGCCGGACTGCGTTCCTGAACGCGAGCGATAACCGTCCTCTGGTCGCAGCGGCAGGCTCGCTCTCCATAATCGAAGTCTTTGGTCATGGCATAGACTTGGGTTCCGCGCTGCCGGTCATCGAAGGGGTCTCGGGAGAAGAGATCAGTTTCGTGAAACGCTACAATGGTGCTCAGAATGCAACCCAGCGAGGTTGTGGGCCAATCGGTTCGATCAAGATGGATGTCAAGCTACCCGACACTTTGACCACTGATGTCGATGCGGCATTGCGCATCGGCACTGGTGTTCGCGTCCCGATGCGTATTGTCACCCGCCAACGCTTGACCGCTGCCGACTGGTCGTCGATCAACTTGCGACGGGAGAGTCGTGCAGAGCAAGCCGGGTCGCCCCTGCCGACGCCCCCGCCCCCGCCCCCGCCACCTTCGACCAATTGCACTGCTGTGACAAACTGCACGTCCGTAGTTTATCTGGGTCCATCCGGATCGACGGGGGTCAGCAGCGGCCCGACTTTCGAGCGGCCGGTCTTGTCCTGTATCGCTGATCTGGCAGGGTCGGCTGCGCGGATCAGCGGCGCTGACTTGTTTTTGACGCTGCCAGATCTCCGGGCGAGCGCGGCGGCACGCGGTTGCTTCGAGCGCAATCTGCCGATCCGCGTTTCCCGCAATTATGCCGCTTCGGTAGGTACCGTCCATTTGACGGCTCGCTTTGGCGAGGGAATTATCGTGGAGCTGCCCAATGTGGCTGGGGGCACCTTACGCGCTTTTAGCTCCACGCCGCGCACATTGACAGTACCAGAGGACAGGGCGGTCAATATCGTTCTTGGCTCTGCGCTGGGCCGCGCGATCGTCGGCCAAGTCCGCATGCCAATTATCGTTCGCAATCCTTCGGGCGGCCAAACGCGCACTCTAAATTTGATCGTTCAATCCGCTACCGGTTTTGGCGTGGAACGGCTGGAGCTCAACCCGCTGACCAAACCGGCGGTCCGTTTCAACACGGATTTAACCGGCAGCCGCGCGATCGGCGCACTGACCGGGACGGTGACAAACCGCGCCGCAGTTCGGTTTCATCTGTTCCCGACAGAGTCGCTTGGAGATTATCATTGGGTGCTGGAGCCGCTTGGGCAAGGCAATCCAGCGCGATGCTTTACTCAAACGACCGGGACTTTCAGGCCAACGGCGGTCAGCGAGCGTATCGTCGATGTTTCGCTGCTCCGCACCGGCGCGGCAGGCTGTGCGGGGACATCGGTGCAGCTGGTGGCGTGGTCTGGTCCCATCAGCAACAAGCAGATTCTGCTTTATAACCGCACGCTGACTATCCCGGCGTCATAGGCTTTGGAAAGAATGGAGGCCCGAGCCGGAATCGAACCGGCGTGCGAGGATTTGCAGTCCTCTACGTCACCACTCCGCCATCGGGCCTCGATGCACGCATAACCGTGTGGAGAGGGGGGCGGTTAGCCGAGGCGCGCGCCGCCCGCAATCTGATTCTTTATGGTAAACCGTCCTAGGGGTCGACGAATTCGGGCGCGCGTTTCTCCATGCCGGCCATCACCGCCTCGCGCTGGTTGGGCGTATACATGATTTCGTGCTGTGCGCGGCTCTCGGCCATCAGCACATCATCGCCCGAAAGTTCGGGGACGCGGTTCGACAAAAGCTTGGCGGCGCGCACCGCTTGCGGGCTCTTGCCCGCGATGGTCTGCGCCAAGGCCATGGCGCGCGCCAGCGGATTGGGATCGGCATGCGTGGCAAAGCCATAAGCAACCGCTTCCTCGCCCGAAAACTCGCGGTGCGTATAGGTCAGCTCGCGCAGCACATCATCGCGCACATTGCCCCGCCACAGCAGGTAGCCGCCCATATCGGGCACGAGGCCCCATTTCACTTCCATCACCGCCAGCCGCGCATCAGGCGCGATAATGCGGATGTCCGCGCCGCTGGCCACTTGCAGGCCGCCGCCAAAGCACACCCCGTGCACCGCCGCGATCACCGGCATGGGCAGCTTGCGCCAGACCATCGCCGCCTCCTGCGCGCGGTTGGCATTGCCGTGCGTGCGTTCGACGAGCGACATTTCGCGCTCGGTGCGGCCCATGCTCGCCATGTCGAGCCCTGCGCAAAACGAGCGGCCAACGCCCGAGAGCACGACACTGCGCACGCCGTTCGCGCCAAACAAGTGCTGGCCCGCAGCAATAATGCCTTCAAACATCGCATCATCGAGCGCGTTCATCTTGTCGGCGCGGTCGAGCAGCACGTGCGCGACATGGTCTTCGATGGCGATGCTCACGCGGTCATGAAATCTCATGGTCGGTTCCTGTCAGGGGGTTGGCTTTGGTCTGCATGCCATCAGGCGGCGCTGGCGTTGACGCCCATGCTGGCAAGGTAGCGCCTGATGTTGCGGGCGGCCTGGCGCAGCCGCTGCTCGTTTTCGACCATTGCGATACGCACGAAGCCTTCGCCGTCCTCGCCATAGCCGACCCCGGGGGCGACCGCGACTTCGGCGTGGAGCAGCAACTGCTTGGAAAATTCAAGGCTGCCCATATGGCGCAGCGCCGGGGGCAGCGGGGCCCAGGCAAACATCGAGGCGGGCGGGCTGGGGATATCCCATCCGGCGCGGCCGAAGGCTTCGACCATCACATCGCGGCGCTTTTGATAGAGCAAGCGGTTCTGCTCGACGATGTCCTGCGGGCCATTGAGCGCGGCGCAAGCAGCAGCCTGAATCGGAGTGAACGCGCCGTAATCGAGATAGGATTTGACCCGGGTGAGCGCTGCGATCAGCCGCTTGTTGCCCACCGCAAAGCCCACGCGCCAGCCCGCCATCGAATAAGTCTTCGACATCGAGGTGAACTCGATCGCCACATCGCGCGCGCCCGGCACTTCGAGGATCGAGCGGGTCGGCTTGCCGTCGTAGTAAAGCTCGGAATAGGCCAGATCGGAGAGGATCCAGACCTTGTTGTCACGCGCCCACGCCACCAGCCGTTCGTAGAAAGCAAGGTCAACCGTCTCTGCGGTAGGATTGGAGGGATAATTGACGATCAGGATCGAAGGGCGCGGCACGGTGAAGCGCATCGCGCGGTCGAGCGATTCCCAATAGTTCGCATCGGGCGTGGTCGGCACCGCGCGGATCGTCGCTCCCGCAATGATGAAGCCGAAGGTGTGGATCGGGTAGCTGGGATTGGGGGCCAGCACGACATCGCCCGGCGCGGTGATCGCGGTCGCGAGGCTGGCGATGCCTTCCTTCGAACCAAGCGTCATCACGACTTCGGTGTCGGGATCGACCTCCACGCCGAAGCGGCGGCCGTAATAATTGGCCTGTGCCTTGCGGATGCCGGGAATGCCCTTTGAAGCCGAATATCCGTGCGCGTCGGGCTTCATCGCCACTTCGCACATCTTTTCGATCACATGCGCAGGCGGCGGCAAATCGGGGTTGCCCATGCCAAGGTCGATGATATCCCGCCCGCTGGCGCGCGCGGCGGCCCGCATCGCATTCACTTCGGCGATGACATAGGGCGGCAGTCGCTTCATGCGGTAGAATTCTTCTTCCACGGGCTCTCTTCTTGGTTGATCGGCGGCAGATGCGCCGCACCAGCGCGGCCTTACGCGAAACATTGCCGCAAGGAAACAGCAGGGGCTAACATGCAGGTCCTGCGTGCGCTATGATGCAACGACGCTTGTGAGCAGGAGAAACGCAATGTCCGGACCTGATACACCCCCCGTGGCAAACGCCGATCCGGCCGTGTTCGAAGATCTGTTTCGCCAGCAGGGCGAGGTGATGCAGGCCTTCTTCGCGCCGTTCGCCCCCGCTGCGCAAACCCCCGGTGCCGATCCCGCCGATCTGCAGCATTGGGCGATGTCGTTTGCCAAGTTGCAAAAGATGTGGCTCGATTTCGGGGCCGAGCAAGCCGGACAAACGCCCCCGGCGCTCGCCCGAATCGGCGATCTTGGCCAATGGTCGGCGTTTGCCAACGATTGGTTCAAGGCGATGCCTCTGGCGCAGCCCGAAGCGCAGATGAAGCTTTGGGAAGACGGGCTGGCGCTGTGGACGAGCGTGCTCGGCCGGTATGGCATCGGCCCGCAGGCCGGGCAGAGCGAACTGCCGCGCAAGGACCGCCGCTTTGCCGATCCCAAATGGAGCGAGCAGCCGCTGTTCGCGCTGCTGCACCAGACGTATCTGCTGATCGCGGAGCGGCTCAATGCTATGGCGCAAGAGGCCGAGGGTCTGCCTCCCGAGCGCCGCGAGCAGCTGCGCTTCATGACCCGAGTGATCACAGACGCGCTGAGCCCGGCCAATTTCCCGATGATCAACCCGGTGGTGATCGAGCGCATCTTGGAAACTCGCGGCGACAGCATTGTCCGCGGGGCCGATCATCTGTTCGCCGATCTGCGCAAAGGGCAATTGACGCACACTGATCCGGAGGCGTTCGAGCTTGGCCGCAACATTGCGATCACCCCGGGCAAAGTCGTTTTTGAAACCCCGATGTACCAGCTTATCCAGTATACGCCGGTGACCGAGCAGGTTTATGCCGTGCCGCTGGTGATCTTTCCGCCGTGGATCAATCGGTTCTACATTCTCGATCTCAACCCGCAGAAAAGCTTCATCCGCTGGGCGGTGGAGCAAGGGCTGACGGTGTTCGTCGCCTCGTGGAAATCGGCCGACGCCAGCATGTCCGATGTCATCTGGGATGATTACATTATGGCGCAAGTCGAAGCGATCGACTTTGTCCGTGCGCGGCTCGATGTCCCGGCGGTGCATACGATCGGCTATTGTGTTGGGGGAACCACGCTGGCCGGCACGCTGGCGCTGATGGCGCGGCGCGGCGAAGGCGACAAAGTGGCATCGGCCACATTCTTCACCGCGCAAGTCGATTTTGAAAAGGCGGGCGATTTCAAAGTCTTTATCGACGAGCAGCAGATCAAATTGCTCGAAAGCATGGTCACTGATGGCTACCTTGATGGGCGCTATATGGCGACAACCTTCAATCTCCTGCGCGGCACCGATCTGATCTGGAACTATGTCGTCAGCAATTATCTGCTGGGCGAAGATTATCCCGCGTTCGATTTGCTGCATTGGAATGGCGATACCACCAATCTGCCCGCCAAGTGGCACAAGGCCTATCTTGAAGACCTCTACCGCGACAACCGGCTGGTGGTGCCGGATTCGCTGATCGTCGATAATACGCCGCTCGATCTCCACCGCATCACCACGCCCTGCTACATTCAGGCGGGCCGCGAGGATCATATCGCTCCGGCTGAAAGCGTGTGGAAGCTGACCCGCCATCTGGCGGGACCCTGGCGCTTCATGCTGGCCGGATCGGGGCACATCGCGGGCGTGGTCAATCCGCCAGCGGCGGGCAAATATCAATTCTGGCGCAACGATGACGATCCGCAAACGCTGGCCGAATTCATCGCAGGCGCGCGCGAGACCAAAGGCAGCTGGTGGCCGGACTGGATCGACTGGATCGCGGAGCTTGCCCCGGCCAAAGTCGCGGCAGAGGGCAAGCGGGTTCCCGGCGGCAAGGGTGATCCGGTGATCGAGGATGCGCCGGGGCGCTATGTGAAGGCCCGCTGAGCGCGGCGGTGTGGGCGGCGAAAGTCGCCCGCAGATTTATTGCTGCAGTGCACCATTGGTACCTTGACTCCAACGTTAAAAATCTTAAATGGTGCAGTGCAGCAATGCTGGCGCTTTCAAAGCACCATGTCTTGCCCAGAGCAGGAGTTGGTTTTTGATGACCGAAGAATTGAAGACCCCCAAGCGCAAACCTGCCGCCCCCAAAGCGGCTGGCACTGCTGCCCCGGCGCAGATCCCGCTGGCCATTAATCCGGCGAGCGCGAAAACCGCCAAGGCACCGTTCGTAGCGCCTGCCAAGGCCGCCAAGCCCGTTGCCAAGGCCGCGGCACCCAAAGCGGCGGCGGTTCCTGCCGCCCCTGTTGTAGACGCCCCCGTTTCTGTTGCGCCGGTTATTGCCAAGGCTTTGAATGTCCCCGCCGCTCCGGTGCAGCCCACCGTGCAAAGCGAGCCTGCGATCAAGAGCGAGGCAATTGCCGCGCCCGCGCCGGTCGCTGAAATCGAGAAAATGCCTGTAATGCCGGTTGCAGCTTCAACTGCACCGGAAACTGTAAAGCCAAGCCCCCCGAAAAGCGCCGCACCCGTTGGCGCGTCAACCAGCAAGAAGGATGTTTTCACCATGACCACGACCACCACCGCGATGACCGACACCATTCAGACTGCCATGAAGGACGCTGCCGAGAAGGCCAAGGCCACCATGGAAAAGAGCCAGGCCGCAATGGGCGACATGGGCGCATTCGCCAAGGGCAACGTCGAAGCCGTCGTCGAAGCAGGCAAGATCCTCGCTTCGGGCATGCAGGAAATGAGCAAGGGCTACATGACCGAAAGCAAGTCGGTTGTTGAAACCATGACCGCCGAAATCAAGGATCTCGCCGCCGTCAAGTCGCCGGCAGAGTTCTTCGAAAAGCAGAGCGCGATGATGCGCAAGCAGTTCGACGCTGCGGTTGCCGCCAGCTCGAAGAACAGCGAAGCGATGCTCAAGCTCGCCAGCGAAGCGTTCCAGCCGATCTCGAACCGCGTCAGCCTGGCTGTCGAAAAGTTCAAGCACGCTGCCTGAAAATACACCTGAAAGCGCGCGCGATCCGATGCGCGCGCTTTTACTGGTCGTCTAAAAACAGCGGGCCGGGCAGGACATTCCTGCCCGGCCCGATTGGTTTGTGCTCCATCCATCGCCCGGCACAAAAAAAGTTCATGCCTTTCTGGGAGGAACGCGGGTGCGGCCTCTTGTACCGAGCGCGTTGCAATGCGATATTTATGTGATGAATCAGTCCCCGACTTACGCCGCCGATCCGCACCTCGCCGCGCTTCTTGCTGTGTGCGCGGCGGCCCCGGTGTTTCGCGCTTCTGAGGATGATGAGCCGCGCATCCCCGATGGTGATGACAAGGATCAGGTGGGCATCGCCACCAAGACCCGCACCCGCCCCAAAAAGCCCAGCATGTTCAAGGTGCTGATGCTGAATGACGATTACACGCCGATGGAATTCGTGGTGCTGGCGCTCAAGCGGTTTTTCCAGATGGATCTGGAAGCTGCGACCCGCGTGATGCTGCATGTTCATCAAAAGGGTGTCGGGGTCTGCGGCATTTTTGCTTATGAAATTGCCGAGACCAAGGTCAATCAAGTGATGGATTTCGCACGGGAAAATAACCACCCGCTGCAGTGCACGCTCGAAAAGGCATAAGGCCGGTTTGCCCTCCGGTGACCCTGCCGGTTTGCAGCAGGCGATCGGTGCGCGCGTTTTTTACCTTCCGCCGCGCGCCGAACCCGCCTAGGCCGTGGCAGGTTTTCGGACCGATCCCATCGAGTCCCCCATCGCCGTGACCATCCTGACCGCAACTGACAAGTACATCGCACGGCTCGTGGCCGTGCCCATGCTGGTGGTGTTTGTCATCGCCGCTTCGCTGCTGATGCTCGACAAGATGCTGAGGCTGTTTGATTTCGTCGCCACCGAAGGCGGCCCGGTGAGCATCGTGTTCAAGATGTTGGCCAATCTGCTGCCCGAGTATGCCAGTCTGGCAATCCCGCTCGGGCTGATGCTCGGCATCCTGCTGGCGTTTCGCAGGCTGGCCACCTCGTCCGAGCTCGATGTGATGCGCGCGCTCGGGCTGTCTTACAATCGGCTGCTGCGCGTGCCTTATATGTATGCGGTCGGCCTTGCGCTGCTCAATCTGCTCATTGTCAGCTACCTCCAGCCGCTGTCGCGCTATTATTATGAGCAGCTGTCGTTCGATCTGCAGTCGGGCGCGCTCGGCGCCTCGATCAAGGTGGGCGAGTTCACCACCTTGAAAGGCCGCACCGCGCTGCGCGTTGAGACCAGCCGCGACGAGGGCCGCAATCTGCAGGGCATCTTCGCCCGCATTGCGAGCGAAAAGGGGCAGATCCTGTCGATTTCGGCGCGCGAGGGGCGGTTCTTTGCCAGCAAGGAAAATCCCGACACGGTCATCTTGCGCTTGAACGATGGCCAGATCGTGCAGGATGGCCCCGAGCTCAAATCGCCGCGCGTGCTTACCTTTGCCACGCATGATCTGCCGATCGATCTGCCCAAGATCGAGCAGTTCCGCCGCCGCGGCGACAAGGACCGTGAATACTTCCTGCCCGAACTGCTCAAGATCGGCTGGAGCAAGGATTCGTCGGTCGCGGCCCGCAACCAAAGCCTCGCCAGCCTCAATTTCCGGCTCGTCGAAGTGGCCATGATGTTTCTGCTGCCGCTGCTGGCGGTGGCGCTGGCGGTGCCGCCCAAACGATCGACCTCGGCGCTCGGGGTGTTTGTTTCGGTCGTGATGGTGGTGGCCTATCACAAGGTCAACGAATACGGCCAGGATGTCTCGAGCCTCGGCCGGATCGATCCGGGTCTGGCGCTGTGGGGGCCGTTCGTGCTGTTCGCCGCGCTTATCGCGTGGCTTTACTGGCGGCTCGCCTATGTGCCGGGCGGGCAGCCCCTCGGCGGGCTCGAAACGCTGTTTGCCAAGGCCTCCAGCGTGGTCAAGCGGATGATGGCCAGCCGCCGCCTTGCGCCTCCGGCCAGCGCTGCGCGCGCGGGGGAGGCGGCCAGTGGGGTTTGACGTTTTTCCATCGCGCGTGGTCACTTGGTACATCGGCAAGATGTTCGCGGTGCGCATCCTGGCAGTGCTGGTCTTGCTCGTGCTGGTGCTCCAGGCGCTCGATCTGCTGAGCGAAAGCGGCAAGATCCTCGCGCCGCCCGGCAATGGGCAGGCCGAACTGCTGACTTATGCGAGCATGCGCATCCCCCAGCTGATCAGCCGCTTCCTGCCCTATTCGGTGCTGCTGGCCACCATCGTCACGCTCATGACCTTGAACCAGAACAGCGAGGTCATTTCCCTGAAAGCGGCGGGCATGTCTGCGGTGCAGATCCTCGCGCCGCTGTTTCTGGTGTCGTTTGTGGTTTCGCTGGCGACGCTGGGGTTCAACGAGCGGTTCGTCACCCGCTCCACCGCCACGCTGAAAGCATGGCAGGCGGCGGAATATGGCCTGCTGCCCAGTGCGGGCATCGTGAAGACCAATCTGTGGCTTCAGGACGGGGCCAATATCATGTTCGCCAGTGCGGTCGAAGGGCAGGGCGACCAGACCCGCCTGATCGGGGTAACATGGTATCGCCGCAATCCATCGGGCATGGTTTCGGATATCGTGCGCTCGCCGCTGGCGACGTTTGCGCGGCCGGGCTGGCGCTTTGCCGACCCTGTCAGCTTCGAGGTGCAGAGCGCCCGGATCGAGCGCTCTGCCACTCCGCGCATCTATGCCACCGGGGTCGCGCCGTCGCAGGTGCTGATCCGCAAGGCCGATCCCGAAGCCGAATCGCTGCCCGCGCTCTCGCGCTCGATCGCGGCGATGCAGGAGGCGGGCTCGCGCACCAGCGAGCTGGAAGGCAAATGGTGGCACAAGCTGTCCGGGCCGCTCTCTGCCCTGTTGATGCCGCTGCTCGGCGCCGTCGCCGGTTTCGGGTTGGCGCGGTCGGGCCAGCTCTTCATCCGCGCGGTCATCGGCATGGCGCTGGGCTTTGCCTATTTCGTGGTCGACAACGCAGCGCTCGCAGTGGGCAGCTTCGGCGGCTATCCGCCATTCCTGTCGGCGTGGGGGCCGTTTTTCCTGTTTTTGCTGATCGGCACGACCGTTCTTCTACGCACCGAAGAGTGATCGCTCAGCGGCCGCGCCGCATCGTGCTTCGCACCAACCGGGCGACGAGCGGCGTCGAGCCGGTGTAGCTGGCATGATCGTAGGTCGATCCGCTGCCCAGTTCGGCGCGCAGGCGGCGGTGCGCTTCGGCCAGCGCATGGTAGGGAAGGCTGGGGAGCAGATGGTGGAGCGCGTGATAACGCAAGCCGACCGGGGCCCACAGCGCCGCCAGCGGCGAAGGCGGCGGGACATTCACCGAGTCGAGAAACTGGCCGGTCACGGTCATCACTTCGCCGTCGTTCTGCCATAAATGCGCCACCAGCGTGCGGGTCTGATTGAGCACCGCTACGGCCGCGACAATCACCAGCGCGATGAGCAGCGGCCGCCAGCCATACGTCGCCGACCAGCCGAGCACGAACAGCGCCCACGCGCAGGCGCCGGTTTCCTGCCAGCGCACCATCGTCGCAAATTCGCCCTCGGGCGGGCGGCGGCGGAACAGCGGGTTGATCTCAAGCGCCGAAAATCGCTCCCACACCATCGTGCGCAGCGGCGGGAAGAGCAATCCCAGCGGCACCATCACGGCCGAGCGCACGAGCAAGGCGATTGGCAGCAGCAGCGCGATCAGAATGAACAGTGGCAGCGTCCACGGCTTCATCAGCGCCAGCGGCAGATACTCCGGGTCTTCAGCCGTGCCATATCGGGTGCGCGCGTGGTGAAGCGTATGCACGCCTTCGTACATGAACGAGGGCGTGAGCAGCGGGATGCCGACCAGCATATTCCATGCCGTGCGAAAGCCGGGCAGGTCGGCTTTGTGAATGTGGGTAAGTTCGTGAATGAACAGCAGCGCGCGGTAAAGCGCCGCGGCGGACACGATGCCGCAGACCGCCGCCAGCGCCGGATTGCTGAGCGTGATCGCACCGATCAGCCCCGCATAGCCGACGAACGCTGAGCCCAGCATGTCGGGCCAGTAATGCCCTGGCCGCGCGGCGGAGATGTCGCGGGTCAGCTCGACTGCGGCGCGCAGCATGGCCTTGTCTTCGGCGATGCCCGCAATGCGCGGGCAGGCGGCCACCGACGCCGCCCCCGCTTCATGCGCTGCCTGAAATGAAGTGCCTGCCGCAATCATGCTCATTTCCCAATAGACCACTGCCGCTGCGCCGAACCTGCTCGACCTGGCATGAACGAACGAACCTGATCGGCGAACAGGGACCAGCGGCCCTTGACAACCAGTGAAGCCGCGCCGCAGGTCGCAAGCATACGATCCAACAAAGGCAACATAGTGGCTGGCATAAAAGGCCTTATAGGCGACATAACCATCACCCCGGTCACCGGCAAGGCAGACCGAAGGGCATTTGTCGAGCTGGCCTATCGCCTCAACGCATCAGACCCGCATTGGGTGGCGCCCTTGCGGATGGAGGCAGAGGAACTGGTGACGCCGGGCAAGAACCCGTTCTTCGAACACGCCGATGTCCAGCTGTTCCTTGCGCGGCGCGGGGGCGAGGTGGTGGGCCGCATCTCGGCGCATATCGATCATCTCGCCATCGCCACCGATCCGGCGCAGGGCATGGGGCCGGGCGTGGGCAACTGGGGCCTGCTCGAAGCCGCAGACGAGGCTGCCGCACACGCGCTCATCGCCGCCGCCGAACAATGGCTGCGCGCCAAGGGCATGAACCGCGTGCTGGCACCGCTGTCGATGTCGATCTGGGAAGAGCCGGGCCAGCTCACCAAAGGCTTCGACCATTCGCCCACGGTCATGATGGGCCATCAAAGCGAGCGTTATCAGCACTATATCGAGGCCTATGGCTATCTGTCTGCCAAGCAGCTTCTGACCTATGAGCTTGACATTACGCAAGATTTTCCGCCGCTGATCCAGCGTATCGTCGCCTCGGGCGAGAAGAACGCCAAGATCCGCATCCGCAATGTCGACAAGAGCAAGTTCGAAGACGAAGCGCGGCTGGTTCTCGAAATCCTCAACGATGCATGGTCTGAAAACTGGGGCTTTGTTCCGTTTACCGACACCGAAATTGCCTATGCCGGCAAGAAGTTCAAGCCGATCGTGCGCGAAGATCTGATCATGATTGCCGAATATGAAGGCGAGCCTGTCGCCTTCATGATGACGCTTCCCGATCTCAACGAAGCGATTAAGCCCATGAACGGCAGGCTCTTTCCGTTTGGCTGGATCAAGCTGCTGCGGTGGCTGCGCAATCCGCAGGTGCGCACGATGCGCGTGCCGTTGATGGGCGTGCGCAAGCGGCTCCAATCCTCGCGTCTTGCCAGCCAACTGGCCTTCATGATGATCGAATACATCCGCCGCAATTCCATCGCGCGCTATGGCGCAACGCGCGGCGAAATCGGCTGGGTGCTCGATGACAATCAGGGCATGCTGGCCATCGCCGAGGCGATCGATAGCCATGTCAACCGCCAGTACACCATCTATGGCAAACCGCTGGATGGATAGCGCTTGATCTGCGGCGACCACAGGCCTTGATCCTGACAAAATCCTGCGCCAACATTCCTAGTGGTTCCCATTTGAAAGTTCGCCCAGTGCCAGCGCTCGAAGATCCGATGATGCCAGCGCAGCCCGCAGGCTTGCCCGGTGCCGCGCCTGGCGGCCCAAAGCCGGTTGCCGCGCCCGGCGGCCCGGAGCCGGTTTTCGCTGGCTGGGATGTGGCCGACGATACCCGCGCGCGTCTCCAATCGGCGATGCTGCTCGTGCTCATGCTCGGGCTGTTTCTGGCGCTGCCGTTCGTGCTGTCGATCGGCTCGGTGGTGTTCCGCCCGCCGGTCTGCGCCATCGTGCTCAGCATCGTGCTCTCTCCGCTGGCCGATCGTCTTGTGCGGATCGGCTTGCCCAATATGCTGGCCTCGCTGCTGGCGATCGTGGCGCTGTTCGTTGGCATCGTGATCGCGCTCACCGTGATCCTCCAGCCGGCCTATGACATGGTCGATCAGGTGCCGCAGATGGCGCGGGTGGTCAGCCGGCGGTTTGCCGAATTGCGCAGCAATTTTGCCTGGCTCAACGATTTCAACCGCCAGCTCACGCGGCTGACGGGGCATAGCGCGCGCGAAGTGGTGCTCGCCAGCCCCTCGGTGATCGAACAGGTCGCGTTCGCCACCCCCAGCGTGGTGCTCGAACTGCTGATCACCATCCTGATGACGTTTTTCATGATCGAATCGCGCATCCGGATGAAGCGCCGCCTGCTGATCGAACGGCACAGCTTCGATGCCTCGGTGCGCATTGCCCGCGTCATGCGCGATGTGCAGGATCGGGTGGCGAGCTATCTGTTCACCGTGTCGCAGATCAATTTCGGGCTTGGCCTCATCGTCGGCGGCGGCGCATTTGCGTTTGGCCTCACCGCGCCGGTGATGTGGGGCGGCCTCGCCTTCGCGTTCAATTTCCTGCCTTATGTCGGCCCGCTGTTGATGGTGGCGCTGCTGGCGCTTGTCGGCCTTGGCACAGCGAGCACGGTCGTGCTCGGCCTTCTCCCCGCGCTGGCCTTCCTCGCGCTCCATGCAGTCGAATCGAACGTCGTCACACCGTCGATCCTGGGCGCACGGTTCACGATCAATCCGCTGTCGATCCTGCTCTCGATCAGCTATTTCACCTGGATCTGGGGTGTGCTTGGCGCGCTCTTGTCGGTGCCGATTCTGCTGACGATCTCGGCGCTACTGGAAAATCTCGGGCGGCCCAATCTGATCGGCTTCCTGTTTGGCGAGCCGCTGTTTCAGGCGGTCGAGGCCGGGCCCGAAGCGGGCTCGTCGGCGGCGCTGGCGTAGCGATCAACCGCGGCGGTCACCGCCACATCCAGCGTGACATTGCCCAGCGTGCGCATCAGATCGGGCAGCACTTCGACCGCGACAAGCAGCGCCAGCGGCTCGACCGGGACGCCCATGGCGATGGCAATCGGGCCGACCGAGGCGACAAAGCTGATCGTGCCGGGCAGGCTCACCGAACTGAGCGACACCATGATCGCCACCAGAAAGCCCGAGATCATCATGCCCGGCGACAGCGCCACGCCATACCAGTTTGCGACATAGACCACGACCGCCAGGTTCACCGCCGGGCTGGTCGCGCGAAACAGCGAGACCGCCAGAGGCATCACGAATTCGGCGGTCACGGTGCGCACGCCCATTTGTGCGCAGGCCCCGAGCATGACCGGGAGCGAGGCGAGCGACGACTGGGTGGACAGCGCAAAGACCTGCACCGGCACCATCGCCTTTACAAACCGGCCAAGCGGTACCCGGGCCAGGATCGCGGCCAGCGGATAGCCGCTCAGCCACACCACGCCCCCGCTCAGGATCATGATCAGCGCATAATGCGCCAGCGCGCCGATCGCTGCCGGGCCGCTCTGGGCAGCGACGGACACGCTGAGCGCCAGCACGCCCACCGGCGCCAGCGCCATGACCCAGCCGATCACCACGAGCATGGCCGCCGCCAGCGCTGCAAAAAATCCGGCCATCAGATCGCGTTGGCGCGGCTCAAGCCGGGTCGTGGCCAGCGCAAAAACCGCCATGAACAGGATCATCGGCAGCATCCGGTCATGTGCGGCGGCATCGAGCACATTGGTCGGCACGATCGAGCGCAGATAGTCGGCCACCGTAGGCACCACGGTCGGGGCCGCGCTGCTCGTTACCGCGCCAAAGCTGGAGCGCAGCGCTGCGCCTGCGGCACCGGGGATCGGCAGCCATGTCAGCAGAAGCGGGGTCACGAACAGCGCGACCACCGCGCTGAAACTGAGCACGGCCAGAAACATGCCGAGGCTGCGCCGCGCCAGTGCGCCGGCATTGGCGGTCGCCACCGTCTGCACCACCCCTGTAAAAAGCAGCGCGGCCACCAGCGGCACGATCGTGGCCTGCAAGGCGCGCAGCCACAGTTCGCCCACCGGCTCTGCCACCGCAAGTACCTGCGGCAGCGCGCCCGGCGCTGCAAACGCCAGCGCCAATCCGCCCGCCAATCCGCAAACCAGCGCGGCGAAAGTCCATCCGGCGGGGATCTGGGTGATCGGGGGGAGGGTGAACGCGGGGGTGGCGGGCACCGCCGGATCGTGTCTGGCTTGGTTCATAGGATGGTCAGACTAATCGTGTAGGCCCATAAGGCAATGAGGAGCGTGCAGGGACCAGCGCGCAACGAGGGAATGACGAAGCTTCATGGGACGCAAATTTTTCGGCACCGACGGGATCAGAGGCCGCACCAACGCTGGTGTGATGACCGCCGCCACCGCAATGAAAGTCGGCCAGGCCGCTGGCACCTATTTTCTGCGCGGCGATCATCGCCACCGCGTGGTGATCGGCAAGGACACCCGCCTTTCGGGCTATATGCTCGAAACCGCGATGACCGCAGGCTTTACCAGCGTGGGCATGGACGTGGTGCTGCTGGGGCCGATGCCCACGCCCGCCGTCGCGCTGCTCACCCGCGAAATGCGCGCCGATGTCGGCGTGATGATTTCGGCCAGCCACAATCCGTTCGAGGATAACGGCATCAAGCTGTTCGGCCCCGATGGCTACAAGCTTTCGGACGAGGCGGAGCTGGCGATCGAGGCGCTGATCGAGCAGGATCTGCCGCTCGCCGATGCGGACGATGTTGGCCGTGCGCGCCGGATCGAGGATGCGCGCGGGCGCTATATCCATGCGGTCAAGGGTTCGCTGCCGCACAATGTCCGGCTCGATGGACTGCGCATCGTCGTCGATTGCGCCAATGGCGCGGCCTATCATGTCGCCCCTTCCGCGCTGTGGGAACTCGGCGCCGAGGTAATCGCCATCGGGGTCGAGCCCAATGGCAAGAACATCAACGCCGGGGTCGGCTCGACCCATCTTGATGCGCTGAAGGCCCGCGTGCGCGAAGTGCGCGCCGATATCGGCATTGCGCTCGATGGCGATGCCGACCGGCTGATCGTGGTCGATGAAAAGGCTCAGGCGGTGGACGGCGACCAGATCATGGCGCTGATCGGCGGGCGGCTGCACGAACAGGGCGCGCTGCGCGGCGGCGGCGTGGTCGCCACGGTCATGTCCAATCTGGGGCTGGAGCGCTATCTGAATGGTCTTGGCCTCGATCTCGTGCGCACGGCGGTCGGCGACCGCTACGTGCTCGAAAAAATGCGCGAGGGCGGGTATAATGTGGGCGGCGAGCAATCGGGCCATATGATCCTGACCGATCATGGCACCACCGGCGATGGCACCGTGGCCGCGCTGCAAGTGCTTGCCGCGCTGGTCGCTTCGGGCAAATCGGCCAGCGAGATGCTGCATCTGTTCGATCCGGTGCCGCAATTGCTCAAGAACGTGCGTTTTGCCGGCGGCAAGCCGCTTGAGGCCGACAGCGTTAAAGCTGCGATTGCCGCAGGCGAGGCCCGGCTGGCGGGGCATGGCCGGCTGGTGATCCGCCCCTCGGGCACCGAGCCGGTGATCCGTGTGATGGCCGAAGGCGACGATGCGGGCGAAGTCGCGCAAGTGGTCGACACGATCTGCGAGGCTGTGCGAAAAGCCGCCTGAAAGGAATTCCCATGCTCGACATGCGCCCCGATTGCGAACGCTGCGGCAGCGACCTTCCGGCCGAAGCGCCGGGCGGCTTCATCTGCTCGTTCGAATGCACCTTCTGCGCTGAATGCGCCGAGGCGCTCGATGATCGCTGCCCCAATTGCGGCGGCGAGCTGACCGACCGTCCCACCCGCGCCAAAGCGCTGCACGCGAAGTTTCCGCCATCTGCCGAGCGCAAGTTCAAGGCCAAATGACCGGCCAGCCCCCCCGCATTCTCAGCATCGCGGGCTCCGATTCCAGCGGCGGCGCGGGCATTCAGGCCGATCTCAAGACCATCACGATGCTCGGCGGCTATGCGATGACCGCGATCACCGCCTTGACCGCGCAGAATACCGTGGGCGTGCAGAGCGTGCTGGCGGTTGATCCAGCGATGGTCGCCGCGCAGATCGATGCTTGCCTCGGCGATATCGGCGTGGACGCGGTCAAGATCGGCATGCTCGGCTCGCCCGAAATCGCCGCCGTGGTGGCGGATCGGCTGGAGCCCCTCGGCGTGCCGATCGTGTTCGATCCGGTGATGATCGCCAGCAGCGGCGCGGCGCTGGCAGACCCCGCGACCATCGCCGCGTTTGCGCGGCTGATGCAGCTGGCCACCTTGACCACGCCCAATGTGCCCGAATTGGCCGCGCTCGGCGGCGATGATGCCATGCGCGCGCGCGGCCGCTCCTATCTTGCCAAAGGCGGCGATGCGGATGGGCCGGAAGTTACCGATCGGCTGGTCATGCCGGGCGAGCCCGACCGCACATGGTCTGCCCCGCGCATCGCCACCCGCCACACCCACGGCACCGGCTGCACGCTATCAAGCGCGATCGCCACGTATCTGGGCCTAGGCCTCGCGCTGCCCGAAGCCATCGAGCGCGCGCGCCAGTTCGTCCGCGCAGCGCTGCAGCATGCCCCCGGCTATGGTGCAGGCCATGGCCCGCTCGGCCATCAAGCCGTGCGTTGAAGCGCTGACCAAGACTCGCGGTCAAGGGCGAAGTAAACGCTGTCACACCACTGTTCACCCACCAGAATGGTTTTCGTGGCGCGGTGGGTTTCGCAAAAGCCCAACCGCTCGAGCAAACGAATTGACGCGTCGTTACGCGGATCAACATCGGCAGTCAGGCGCGGCAAGGAATGGACTTCAAATGCGCGGGTGATGACCGCGACCATCGCTTCGCGCGCAAAGCCCTTGCCCCAGAAATCGGGATCAAACAGGTAGCCAAGTTCGGGAAAGCGATAGAGCCCAACCTTGCCGATCAATCGGCCTTCATTCTCGGCGATGAAGTCCTCGCCCAAGTCTGAAGGGATCGTCATCATTCCCTCGAGAAAATCGGCCGTCTGATCTGGATGTTCATGTGGCGGGGTTGACCAGTAGGCCATCGCCCGCGGCTGCCGCATGATTGCATAGAGCGCGTCCAGATCGTCGGCGCGCGCAGGGCGCAGGGTAAGGCGCTGCGTTTGTATCACCGTCATCGCGTCGCTCCGAAGCTCAATCACATCCCAGATTGTAAAACCCGACAATAAACGCCCACGCTTCCTCGGCTGTTTCCACCATGTGAAACAGCTTCAAATCCTCGGGGTTGATCACGCCCTCTTCGGCCAGCGCTGCGAAATTGATCACCCTGTTCCAATATTCTGCGCCGAACAGCAGGATCGGGATCGGCTGCATCTTGCCAGTCTGGACCAGCGTCAACAGCTCGAAAAACTCGTCGAACGTGCCAAACCCGCCCGGAAAAACCGCCACCGCCCGCGCGCGCAGCAGGAAATGCATCTTGCGCAGCGCGAAGTAGTGAAACTGGAACGAAAGGTGCGGCGTCACATAGGGATTGGGCATCTGCTCGTGTTGCAACACGATGTTGAGCCCGATCGTGTCTGCGCCCGCATCGTGCGCGCCGCGGTTGGCCGCCTCCATGATCGATGGGCCGCCGCCCGAGCAGATCACGAACTGGCGCTTGCCGTCCTCTACCACCGCGCATTTGCTGGCGATGAAGCCCAGCTTGCGCGCTTCTTCGTAATAGCGCGCTTTGGCCGCCAGCCGCTCGGCCACCGCCTTGCGCTCAGGGCTTGTCGCTGCCGCCACCGCCGCCTTGGCATCGGCGGGCGAGGGGATGCGCGCCGAGCCATAGACCACTAGGGTCGAGCCGATCTCTGCCTCATCGAGCAGCATTTCGGGCTTCAGCAATTCCAGCTGAAAGCGCACCGGGCGCAATTCCTCGCGCAGCAGGAAATCGATATCGCGAAACGCGAGCCGGTAGGCCGGGTCCTGCTGCTGCGGGGTCAGCCGCGCATGCGATTCGGCAAACACCGCTTCCTGCTCGGCCGGATAGAACTTGCGCTCGGTCAGCTCGTGATTGATTTCGTCTTCGGTCATACGGCATGCTGTCGCGTGCGGTACGCTGCATCGCAAGGTTAAATCGTGCGGGGTTAAAACGTGCGGGGCTAAAAACGTCCGGGGCCAAATCAGACTGGCCGATCGCGCGGCGGCGTGCGAAATGGCGGCGCTTATGGATCAGGATGAAGCATTGAGGCTGGCATCAGCCGATCCGGCCCCCATCGTGGTGGCCGCGCTCTATCAGTTCACCCCGTTTGCCGACCTTGCGGGCCTGCGCGGCCCGCTGCTCGGCGTTTGCCGCGCGCATGGCATCAAGGGCACGCTGCTGCTGGCCCGCGAAGGGATCAACGGCACCATCGCCGGCGCGCCCGCAGGCATGGCGCAGGTGCTGGATCATATCCGCGCCATGCCCGGCTGCGCGCAGATCGGCGTCAAGTTCGCGGCGGCGGCGGCCATGCCGTTCCACCGCATGAAGGTGCGGATCAAGCGTGAGATCGTGACGATGGGCGAGCCGGGCATCGATGCCTTGGGCAGCGTCGGCACCTATGTCGCACCCACCGATTGGAACGCGCTGATTGCCGATCCCGCCACCATCGTGATCGATACGCGCAACGATTATGAGGTTGCCGCTGGCACCTTTACCGGCGCAATCGATCCCAAAACGCAAAGCTTTAGCGATTTTCCCGGCTGGTTCCGCCGCGAGCGCGCGCGCTTGTTAGGCGAAGGCAAGCCGCCCAGAGTGGCGATGTTCTGCACCGGCGGCATCCGCTGCGAAAAGTCGACCGCGTTCCTGAAAGCCGAAGGGGTGGATGAAGTGTTTCATCTCGAGGGCGGCATTCTCAAGTATCTTGAGACGATCCCGCCCGAACAAAGCCTGTGGCAGGGCGAATGCTTCGTATTCGATCAGCGCGTGGCGGTGGGGCATGGTCTTGCGCCGGGAACGCATGTGCTGTGCCACGCCTGCCGCCGCCCGGTTTCACCCGCCGATCAGGCCTCACCGCTTTATATCGAGGGCGAAAGCTGCCCGGCGTGCCACGGCGAACGCAGCGCCGCGCAGCGCGCAGGCTACCGCGAACGCCACCGTCAGGAGCAGCTCGCCGCCGCCCGGGGCCGCGTGCATGTGGGGGATGCAGGCGGCAACTAGGGTAGGCGGCAAAGCGTCCGGATTGTTAGAGCTTGCCGTCCGAAGCGTTGTTCATGCGGCCTGAAACCGTTACGAACGTGTTCGAAAGCGAATTGCCCAGCGCGCCCATGGCAGAGATTGCAGCCACCGCAATCAGTGCGGCGATCAGGCCATATTCGATCGCAGTCGCGGCCGTCTCATCTTGCAGCACCGACTTGAAAATTGACATTTGCAGATCCCTAAGCCTGAATTCAGTGGCTTGGGTATCGCATAGACTTGCTGCTAAAAAGTAAACGCAACGTGACGCTGAAGGCCGCGCAAACAACTCGGTGCCAGTGAATGCGGAAAATCGCACTGCCAAAAGCAGTGATCGGGCCAGCCAGCGCCCCTGCGCGCAGCGCCGCACCGGGCATCCCATCCCGCAGCGGGCAACAGGCCGCAACCAAGCGCCCACGATCAGTCTAGGCGACTGATAGTTCACACAAATATTCGCAAAAAACTGGATGCCCCGCGAGGACTCGAACCTCGATAAACGGAATCAGAATCCGGTGTCTTACCATTAGACGACGGGGCAGAGGAGGCGCGCGTATATGCGCGGCGACGCTTCAAGTCAAGGTGATCCGGGCCCGTATACCCCCGTAGCCACGTATGTCTCCCCCTTACATCGTCGTGACACCTTGCCGCGCACGCGCACTAACGCTAGGATCGTTGTCAAGTACTCGCCGGGCATTATTCTGGCGGGAAAACATAAGCGAATTGCAAGTCATGGCGGAGTTTGATCCGCCGACGAGTGCGCAGGATCCGCGTCCTGGCCGGAAGCAGGGGAAGTTTCCCCCGCAAGTCGATTCTGGCCATGCGCCGCGCCCCGCCGCTGCCGTCGGCACCCCTGCGGGCCAGCCGTGCCCAAATCCCGATCCGGCCGAGCCCGATCAGGAGGTCCGCGTGGCCGCGCCTGCGGCCAAGACCAGCCCCGGCCAGCCGATGTGGCAAAAACCCCCGCCCGCGCATCGTCAGGCTTATGCCGCGATCGATCTGGGCACCAACAATTGCCGCCTGCTTATCGCGCGGCCATCGGGCGATCATTTCATGGTAATCGATGCGTTCAGCCGCGCGGTGCGGCTGGGCGAAGGGCTCGCGCAATCGGGCCGCCTGTCCGATGCGGCGATGGACCGCGCGCTCGCCGCGCTGCATATCTGCGCCGAGAAACTGCGCAAGCGCAACGTCAACCTCGCCCGCTCGGTGGCGACCGAGGCCTGCCGCCGGGCGGCCAATGGCGAAGCGTTCATCGAGCGCGTCCACCGCGAAACCGGCATCCGGCTCAATATCATTACGGCGCAGGAAGAAGCGCGGCTGGCGGTGCTGGGCTGCCACATCCTGCTCGAACACGGCGATGGCCCGGCGATGATCTTTGATATCGGCGGCGGTTCGACCGAGGTGGTGCTGGTCGATACCAGCGAGGCCGCGCCGCGCATTCTCGATTGGCAATCGGTGCCATGGGGCGTGGTCTCGCTCACCGAAGTGATCGGCGAGATCGCGGATTCGCCCGAAGCCCGCGCCGCCGCCTATGCCGCAATGCGCGCACGGGTGGACGCGGACTTCGCCGATTTCGCCGCGCGGATCGCGCCTGAGCGCGAGGGCGGCGCGCTGCGCCTGCTCGGCACCAGCGGCACGGTGACCACGCTGGCCAGCCTTTATCTCGATCTGCCGCACTATGATCGCCGCGCGGTCGATGGCGTGATCGTGCCCGCCGCCGCGATGCGCGATGTCAGCCAGCGGCTGGCCAGCCTGTCGCATGCCGGGCGTGTGGCGGTGCCCTGCATCGGGCGCGACCGGGCCGATCTGGTGGTGGCGGGCTGCGCGATCCTTGAATCGATCTGCGATATCTGGCCCGCCGAGCGGCTCGGCATTGCCGATCGCGGCATCCGCGAGGGCATCCTGCGCAGCCTGATGGCCACCAATGGCGAGGGCGACCGGGGCCACGCCGCGGTGCGTGCGTCCGGCCAAGCCCGCGCCAAGCGCACTTTATGAGCCGCACCCTATGAGCCGTTCTGGCCGCGATCCGGGCGAGCGGGTCAAGACGGGCAAAGGGCGCACCGCCTCGTCCAATCGCTGGCTCGCGCGCCAGATCAACGATCCTTATGTCAAGCAGGCCAAGGCCGATGGCTGGCGCAGCCGCTCGGCGTTCAAGCTGATCGAGCTCGATGCGAAGTTCGCCCTGCTGCGCGGCGCGCGGCGCGTGGTCGATCTGGGGATCGCGCCGGGTGGGTGGAGCCAGGTCGTGCGCAAGCAGGCCCCGGCCGCGCGGGTGGTGGGCATCGATCTCCTGCCGACCGAGCCGCTCGATGGCGTGACGATCTTCGAAATGGATTTCATGGCCGATGAGGCCCCTGCCGCGCTGGCTGGCGCGCTCGAAGGTCCGCCCGATCTGGTGCTGTCGGATATGGCGGCCAACACCGTGGGCCACAAATCGACCGACCACCTGCGCACGATGGGGCTGGTCGAGACGGCGGTGGACTATGCCATTCATGCGCTGGCTCCCGGCGGGGCGTTCGTCGCCAAAGTGTTTGCGGGGGGCACGGACGGCGAACTGCTGACCATTCTCAAGCGCAATTTCACCACGGTGAAACACGCCAAACCCCCTGCCAGCCGCAAGGATTCGTCCGAATGGTATGTGATCGCGCAAGGGTTCAAGGGGCGCGCGGCGGAATAGCGCGATTTCCACAGGACAGGTTTTGCGCGAATCAGCGCGGGCAGCTTAAGGGCGGTGTTTGATATTTCCTTTGCCCGTGCGGAGCCTGTTCCATGTCCGATGCCACCACCACCGATGAACGCCTGCGCCTGCTGATCGAGCGGATCGAGCGCCTTGAGGAAGAGAAAAAGGGCATCGGCGATGATATCAAGGATGTTTACAGCGAGGCAAAGTCGGCAGGCTATGATGCCAAGATTATGCGCCAGATCGTGCGGCTGCGCAAAATGAAGTCTGACGACCGGCGCGAAATGGATATGCTGCTCGATACCTACAAGGCGGCGCTGGGCATCGCCTGAGGCTTGGGCAGAGCGGGGCGGTGAAGCTGCTTCTTGGCGATGTGCGCGGGATGGCGGCGCGATGAATGCGCCGCTGCTGCGCCCCGCCGCCTGGCACGATGCCGGTGCCTGCGGCGCGATTTATCGGCCTTATGTTACTGGCACGTGGGCCAGTTTCGAGCTCGATCCGCCAGACGACGCCGAAATGGCGCGCCGGATCGAAGACTACGGTGCCAGTCACGCGTGGTTTGTTGCCGAAGTGGACGGGGTCGTCGCGGGGTATGCCTATGGCTGCCCGCATCGTTCGCGCGCTGCTTATGCCAGCTCGTGCGATGTGGCGATTTATGTGGCGGCGGCGGCGGCAGGCAGGGGTCTGGGGCGTCTGCTCTACGGCGCGCTGCTGCCCATGCTGCGCGAACGCGGCTACCATGCGGCATTTGCCGGTATCGCCCAGCCCAATCCGGCCAGTGTGGCCTTGCATCTGTCCGCCGGGTTCGCGCCGGTCGGGACCTATCGTGAAGTGGGCTGGAAACTTGGCGCTTGGCGCGATGTCGCGTGGTTTCAGCGGCTGCTTTAGGCACCTGGCCCTGCTCTGCGGCTGGAAGGCGCGAAAGGTTTAGCCAATCACGAACGCCAGCGCGATTGCGGCGCCATTGGCGCAGGCATGCGCGAGGATCGAAGCGGCAAGGCCAAAGCGCTGGCGCATGTAGCCGAGCGTCAGCCCGGCCCACAGCTGGGGCAACACCATCGGCACCGCCACCAGCGAGAATGCCGGATAATTGCCCAGATGCGCCAGCGCAAAGCCGCCCGCGACCAGATAGAAGATCGCCGGAAAGCCCGCCGCAAACCAGCGCGGCACCGCGCGCATTTTGCGCATGGCCACCCAGCCTCCGATGGTGATCAGCAGACCGCCAAAGAAAGTGGTGACGACGCCTAGGTCTGATCCGGCGCGTTCTGCGGTCACAATCGCGGCGATGCCCAGCGCGGCGCTCAGCGTAAGCCACAGCGCGCGCGGCCGCCCGGTCTGCCATCCGCGAAAAATGATCTCCTAGGCCAGCGGTGCCACCAGCACGACCGCAGGCACCAGCAGCATCGGCGGAATCTTGCCGAACGCATCGGGCGAAGGCAGGCCGAACAGCACTTGCCAGCCCTTGATCAGCGGCAGCACGATCAGCAGCAGCACCCCCAGATGCAGCGCCAGCATCGCGGCCCATGCGCGGCGCGCTTCGGGCGAGCGCAGTCCGCTCGGGGTCAGCAAGCGGGGGCTGCGCAAAAACCGGGCAAAGTCTTGGCGCACGGAGGGCGAGGCGGTATTCATGGCGCGCTTTATGCCCGCCCAAGCGTTAAAACAGGGATACCGCGCCGCAAGATTGCCGTTTGCCCGCGCCTCGGCTAGGGAGCGCGCATCCCACCCTGAAAGACGCCAAGAAGCAGACCATGGCAGGCCATTCCAAATTCAAGAACATCATGCACCGCAAGGGTGCGCAGGACAAAAAGCGCTCGGCGCAATTTTCCAAGCTCAGCCGCGAAATCACCGTGGCGGCCAAGATGGGCATGCCCGATCCGGACATGAACCCGCGTCTGCGCGCCGCGGTCAACGCGGCCAAGGCGCAATCGGTGCCCAAGGACAATATCCAGCGCGCGATCGACAAGGCGAGCAAGGGCGACGGCGAGAACTATGAAGAAGTGCGCTATGAAGGCTATGGCCCCGGCGGCGTATCGATCATCGTCGAAGCGTTGACCGACAACCGCAACCGCACCGCCACCAATGTGCGCATCGCCTTTTCAAAGAACGGCGGCAATCTCGGCGCTTCGGGCGCGGTGAGCCATGGGTTCGAGCGGCTGGGCCTGATCGAATATCCCGGCAAAGTCGGCGATGAGGAGAAAGTGCTCGAAGCCGCGATCGAAGCGGGCGCGGAAGACGTCGAATCCGACATGGGCGACGGCGACGAGAACCCCGGCAGCCACCAGATCTGGGTCGCGATCGAGCAGCTTCACCCTGTCGCGCGCGAGCTTGAAAAGACGCTGGGCGAGGCCGAAGGCGTCAAGCTCGCGTGGAAGCCCAACATGAAGACCACGGTCGACGCCGAAACCGCCGCGACCCTGCTTAAGCTGATCGACGTGCTCGACGATGACGACGACGTCCAGACCGTCTGGGGCAATTATGAAATCCCCGACGAAGTGATGGAGCAGCTGGGTTGAAAAAGCCCCTTCCGCTTGCGGGAGGGGTTTGGGGTGGGCCGCCGTTTGCGCGTCGCTGGATCAATCCGCCCTCCGGCCCCTTGCTGCGGGCGGCGGGCGGCGCAGCATGATCATCATCGGCATCGATCCCGGCCTCACTTGCACTGGCTGGGGCATTGTCGCCAAGGCGGGCAGCCGTTTGAGCCACGTTGCCAACGGCCAGATCCGCACCGATACCAAGCTTTCAATGGCCGAGCGCCTCGTCGAACTCGATGCCGCGCTCACCGACGTGATCCTGCTGCACCGGCCCGATTCCGGCGCTGTCGAGGAAGTGTTCGTCAACGTGAACCCGCAATCCACGCTCAAACTGGGGCAGGCGCGCGGGGTGGCGATGCTCAGCCTGGCGCGCGCCGGGATGCCGGTCGCCGAATATGCCACCCGGCTGATCAAGCAGGCGCTGGTCGGCACTGGCAAGGCCGAAAAAGAGCAAGTGCAGGCCATGCTCAAAGTGTTGCTCCCCGGCGTGAAGCTGGCAGGCGCAGACGCGGCGGACGCGCTCGCGGTGGCGATCACCCATGCCAACATGCTAGGCAGTCACCGCTG
>NZ_CAMBTS010000001.1 GCF_945870625.1 Novosphingobium sp. Chol11 | reverse complement strand
ACCATCGCATCGGCGCAGTGGGCATTGACCATGAATTCCACGCTGTCCGCGATCAGTTCACGGCTGGGCAAGCTGTAAAGCATCCCGTCATGGCCCATCGCGATGCCATCATCGACCGCGATTGTGTTGAACTCTTTGGCCACGCCGCCCGCCGCTTCGATCTCGCGCGCGACCAATTGGCCCAGATCCTTGAGGTGGACATGGCCCGGCACGAATTGCGTGAAGGAATTGACCACCGCGATAATCGGCTTGCCGAAATCGCCGTCCTTCATCCCCGTCGCACGCCAAAGCCCGCGCGCGCCCGCCATATTGCGGCCATGGGTGGTGGTGCGTGAACGATAGACGGGCATTGGGCGAACTCCGGAATGAGGCGATTGCTTATGTGGGTGGCCTCGCATTCCTTACTTCAAGGGCATCACGCCGTCGAAAGTAAAGTTCGCAACCACTTTGTGGGCCTGCAGCCGATGTGGCGAGCGCCGCCACCTTGGCGATCGAGGACAGCAAAGGCCTTTGTGCGAAATCATCTAACCGGCTTCGCGAGTATCCTTTTTGCCGCTGGACGAGAGGCGGCTTGCAAGCTTGTCCCAAACGCCCTCCAGATATTCTGTCGATTGCGCCGCGACCCCGATAAGCGCATTCCTCGCCCATTCCGAGTAGTCAGCCGTCGTCGTTGCGACGCTCGCAAAAAAACTTACGATACAAGCACTTGCGTCGCTCAACCCCTTTGAGATTGGCTCTCCGAAAGTCTGCCACGCCTTTGCTCCAAAGTAAGCCTTTGCCACGCCCTCCGCATCAATTGCAGGGCCTTCCTCCGCCGCCCTTGCAGCGTCCGCATGATTCTCATAAAATCGATAGGCTATGTAACTGGCTAGCCCCAACAGGATTAGCGCAGTCGCAAGATTCGTCGTTGATACAGCAAACGCGCCGTGTGAGATGGCGGGAAGCAAAGATCCCTTCACCGCCACAACCTTGGTGCCAAGACCAGCATTGGCAAGCACCGACTCGATCGGCAACGGAAGTCCGTAGAAATAACAATACGCGCCTGCTGCGACGACAGCAATTCCGGCTACGGTCACAACAGTTGCCGGTGCTGTTGCAATAGAAGCAGCACCTCCAGCCAATGAAGCCAATGTCGTGCCGGCCGAACTGAATGCAGATACCACCGATGCGGGAATAAGCGTGTTTGCCACGTATCCGCCGTATGCGTGGACAATAAGTCCGCCTCCCACGTGCTTGAAAAGGTAGATTGGCAAGAAAGGGACCGTTAACACCGCCACTGTATTTCCCCCAAAAGAGACATGATGCTGCTGCTATCAACAATCCAAGCTTACTGCTATCAAATTGGCGATCCGGGCGAGCCTTTCCGCCCAGAGTGCTTGACCCGCCTCATCACCGATCTCGTCCTGCCGCACTTCGATGCCGAGATAAGGCCGCCCCTCCGCTTCAGCATGCCGGTTCATCGTCGCGTTCAGCAATCGGCCTGAATAAGGCTGCTGGTCGCCCACCGTCAGATTCTCAGCCTCAAGCAGCGGGATGGCGAGGCGCGGGGCGCGATCATCACCGTTGTAAAGCACACCGACATGCCAGGGACGTGCCCCCCCCGGATCGCTCGCGAGTCGCGGGGTGAAGCTATGCAGCGAGAGGATCAGCGAAGGCGGCATGGCGTCCAGAAGATCGGCCAGCGCTGCATGATAAGGCCGGAAAAACCGCGCGAGCCGCGCTTCCCGTGCCGCCGCATCGAGGGCATTTCCGGGAATGGCATAGCCATCGCTGGCAGCAGGTATAACGGCGGGTTGATGCTCATCGCGGTTCAGATCGCAGACCAGACGGCTTGTGCCTGCAAGAAAAGCGGCTGTGCCGGCGCGCTCCGCCATCCGCCGCGCGACTGCGGCCACTCCGATGTCGACGGCGATGTGCTGCTCCAACAGCGCCGAATCGATGCCAAGGTCGATGTTATCGGGCACGCTGTTCGACGCATGATCGCAAACCACCAGAATTCCGCCAAAGCGGGGCACCCCGATGATCTCGAACGCTTCGCTCATCGGCCCATCCTAGCGCAGCCTGCCCGCAAGTTGCCACCACTCTGCGGGAAGCAAGGCTTGTGCCGCCGCCAGTTCAGCCGCGGTCTCGTAAAGCGCAAAGCATGTCGCGCCCGAGCCCGACATGCGCACCAGCCATGCGTTGCTAGCGCGCAAAGCCGTCAGGACATCGCCGATTATGGGAACAAGCGCGAGCGCTGGTGCTTCAAGGTCGTTGCGGCCCTCGCTCGCCATCTTCCGCACATTGCCGGACGGCAAAGGTCCGCGATCAAGCGCGTCCCACGCCTTGAACACCGGGCCGGTGGCCAGCGGAATGCGCGGATTGACCAGCAGCACCGGCATTCCGGCAAGATCGCTATCAATCTCTTCCAGTTCGGTGCCCGTGCCTAAACCAATACAGGTACGGCTCAGCACACACGCGGGAACATCGGCCCCAAGCGCCGCGGCGCGGGCACGCCAGTCATCTGGCAGGCCCGCTGCGCGCTCGACCATGCGGAACACCGCGCCCGCATCAGCCGAGCCGCCGCCAAGCCCCGCCGCAACGGGAAGCCGCTTTTCCAGTGTCACCGACCAGCCCTGAGCGCGGGGCAATGCGAGCAGCGCCTTTGCGACAATGTTTTCCGCAAAGTCACCGAGCCCAGCTCCGAACTCGCCAACCGTTATGAGTTTGTCCTGCGGCGCCATGCTGACCTCCAGCTCGTCGCCGGCATCGACAAAGGCAAACACGGTTTCCAGCTCGTGGTAGCCATCGTCCCGCCGCCGCCGCACATGCAGGGCAAGGTTTATCTTGGCGTAAGCGGTCTCTTTCATGGCCCCCGACTCCCGTTTCCGGGGAGAAACTTACATATTCGGATAGTTGGGCCCGCCCCCGCCTTCGGGCGTGACCCAGTTGATGTTCTGGGTCGTATCCTTGATGTCGCAAGTCTTGCAATGCACGCAGTTCTGCGCGTTGATCTGCAGGCGCGGCGCACCTTCCTCGACACCGACAAATTCATAGACCCCTGCCGGGCAGAAGCGCGCCTCCGGGCCGCCATAGATCGGGAGATTGATGTGCGTGGGCACCTCCGGATCTTTGAGCGTCAGGTGGCAAGGCTGGTCTTCCTCGTGGTTGGTATAGGAAAATGCCACCGAGGTCAGACGGTCGAAGCTGATCACGCCGTCCGGCTTGGGATAGACGATCGGGCTATAAAGGTCGGCGCGCATCGTCGCTTCGTTGTCGCTGTGATGCTTCAGCCCTGGCACCGGATTGATGCGGAGCACCCGCGCCCACATATCCATGCCCGCCAGCACGGTGCCCAGCGCGCCGCCGAACTTGGCCGCCAGCGGCTGCGCGTTCTGCACAAGCTTCAGTTCCTTGGCGATCCAGCTGTTGCGCACAGCGGCATCGTAATCGGCCAGCTCGTCATGCTCGCGTGCTGCAGCCAGCGCCGCAATGATCGATTCGGCCGCCAGCATCCCGCTCTTCATCGCGGTATGGCTGCCCTTGATGCGCGGCACGTTCACGAAACCGGCCGAGCAGCCAATCAGCGCGCCGCCCGGAAACGCCAGCTTGGGAACTGATTGCCAACCGCCCTCATTGATCGCGCGCGCGCCATACGACACGCGGCGACCGCCCTCGAGGATGGAGCGGATATCGGGATGCTGTTTCCAGCGCTGGAATTCTTCGAAAGGATTGATCCACGGATTGGCATAATCGAGCGCCGTCACAAAGCCGAGCGCGGCCTGATTGTTCGCCTGATGATAGAGGAAACCCCCGCCAAACGCACCGTTTTCGGAAAGCGGCCAGCCTTGGGTGTGGAGTACACGGCCGGGCACATGCTGCTCTGGATCGATATCCCACAATTCCTTGATGCCAATGCCGTAAACCTGCGGCTCGCAATCGCGCTCAAGGTCGAACTTCTTCTTCAGACTCTTTGTGAGACTTCCGCGCGCGCCCTCTGCAAACAGGGTATATTTTGCATGCAGCTCCATGCCGCGCTGGTAGTCGGCCTTATGCGATCCGTCCTTGGCAACGCCCATATCGCCGGTTGCAACCCCAATTACCGCACCGCTATCGTCGAACAGCACCTCGGCAGCGGGGAAACCGGGAAAAATCTCGACGCCGAGATCGGTGGAGCGCTCGGCCAGCCAGCGACACAAGTTGCCCAGACTGCCCGTGTAGTTGCCATGGTTCGACATGAACGGAGGCATCATGGCATGCGGGAGCGCGGTCTTGCCAGTGCTGCTCAGCGCCCAGTGCCAATTGTCGGTTACCGGCACTTCGGCCATCGGGCAGCCGTCTTCGCGCCATGTCGGCAACAATTCATCGAGCGCCCGAGGATCGACGACCGCGCCAGAAAGGATGTGCGCGCCGATTTCTGATCCCTTTTCAAGGATGCAGACCGATATCTCGGGATTGACCTGCTTGACCCGAATTGCCGCCGCGAGGCCCGCCGGCCCGCCGCCGACAATCACCACGTCATAGGGCATCGATTCCCGCTCGCTCATTTTCTTCGGCTCCGGCTGACAAGTTCGAATGACTCAGAGAGTTTGCCTTGAAAGCTGGCGCAAGCAAGGTCAATACCACTTGGTGACAGGATCAAGCGCGCCAATAAGCACAGGAACGTCGGGCTCTTTCGCCGCCGCGCTTGCATCTGCGCTGGATTGGTGGCGCGAGGCGGGTGTCGATGCGGACTTTACCGAGCTGCCGCAGGATTGGCTGGCCGAAGCGCAGCCAGCGCCTGCTGCAATCCCGATGGCCCAGCCGGTGGAGACGAAGCCCGCGCCGCAAATCGGCGGGCCAACGGCAAGCTGGCCCGAAAATCTGGCCGAATTCTCAGACTGGTGGCAAACAGAACCGACGCTTGCGCCAGCAGGAGTTCACCGTGTGCCCCCTTCCGGTGCTGGCCATTCGCCGCTTATGGTGCTCGTCGCCATGCCAGAGGAAGGTGACCGAGAAACGCTTCTTTCGGGCAAGGCTGGTCATCTGCTGGCGGCGATGCTGGCGGCGATGGGCTTGGCGCGGGATCAGGTGTACCTCGCCTCTGCGGTCCCGGCGCGAACCGCACTGCCCGATTGGGAAGCGCTGGCCAGCGCAGGTTTGGGCAAGGTGCTGGCGCACCATATCAGGCTCGCCGCGCCGCAACGCGTGCTTGTGTTCGGGCGCAGCGGCATTTCGACGCTGCTTGGCAACGGGTGGGCGCAAACCGCTGCAAATTTAGGGAATTTTAACCATCATTCTGGCAGCGTGGCGATGATGATGGCAGTAGATCTTGAAGCTTTGCTGGCATCGCCTGGGCTGAAATCGGGATTTTGGAACCGCTGGCTCGAATGGACGGGAATTGCGCAGCAATGATCAGGTGGCAGTTCCGGCGCATGGCAATGAGCAGCCTTGCCGCAATCGCGGCTGCATGCGCCGCTTCGCCCGCTTCGGCCAACAGCGCCGCTGCTGAGTACTTTCGGTCGCGGGCAGATCGCACGGCGGTTCCCGGGCTGCTCAGCCAGGACGACCGGGATTATTACAAGCAACTGTTCAGCGCGATCGAGCGCGAAGAGTGGAGCGGGGTTCAGGCCTTGCTGACCAAGCGCAGTGACGGCCCGCTGCATGCCGTGGCCCAGTCGCAATACTATCTAGCGGCCAGTTCGCCCAAGGCACCGCTTCAATCCTTAAGCAATTTGCTGGCCACAGCGCCCGGCTTGCCCTGGTCCGAACAGCTTGGCCGCCTCGCCATCAAGCGCGGCGCCAGCGAAGTGCCCGCGCTGCCCAGCGCGCAGCAGATGTTCACATTGCCCGGCATCACTAAGCGCAACAAGCCGCGCTCGGTCGCCGATGGCACCATGCCGGAAAGCATTGCCCAGGCGATCCAGGAGCGGATCAAGAATGATGATCCTGCGGCCGCCCGGCTGTTACTTGATGGCATCGACAGCGCGCTCTCGCCAGCAGCGCGTTCCGAATGGCGGCAGCGCGTGGGCTGGGCCTATTACATCGAGAATGACGATGCCAATGCGCGGCTGCTATCGCTCACCGCAAGCGAAGGCGGCGGGGCCTGGGCGGCAGAGGCAATGTGGACAGCCGGGCTTGCGGCCTGGCGAATGAACGATTGCATGGGCGCAGCCGAGAGCTTTGCGCAGGCTGCGACGATGGCGCAGAATGATGAGCTTGCCTCGGCAGCTAACTTCTGGTCGGCACGGGCATGGATGCGCTGTCGCAAGCCGGAGAAGGTCGCGGCGGCACTGCGCGGCGCGGCACGCAGCGGCGATACGCTTTATGGCATGCTGGCCGCAGAATCACTGGGCCTGCGCGGCGATGCCCCCACAACCTCTAGCGCCGACTTTTCAAGCAAGGATTGGCAACAGCTGCGCGCGGTGAACAATGTGCGCATCGCGGTCCAGCTGGCCGAAATTGACGAGGACGGGCTCGCTGAGGAGGTATTGCGCTATCAGGCCCGCATTGGCGAGCCTGCGCAATATGCGCCTTTGTCGCGGCTGGCGCGCGATCTCGGGCTTCCGGCAACCCAGCTGTGGATGGCCTACAACGCGCCGGTTGGTGCAAGACCAGATGAAGCGGCGCGCTTTCCCGCGCCCAAATGGGTGCCCGCGAATGGCTGGAAAGTCGATCCAGCCTTGCTCTTCGCGCATTCATTGCAAGAATCCAATTTCCGCGCCGCCGTCACCAGTCCGGCCGGTGCCAAAGGGCTGATGCAGGTCATGCCGGGAACAGCCCGGGATCTGGCCCGCTCTCAGCCCGAAATGGCTGGGCGCGATCGCCAGCTCGATGTGCCGCAGATAAACCTTGCGTTCGGGCAGAGTTACCTTGCGCAGCTCAGCCAATCGGATGCAACGCGCGGTTTGCTGCCCAAGGTCATTGCGGCCTACAATGCCGGGCCAGCGCCAATCGGACGCTGGAACAGCGAAATCCGCGACGCAGGCGATCCGCTGTTGTGGATGGAATCGATCCCTTATTGGGAAACGCGCGGCTATGTGGCGATCGTGATGCGCAACTACTGGATGTATGAACGTCAGGCTGGCGGGGTATCAGAAAGCCGGATCGGTCTCGTGCAGGGACTTTGGCCCAAATTTCCCGGCCTCGTCGGCGCAGCAAACGTAAGGATTGCCTCCAATGGCGGTTGATCCGGATCGCATCTTCAAACCTATCAACATCGCGCTGCTCACCGTATCCGACACGCGCGGCCCCGGTGACGACACGTCCGGCGACATTCTTGCCGAGCGGATCAAGGCCGCTGGCCACCACTTGGTGACACGCGCGATCGAAAAGGACGAGGTGCCGCGCATCGCCACGCGGCTCAATAACTGGATCGATGACCGCACGGTCGACGCCGTGATCATCACCGGCGGGACGGGCCTGACCGGCCGCGATGTCACGCCCGAGGCGCTCGAACTGGTCAAAACCCGCGATATCCCCGGCTTTGGCGAACTGTTTCGCTGGCTTAGCTTCAAGACCATCGGCACCAGTACGATCCAGTCGCGCGCATGCGCGGTGGTGGCACGGGGCACCTATATCTTTGCGCTGCCTGGCTCGAATGGCGCTGTGAAGGACGGCTGGGACGGTATTCTCGCCGAGCAACTCGATAGCCGCAACCGCCCGTGCAATTTTGTCGAGTTGATGCCCCGCCTGCTCGAAAGCTGATCGCCTTGGCGCAGGCCATGAGCTTGCGTTTTTGTTCCTAATATGTTCCAGTGTGCTATGAAGATTCGTGGCAGAGGTGCGCAATCCGTTATTGGCCCGGCCCGCTTCGGGCTCGCTGCGCGGGAGGATGATCGCGATTGGCTGGATGCCAGCACGATCATCGATGGTGCGCCAGCACCTTTGCGGACGACTGTCGTCGAGGAATTTCCCAAATCGATCCTGACTTTCAACCAGTCGCCCGATGTGCCCTTCGACCGGTCTTTGAACGCTTATCGCGGCTGCGAGCACGGCTGCATTTATTGCTACGCCCGCCCGACCCACGCCTACCACGATCTGTCCCCGGGCCTTGACTTTGAAACCAAGCTATTTGCCAAACCACAGGCTGCAGCGTTGCTGCGCCAGACCTTTGCCAAACGGGGATACAGCCCGAAGCCTTTGGCGCTGGGGACCAACACCGACCCTTATCAACCGATCGAAGCTCGTTACCGCATCACCCGGGCGGTGCTCGAATTGTGCCTGGAAACACGCCACCCGGTCACGATCACAACCAAATCGGCGCGTGTGCTGGATGACCTAGATCTGTTGCGGGAATTGGCGCGGCAGAACCTCGTCGCGGTCGCGCTGTCGGTGACCAGCCTTGATCCCCGGCTTTCAGAAATCCTCGAACCGCGCGCAACTTCACCGGCCAAACGCTTGGCAGCATTGGGAAAGCTGGCCGAAGCGGGGGTCCATGCCCATGTCTCGGTTTCGCCGATCATCCCCGCAATCACCGATCCGTTCATCGAAGACATTCTGGCGCAGGCAGGGAAGCAAGGCGCGCTATCGGCCATCTGGATCATGCTGCGCCTGCCGCATGAGGTGGCACCGCTATTTCGCGAATGGCTTGAGGTTCATTTCCCTGACCGAGCGGCCAAAGTCATCAGCATCGTCCAATCGGCGCGGGGCGGCAAGGATAACGATCCGGCATTCTTTACGCGAATGAAGCCGCAAGGGGTGTGGGCCGATCTGATCCGCGCGCGCTTCCGCATTGCCTTGAAACGTGCCGCAATCCCGCAAGCAAAAGCAATCCTCGATGGCAGCATGTTTCGTCCGCCCTCGCCCGACGGGCAATTGTGCATGCTATGACAAGGGTCTGCCAATCGGCGCCGACGGCCGTGCGCCGGTGGCCGGATCAGATATCGCGGTCAGGCGCAAATCGGACGAGGCGCGAATCTTCGACCGCAGCCTGGCGGTGCACGACGACCGGCGCGTAGTCCGGATCCTTGACCATCCCCATGAAGGCCGCCGCATCGGGGTAGCTCATCACGAAGCTTTCATCCCATGGCCATTCACCGGGGCCGGTGACGACCGCCTCAAATGCGCCCTTCCACACGATCCTGCCGCCCGCGCGCGCCAGCACCGGCTGAATGGTGCGCATGTATTCGGCATAAGCCGCGGCACCCGTCAGCCCTGCGCCCGCCAGATCGTGCCCTTCCGGATAAGCGGCCATAGCCTTGAACCTGATGAGATTGAGCATGTGAATCGGCGTGTCGCGCGGCAAAGCCTTGAACAGGTCGAAATTCTCTCGGCTCGGATCGATGTAGGTGCTCATCGGCTTGCTCCTTCAGGCGTCCCAGCGGTAATCGCGAAACTGCTCGCGCAGGTCCTTCTTGCTGATCTTGCCGGTGGCGGTGTGCGGGATCTGGTCGACGAACGCCACGGCATCAGGCAGCCACCATTTCGCCACACGTTCGCCCAGAAACGCGCGCAAAGCATCCTCACAGACTTCAGCATCGGTCTTTTTGACCACGATCAGCAGCGGACGCTCGTCCCAACGCGGATGGGCGATACCGATGGCAGCGGCTTCGGCCACGCCGGGAAAGCCGATCGCCGCATTCTCCAGTTCGACAGAACTGATCCATTCCCCGCCGGATTTGATGACATCTTTGGTGCGGTCAGTCAGCTGCAACGTGCCATCGGGATGGATCACGCCGACATCGCCGGTATCGAACCATTGGTTGGGGTCCGTCGCGTCGGCCTCCGCCTTGAAATAGCGCTTGATGATCCAGGGCCCGCGCACTTGCAAGGCGCCCGCTGTGATACCGTCACGGGGCAAGACTTGCTCGGGATCGCCCAGATCGACGCAGCGCACCTCGACCCCGAAGGGCACCCGGCCCTGCATTGCCTTGACGGAAATCTGCTCATCAAACGAGAGATTGTCCCAGTTCCAGGTTTCCGCGCCGGTCGTGCCAATCGGCGACGTTTCGGTCATCCCCCAAGCATGCGCCACGCGGATGCCGGATTTCATCAAACGCTCGATCATCGCGCGCGGCATGGCTGAACCGCCGCAAACCACCGTCTTGAGGCTCGCCGGGATATCGGTTCCAGTCTTATCATAATGCTGGAGCAAGCTGAGCCAAACCGTTGGCACACCGGCAGAAGTATTCACACGCTCGCGCTCGATAAGCTCGCTCAGCACCGCAGGGTCATTCACCGCGCTGTAGACGAACCGCGCTCCTGCCGCAGCACCTGACCACGGCAATCCCCAAGCTGCTGCGTGAAACATGGGAACAATCGGCATCATCACGGTGCGCGCATCCATGCCGAAAACGCCGGGGATCATGCCAGTCATGGCATGAAGCACGGTCGAGCGGTGCTCGTAGAGTACGCCCTTGGGATTGCCGGTGGTGCCGCTGGTATAGCAAAGCATGCACGGATCGCGCTCATCCCCGTCGGCCCATTCGCCAAGGCCGTCCTCGCCGGCGATCCACTCCTCGAAGTGTTCGGCAGGTTCATTGCTATCGAAGCAGATGTAAGTTTCGATGGAGGGCCAGCGCGGCTTCATGCGCTCGACCAAAGGCGCAAATGCCTTGTCGAACAGCAGAACGCGGTCTTCGGCATGATTGACGATATAATCGAGCTGGTCTTCAAACAGCCGCGGGTTGATCGTATGGAGCACCGCGCCGACGCCCACCGCGCCATACCAAGTCACCAGGTGGCGGTGATGGTTCATGGCCAGCGTGGCAACCCGCTCGCCGGGGGCAATTCCGATCCGGCGCAGCTTTTGGGCCATGCGCATCGCGTCATGGCGAATGGCCGCCCAATTTGTCCGACTTTCGCTACCATCTGCCCAGCGCGAGACGATCTCGCGGGTGGCGTGTTCGCGTGCTGCGTGATCGATCAAGTGCGTTACCCGCAGCTTCCAATCCTGCATCGCCCCAAGTTGCATCATCCCTGTCCCTCAATCCGATTTTGTTATTCAACGAGCCGCAAGTGGCGTTGCGGTTTTGCCGTTAGCGCCACATTGCCAAGCCCTTGCACCGGAAGCAATCGTTCGATGAGCTCGCCATCGAGGCGGAAGTTGTTTCCCAGTCGGATCAGCGGCTCGAGCGCGCCACCGGTGCGCAACCGGGCGAAGACTTCGCCGCATGCTTCGGCAGCGCGCGGCAGCAGCATCGCAAGCTCCGCAATCGCCTCAATCCGCGTCACGTCGAGCCGCAATTGCATCTGGGCAGAACTCGTGACCGAGGCCAGCGGCCGCGCACCGCGCACCGTGATCCGGGGAGGATCGGCGGGATTGGGCCGATCCAGCTCCACCGTCAACAATACGCAGGTGCCCTCGCGCGCCCATTGCAAGAGGGGATCGACCAGCGCCTCCTCGAAACAGGAGGCGGAGAACTGCCCGCTACTGTCTGAAAAATCGGCGAGGATGAAATCCTTGCCGCGCTTGGTTTTGCGGCGCTGCGCATTTTCAACCAGCACTGCCATTTGCGCACTTGCGCGCGCCTCTCCGCCCCCTTCTCCGCCGCCTGCCATCAAGCTGCCATACGTGCGCGCGCCGTTAGCCGAAGCGACCACGCGGTATTCCTGCGTGGGATGCGCGGCAAAATAAAACCCGAAGTTTTCGCGTTCGGCCGCCATCTGCTCGGCGCGGGTCCAGGGCTTGGTTGCGGCCAGCCGGCTTGCGGGCACCGCGTGATCCTCAGCCCCGAACAACCCGCCTTGTCCCGAGGTGCGCGCGCGCGCGGCCTCGTCTGCCACCGCCATCAGTAGCTCGGCATTGGCGGTGATCATCGCGCGATTGGGCTCAAGGCCATCGAGCGCGCCGCTGGCGGCCAGCGCTTCCAGCCCGCGCCGATTCATCGCGCCTGCTGGTAGGCGGCGAAACAGCTCATCGAGGCTCGCGAACGGCCCATTGACCTGTCGCTCGGCGACAATCGCGTCCATCGCCTTCTCACCCACATTGCGAAGTCCGGCGAGCGCATAGCGCACGCCGTAACCTTCGTCGGTCCGCTCAACAGTGAACTCGCCTTCGGAGAAATTGATATCAGGCCCAGCGAGCGCGACCCCGCTGCGGCGCATGTCATCAACAAAAATAGCAAGTTTTTCAGACTGATGCATGTCGAAGCACATAGAGGCTGCGAAGAACTCGTGCGGGTAATGCGTCTTGAGCCACGCGGTTTGATAGGCCAGCAGCGCATAGGCGGCCGCATGGCTCTTGTTGAAGCCGTAGCCTGCAAACTTGTCGATCAAGTCGAACAGTTCATTCGCCTTGGCCGCCTCGATTCCGGAAACCGTCTTGCAGCCATCGACAAAGCGCTGGCGCTGCGCGTCCATTTCAGCCTGCACCTTCTTGCCCATGGCGCGGCGCAGCAGATCGGCATCGCCCAGCGAGTAGCCTGCAAGCAGCTGCGCGGCCTGCATCACCTGTTCCTGATAGACGAACACCCCATATGTCTCGGCCAGAATAACCGAAAGCTTTTCATGAGGGTATTCAATGCTTTCAAGGCCATTCTTGCGGCGGCCAAAGAGGGGAATGTTGTCCATCGGCCCCGGCCGGTAGAGCGAAACCAGCGCGATGATATCACCGAAACTGGTGGGTTTCACCGCCGCAAGCGTGCGCCGCATGCCTTCGGATTCAAGCTGGAACACGCCCACCGTGTCGCCTGCCTGCAGCAGTTTATAGACTTGCGGATCATCCCACGCGAGCCGATCAAGATCGATGGTAATCTCGCGCAGCGCGAGCAGGTCGATTGCCTTGCGCAGCACCGACAGCGTCTTGAGGCCAAGGAAGTCGAACTTCACCAGGCCGGCTTCCTCGACATATTTCATGTCGAACTGCGTGACCGGCATGTCCGAACGCGGATCGCGATAAAGCGGGACGATCTGCGCCAGCGGGCGGTCGCCGATCACCACGCCCGCCGCGTGGGTCGAGCTGTTGCGCGGCAGGCCCTCGAGTTGCATCGCCAGATCGATCAGGCGGCGCACTTCGGGGTTGCGGTCGTATTCGCGGCGCAGCTCCGGCACGCCATTGAGCGCGCGGGGGAGCGGCCAGGGGTCGGTGGGGTGGTTGGGCACCAGCTTGCACAGGCGGTCGACTTGTCCATAACTCATTTGCAGGATGCGCCCCGTATCGCGCAGCACCGCGCGGGCCTTCAGCTTGCCGAAAGTGATGATCTGCGCGACGTGGTCCTCGCCGTATTTGCGCTGAACATAGCGGATCACCTCGCCGCGCCGGGTTTCGCAGAAGTCGATGTCGAAATCCGGCATCGAAACGCGCTCCGGGTTGAGGAATCGTTCGAACAGCAGGCCAAGCTTGATCGGATCGAGATCGGTGATGGTCAGCGCCCAGGCGACCAGCGAGCCGGCGCCCGAACCGCGCCCCGGCCCCACCGGAATGCCCTGCTCCTTGGCCCACTTGATGAAATCGGCCACGATCAGGAAGTACCCGCCGAAGCCCATGCGGTTGATGATGCCGATCTCGAATTCGAGCCGGTCGCGGTATTGCTTGACCTCGTCCCAGTGGCCAGCGGCCTTGAGCTGCTCGAAGGTCCGTTCTTCCAACTCGTCCACCAGGCAAGTCAGCGCGTCGACCAGTTCATCGCACACTGTTTCCGGGTAGTATGGCTTCATCCGCGCCACGAGGCCGGAGCGCGAATCCTCGCCCATCATGCGCGCCTCGCCTTCCTTGTCGCCTGCAAGGCTGGGCAGGATCGGCTTGCGATAGGGCGGCTTGAACGCGGTGCGCTGCGCGACGACGAGCGTGTTCGCCAGCGCCTCGGGCACGTCGGCGAAGATCTCCTCCATCATCGGGCCGCCCTTGATCCACCATTCGTTCGAAGAACGCGGGCGGTCGGTGCTGTCGACATGGGTGGAGCTGGCGATGCACAGCAACGCATCGTGCGCGGGATAGAACGCCCGCTCTGCAAAGCAAGCCGGATTGGTGGCGACAAGCGGAATATCGCGCGCATAGGCGAGATCGATGAGCCCAGCCTCGGCGGCCATTTCCGCCACATCGCTCCGCCGAGCGAGCTCGATGTAAAGCCGCTGGGGGAACAGCGCCTCAAGCTCGGCCAGATAAGCTTCCGCCGCGATGGCTTGTTCGCCAGCAAGCAGCCTCACGAGCGCGCCCTCCCCCGCCGCTGTCAGGCACAGCAGCCCATCGGTGCGGCCCTTGAGTTCGGCAAGCGGAACATGCGCCTCGAATTCCAGCGGACGGCCAAGGTGCGCATGGCTGACGAGGTGGCAGAGGTTCTGATACCCCGCCGCATCCTGCGCATAGAGCGCGAGCCAGTCGATCGTGGGCGCGCTGGCCCCGAAACCCGTCGGCGCGGCACCTTCGCGCGAGGGCCGCGCGACAGCGAGCATCGTGCCGATGATCGGCTGCACACCCATGTCGAAGCAGGCCTTGGCAAACGCAACGCTGCCATAAAGCCCATTGCGATCGGTGATCGCGGCCGCCGGAAACCCCCGCTCCGCCGCCGTCTTGGCAATCGCCTTGGGATCAATCGCCCCGTCGAGCATCGTGTAGGAGGAGAAGATGCGCAGCGGAACGAAGGGAGTGTTGGACATCTGGGAAGGTTAGGGTTTGGGCGGCGATTCTGCGAGGGTCGGGGCGCGCTTTTTCCACTTGGGATTGGGCTTATCCAAACCTGACCTCCCGTTCGTGTCGAACGAAGTCGAGACACTGCACGCCACGCCAAGGTGTCTCGACTTCGCTAAACACGAACGGATGTGACGGGCTTCTGGAGGAACGTGCCCCTTAAAGCAGCGCCGCAATATCCGCTTCCAGCTTCTCCGGCTTGTCCGTCGGGCCATAGCGGCGCACGACTTTGCCATCGCGGCCGATCAGGAACTTGGTGAAATTCCATTTGATGCCTTTGGTGCCGAGCACGCCGGGGGCGGCGTTCTTGAGCCATTGGTAGAGCGGATCGGCCCCGGCGCCGTTGACTTCGATCTTGGCCATGAGCGGGAAGCTTACCCCGAAGTTGACCTTGCAGAAGGTGTCGATTTCCTCCGCCGTGCCCGGTTCCTGCCCGCCGAACTGGTTGCAGGGGAAGGCCAGCACTTCGAAGCCCCGGTCCACATACTTGCGCCATAGCGCCTCCAGCCCGTCGTACTGCGGGGTGAATCCGCACTTGGAGGCGGTGTTGACCACGAGCAGGACCTTGCCCGCCTTGTCTCTCAGGCTATGCGCCTCGCCGTTCGGCAGCTTCACGGAAAAATCGGCGATAGTCTGAGGGCTGGACATTTGCGCTTCTCGCAGTTCGCTAAAGTACAAACGTCGCACGGGGATGCCCGGGGATCAAGGGGTGTGCTGCTTACGCCAGCAGCCCTTCGTGCAACCGCAAGACCCGGTCCATCCGCAGCGCCAGTCGCTCGTTGTGGGTGGCGACGATGGCGGCGCTGCCTTCCTCGCGCACCAGTTTGAGGAATTCATCGAGCACGCGGTTGGCGGTCGCCTCGTCCAGATTGCCGGTCGGCTCGTCGGCCAGCACCAATGCGGGGCGATTGGCGAGCGCGCGGGCGACCGCGACGCGCTGCTGTTCGCCGCCCGAAAGCTGGCTGGGCCGGTGGGTGAGCCTGTGGCCGAGGCCGAGCGCGATGAGCAAATCGTGCGCCCGTTGCTGCGCGGCGGCGGCACGCTTGCCCACCACAAGCTGCGGCAGAACAACGTTCTCTGTTGCATTAAAATCGGGCAACAAGTGATGGAATTGATAGACAAAACCCAGATGATCGCGCCGCACCGCCGTGCGCTCATCACCTGAAAGTTGCGCGGTTTCGATCCCGGCGATCTCGATATTGCCCGCAAACCCGCCTTCAAGCAGGCCGACCGCCTGCAGCAGCGTCGATTTGCCCGAACCAGAAGGCCCGAGCAGCGCGACAATCTCGCCCGGCCGAACGTCCAGATCGATGCCGCGCAGCACTTCGATCGTCTCGCCGCCTTGGGTGAAGCTCCGCTTGAGGCCGCGCAGCCGCACCACCGAAGGAACTCGGTCATGGTCACTCATAGCGCAGCACCTGCACCGGATCGGTGCTCGCGGCCGTCAGCGCGGGATAGAGCGTGGCAAGGAAGCTCAAAACCAGCGCCATCACGCAGATCATGGTGATTTCGAAGGGATCGCTGCGGCTGGGCAGATCGGTGAGGAAGCGGATCGAGGGATCCCACAAGTTTTGACCTGTGATGAATTCGACCGCGCGAACCACCTGTTGGCGGTAATAAAGGAACACGAACCCCAGCCCCAGCCCGACTGCAGTGCCCAGCGCGCCGATCACGAAACCGATGGTGACGAACACTTTCATCAGGCTGGTCCGCGTTGCCCCCATCGTGCGCAGGATCGCGATGTCGCGGGTCTTGGCGCGCACCAGCATGATGAGGGACGACAGGATATTGAACACCGCCACCAGCACGATCATCGACAACACGATGAACATCGCCACCCGGTCAACCGCCAGCGCTTCAAACAGGCTGGCGTTCATCGTGCGCCAGTCGGTCACTTGCGCGCGGCCAGCCAATTCCTGCTTCAAGGGGGCCATGATGTTGCCCACCCTATCGGCGTCCTCGGTAGTCACCTCGATCATGCCGATGGTGTCGCCGGTCAGCAGCAAGGTCTGCGCGTCGGCGATCGGCATGACGACATAGGCCTGATCGTAATCGTAAACCCCGATCTCGAAGATCGCGCCCACTTGATAAGCGATCTGGCGCGGGACAGTGCCAAACGGGGTCGAGCGGCCCTGCGGATTGATGATCGTGATCGTGTCGCCCACTTGCGCGCCGAGATTTTCTGCGAGCCGCGAGCCGATTGCGGCCGTTGATGTCCCCATCTGGAGCGAGGCAAAATTGCCCGCCACGCGCTTTTCGGCCAGCCGTTTCAGATCGCCTGTCGTATTGCCGCGCACCAGAATGGCTTCCACTCGCCCATTGAAGCTGGCGAGCAAAGGCTGCTCGATCAGGGGCGAGGCGCGCGTAACGCCGGGGGTTTTTTCCACGCGCTTCAGGATATCCTGCCAATCATCCAGCCGGCCACCATAAGCCTGGATCACCGCGTGGCCATTAAGACCGACGATTTTGTCGAGCAGTTCGGCGCGAAAACCGTTCATCACGCTCATCACGATGACCAGCGCGGCAACCCCGAGCATGACCGCCACAAGACTTATCCCGGCGACCATCGCGATAAATGCCTCGCCGCGCCCCGGCAGCATATATCGCTTGGCGATGGTCCATTCGAAGGGCGAGAGGATCAAACGGGGGACTTTCGCTCGAAGCGGGATAAACGCGCAGATGTGGCGCGCGATGTAGGGGCAGTTTCCCGCTGAGGCAAGCTGCACCGCAGCAGGCCTGCGGTCCTGTGTCGCCGCGTGCCGAGTCCCCCTTGCGTTATGGTGCAAAGGTCGCCACATACTCGCCAACCAAGGCCGGAGCGCCGGCGCCCGTGCGGACTCACGCCCAACTCATGAAATTTCTCCCTTCAATGGCAGACACTAAGCCTGATGCGGGCCCATACTTTGGCGCAGACGGCGATGGCGACAAGCTGCGCGAAGAGTGCGGCATTTTCGGCATTCTGGGCGCGCGCGATGCCGCCGCGATCGTCGCCCTCGGGCTTCACGCGCTCCAGCACCGCGGCCAGGAAGCGGTCGGGATCACCAGCTTCGATGGGCAGGAGTTTTATTCGCGGCGCGGGCTCGGCCATGTGGCGCAGAATTTTTCGAGCGGCCATGCCATTGCCGAGCTTCCCGGCGAGATGGCGTCGGGGCATGTGCGCTATTCCACCACCGGCGGATCGGGCCTGCGCAATGTCCAGCCGCTGTTTGCCGATCTCGCCTCGGGCGGATTTGCGATTGCGCACAACGGCAACATTTCGAACGCGATGACGCTGAAACATGAGCTGGTCCGCAAGGGCGCCATTTTTCAATCGACGTCCGACACCGAAGTTATCATCCATCTGGTCGCCACCAGCCGTTACCCTACATTGCTGGATCGGTTCGTTGATGCGCTGCGGCTTGTCGAAGGCGCCTATTCGCTGATCTGCATGACCAACCAGGGCATGATTGCCTGCCGCGATCCGCTGGGTATCCGCCCTCTGGTCATGGGACGGCTTGGCGATGCGCCGGTCTTTGCCAGCGAAACGGTGGCGCTGGATGTGATCGGCGCGGATTTCGTGCGCGAGATCGAAGCGGGCGAACTGGTCGAAGTTGATCTCGACGGCACCATCCGCTCGCACCGGCCGTTTGGCGCAACCACGGCGCGCCCCTGCATCTTCGAGCATGTCTATTTCAGCCGCCCGGATTCGCTGATGGGCGGCATGTCGGTCTATCAGGTGCGCAAGGCAATCGGCGCCGAGCTGGCGATCGAGGCACCCTGCGTAGCCGATCTGATCATCCCGGTTCCTGACAGCGGGGTGCCTGCCGCCCTCGGATATGCCAACCAATCGGGCATTCCATTTGAGCTCGGCATCATCCGCTCGCACTATGTCGGGCGAACTTTCATCCAGCCTTCGGACGGCGCGCGGCACGCGGATGTCAAGCGCAAGCACAACGCTAATCGCGCGCTCGTTGCAGGAAAGCGGATCGTGCTGATCGACGATTCGATCGTGCGCGGGACGACATCGATGAAAATCGTGGAGATGATACGCGATGCTGGCGCCGCAGAAGTGCATTTTCGCGTCGCCAGCCCGCCCACGGAGAATTCGTGCTTTTACGGCGTGGACACGCCCGAACGCTCGAAATTGCTCGCCGCGCGAATGGATGTGGCCGCCATGGCCAAGTTCATCAAGGCCGATAGCCTTGCCTTTGTTTCGATCGCCGGGCTTTACCGCGCGGTTGGCGAATCTTCGCGGAATGCGGCGCGGCCGCAATATTGCGATGCCTGTTTCACCGGCGATTATCCCACGCGCCTGACCGATCTGGTCGATCGGGACGGTTCCGACCAGCTCTCGATGTTGGTCGAAAAGGTAGGATGATGGAGGCCGGCATGCGGCCGCTGGAAGGCCAGTTGGCGCTTGTAACCGGGGCAAGCCGGGGCATCGGCGCAGCAACGGCCAAAGCGCTGGCTGCGGCCGGCGCGCATGTCATTCTGGTGGCCCGCACCGCTAAGGAGCTTGACGCTGCCGAGCAGGCAATCTTTGACGGCGGCGGTTCCGCCACGATTGCGCCGGTCGATCTCAGCGAAGTCGATGGCATTGCCCGTTTGGGAGCCGCGATTGGCGAGCGCTGGCAGGCTCTCGACATTCTGGTGATCAATGCGGCGGTGCTGCCACCGCTAACCCCGGTGTGGCAGATGCCTTCGCAAGATCTCGTGCGCGCGATGACGCTGAACGTGATGGCGACGCAAGCACTGATCGCGGCATTCGATACGATGCTCAAACGCAGCAGCAACGCGCGCATCATCGGCATGACCAGCAGCGTCGGCCAAAAGCCGCGCGCCTATTGGGGGGCTTACGGCGCTTCGAAGGCAGCGTTCGAGAACCTGCTTGAGACGTATGCTCAGGAAGTAGGGGCAATCTCGAACATCAAGGTGGCCATCCTCGATCCCGGTGCCACGCGCACGGCGATGCGGGCCAAGGCCTATCCGGGCGAGGACCCCGCCAGCGTTCAGCCGCCCGAGGTCGTGGCCGACCGGATTGCCGCGCTGCTGACCACAGGTTTCGCAAACCGGCATCGCGAACGAATTAACCAGCACTGACAACCTGTTACCCTAGCTTCGCGGTAACATTTCCGGCTCAAGGTTGCATTAGTGTTACGGCACAAGGAGGCCGTACCGAGCCAGGAACACGCCCATGATCAAGAGGTGGCCCGCCCGCAGCCCCGATCCGCCGGGTCTTGACCGTTTCCGATATGATATCGCAGCGCAGGAGGACCGTTGCGCGCTGCGAACGAAGGTTAGCATCCCGGCAATATTGCGCCGGTCGACCGCCAAGGGCTTTCGCACCGTGGTCAATGATCTCTCAATTGCCGGCTTCAGTGCAAAATCGCCCAATCGCATGCACGTCGGTTCGATTTGCTGGCTTACTTTGCCAGGGCTGGAATCGCTCCAATCCGAAGTGATCTGGTGGCAAGGCGGCGTGGTCGGCTGCGCGTTTGCCAGATTGCTGAGTCCGATCATCCATGAGCACATCGTCAGCCGTTACCCTGACGAAGACGATTAAATACGCGAATAAATGAAGATTTTTCCAACCTAAAGTTAACATTAGGTTAACTAAATGCGCTTGATCAGCGTCACCTGGCTCACGGTAATGCCGCCGCCGGTAAATCCGCCTTCGCAGTACATGAGGTAAAACCGCCACAGCCGGACAAACCTCTCATCGAAAGCGGGTGGCATGCGTCCGGCCTCCACCGCCTCGTCGAAGGCGCGCCGCCAATCGTTCAGCGTGCGCGCATAATCGGGGCCGAAATCCTCTTGGCCCTGCCATTCAAAGCCGCGCGCCTCGGCCAGACGGCGAAACTCGCGCGTGCTCAGCAGCATGCCGCCGGGGAAAATGTAGGTCTGGATGAAATCCGCGCTGCGCGCATAGGCTTCGAACAATTCATCGCGAATGGCGATATACTGGATCGCGGCGCGACCGCCGGGGGGCAAGGCGCGTGCGACACAATCGAGATACGAAGGCCAGTAAGTTTGGCCGACCGCCTCGACCATTTCAGCGCTGATCACCGCATCGAATTGCCCGGTGACATCGCGGTAATCCTCAAAACGAAATTGAGTACCCGGGATTGGTTCAATCGCTTGGCGCGCGCTTGCCCATTCGATCTGTTGGCGCGAGAGGCTGATGGCGGTTACTTCCGCCCTGCGCTGCGCGGCCAAATAGCGGGCAAGATAGCCCCACCCGCACCCGATTTCGAGCACGCGGCTGCCGGGGGCAAGCGCCAGCCGGTCGGCCAGCAGGCGGGCCTTGTTGCGCTGCGCTTCCTCCAGCGGAGCACCGTGTGCGATCCCCTCCCACCGCGCGCTGGAATAGCTCATCGTGCTGTCGAGCCACTGCGCATAGAAATCATTGCCGAGGTCATAATGTGCAGCGACGTTGTGTTTCGCGCCCTTCCGGCTGTTCCGGCGCAAGAAGTGGAGCATTTTCGCCGCAATCCGCCATGGGCCTTTGGCGCGCAAGGTATCACCCAGATGGACCGCATTGCGCATGACCAATGCAAACAGCGCTGCAGCGTCGGGGCTTTCCCACTCGCGCGCTTCAAATGATTGGTAAAACCCGACAGAACCTCCTGTCGCAATGCGGCCAATGGCGCGCCAATCATGGATCGTCAGTTCTGCAACAGCGCCATCCTGATGCCCGCCGAGGAGCCGCGACCGACCGCCGGGGAGATGCAACAGCAACGAGCCGACCTTCAGTCCCTGATCCACCTGGTCGAGCACGCGCTCGATCCGCCCCGCAAAGATACGGGCCAGAAACCCGCTCGAAGCGGCAACAGGCATAGTGCCCGCACCAAGTTGCCCACCCCTTCCGGGCGCCTGCGCGTTCATGCCGCCGCTATGCCGCCAAGTCTGCCGAAGGGCAACCGCGCCGCGTCAGTTGTCCCGCATCTCCGCAAAGGCGGCGAGCGCGCGAGCGCGCGCCTCAGCGTGGGGTACGATCTTGGCAGGATAGCCGCGCGGCGGAATCGGTGGATCGTGGACTGCATCGTTGCCCAAATGCGCCAGCTCGGGCACCCAGCGGCGGATATAGTCGGCCGCCTCGAACTTGGGCGACTGGGTAAGCGGCGCCATGATCCGGACAAACATGTTCGAATCGACGCCCGAACCAGCGCTCCACTGCCAGTTGACCGCATTCGAGCCATAGTCGGCATCGACCAGCGTGTCCCAAAACCAGCGTTCGCCTTCGCGCCAGTCAATCAGCAAGTGTTTGATCAAAAAGCTCGCTGCGATCATGCGCACCCGGTTGTGCATCCAGCCGGTAGCCCAAAGTTCGCGCATTCCGGCATCGACAATCGGATAGCCAGTGCGGCCCTGTTGCCATGCGCGCAATTCATCGGGGGCATCGCGCCAGCCAAATCGGTCAAAACCATCGCGGGCAGGCTGGTTGCCATAATCCGGAAACTGCAGAATCACGTTCTGTGCATAATCGCGCCAGCCCAGTTCGCCCTGGAATGTCCCGACCGAGCCGCCTGCGCTCGCGGTGCCATGCCATGCGGCCGCTGGCGAAATCTCGCCGAAGTGCAGGTGCGGCGAAAGCTTGGATGTTCCGGCTTCAGAGGGCAGATTGCGCTGCTCGGCATAGCGCGCGGCGCGCTGTGCAAACGCATCGAGACGGGCCTGTGCGCCGGCCTCGCCCGGGGTCCATTCGGCGCGGAAGCCAGCAGCCCAATCAGGGCTCGTCGGCAAAAGCCCCCAATCGTCCAGCTGATCGGAAGGCGGCCAGCGATCCGGGGAAGGCATACGATCGGGCGCAGGCAACGCGGCTGGCGGCGGCAGACGCTGGCTGAGCGCACGCCAAAACGGCGTGAAAATCCGGTAGGGAGCGCCCGATCCGTTGCGCACCGTGCCCGCCGGAGCCAATGTGATCCCCTCATGACAACGCAGATGGAGCACTTTGCCGAGCGCACGCTCGGCATTGCGCCACCATGGTTCATAATGGGCCAGGCAATGCACCGTCTGCGCGCCCGTTTCGTGCGCAATCGCGCTCAGCACCGCGTCGCAGCGCCCCCGCCGCAGGATCAACTTCGAGCCACGCGCTTGCAGCGCTGCATCTAGGCTGAGGAGGCTATGGTGCAGCCACCATCGCGAAGCAGCGCCCATCCGCCGGTGGCGCGGTGTTTCGTCATCCAGCACATAAACAGGGATCACCGGCCCTTCTGCAGCCGCCGCCAGCACCGCGGCCTGATCGGAAAGGCGCAGATCGCGGCGAAACCAGACAATCGCTGGAATGGCAGAGGGCTTGGATGGCATCGGTATTGTCTATGGCAGACAGCATCGGGCGCGGCCATCCTCCTGATGGGCCGTAATGGCATGCCCGGGCGTTTCAATGGCCATGAGGATGCACGTGGGCTACACCCTCCGGCAAAATGATGGGATGGACAGGAAACCGATGGTCCCGGCTGGTCAAGTAGGTTCCGGCGACTTACCGGTGAGAACGGTGCCCGAATCCGAGGTATCGAGAGATTGCAATTTGGAGAGCAGAGCCATGGCTGACAGCAAAACAGGCGGTGCCCACTTCGTTCGCCCGGACGTCAGGATGTTTCTTGATTTTTTGGCGACGACCGGCGGCTTGGCAATGAGCCAGATGAGCGCTGCCGATGCGCGGCAGGCTTATGTCATGATGGGCACGGTCGCGGAACTGCCGCCTTGTGACCTTGCCGTGATCAAGGACCTTACTTGCCCTGGGCCGGCGGGGGACATTCCGCTGAGGCTTTATGACGCCCGCGAAACCCGCGGGCCGGGCCCCGCCGTCGTTTTCTATCACGGCGGCGGCTTTGTGATCGGTGATCTTGAAAGCCACCATGCCCTGTGCACCGAGATCGCTGCCGGGCTCGATCTGCCGGTCATCGCGGTGGACTACCGCCTCGCCCCCGAACATCCCTTCCCCGCCGCCCCCGATGATTGCGAGGCGGCATCGCGCTGGATAGCGGGCAGCCCCGCCGCGCTCGGCCGCGAGATCACCGGGCTGATCCCGATGGGCGATTCGGCCGGCGGCAATCTGGCGATCGTGATCACGCAGGCACTGACGGAGAAGCCCGCTGCTGCGCCAGTGGTGTTGCAAGTGCCGATCTATCCGCTGAGCGATGACAAGCCGGATCACCAGTCATTCCACGATTTTGGCGAAGGATTCCTGCTGACAGCAGATACGATGAACTGGTTTTCAGACGCTTATAGCGCCGTACCGGGCGACATTCGTGCCTATCCGCTCTATGGCGACCACGCGGCAACTCCGCCGACCATTCTGGTGACAGCGGGCCTCGACCCTATCCGCGATAGCGGCCGTGTCTATGGCGCGGAACTCATCCGGGCCGGCGCCGAAGTCGTGTTCCTTGAAATGAAGGGCACGATCCATGGCTTTGTTCAAGTGCGCAAGGCGATCCCGAGCGCCCAAGCCGATCTTCATTCGATCTTCGCGGCGGTTAAGCTGCTGCTGGAAAGGACCACATGACCACCGACCTCGACAGCCTACCTTATCGCCCATGCGTCGGGGTGATGCTGGTCAATGCCCATGGCCGGGTCTTTGTGGGCAAGCGCATCGACAGCAAGGAAGGGGATGCCTGGCAAATGCCACAAGGCGGGATTGATGAAGGCGAGGACCTTCATCCCGCAGGACTTCGCGAGCTTTGGGAAGAAACCGGGATTGGCCAGGATCTGGTGACGATCCTCGCCGAAAGCCGGGAAGAGCATTTTTATGACCTGCCCGGCGAACTGCTGGGCAAGCTGTGGGGCGGGCGTTTTCGCGGTCAGCGCCAGCGCTGGCTGCTGTTGCGGTTCACCGGGGAGGACCACCAGATCAACCTTGGTGCGCATGATCAGCCCGAATTTCTCGATTGGAAATGGGTCGAGCCGGAAACGCTGCCGGACCTCATCGTGCCATTTAAGAAGCGCGTTTACCGGCAAGTGGTCGAGGAGTTTCGCGCGCTGATTTAACCGGCGGCGCACTATTCGTGCGCACCGCAACCGCGCAGGTGATCAGTTCGATTCGACTTTGGGCGCAGGCTTGATGGCTTCGGCTGTCACAACTTTGGCAATCGGACCTTTGGCGATTACCCCTGCAAGCTGCTCGGCCTCGGGGCAAGCCTTGCCGCATAATCCCTGAAGACGCGCAAGATTGGCTTTGGCTTTCTCCAGCGCGCCCTTCTCGGCAAAGGCGCTGCCTTCGCCCGAAATTGCCGCAAGGTTATTCGGTTCACGCGCCAGAGCCTGACGATAGTAATGAATGGCTTTGCCTTGCAGACCAGCGCGGCGGGCAGCCTGCCCAAGCGCCAGAAAGGTGCCGGGATAACCGGGATCGATGGTCAGCGCCGCCTCAAAATTGTCAATTGCCGCGTCGATTTCGCCGTTCGCAAGCTGGCTGCGGCCCGCTTCCAGCAGGATCTGCGCGCGCGGATCAGCCGGGTCGCCGACCTTGGCAGTCCCCGTGCTGGCGGAAACCGCGGCAAGCAGGGACAAGGCAAACGCGGCTGGCGAGTAACGCATCAACAACTCCATCACCCGGCCCGTGAGCTTTGATGTTCGGCCGAGTTCCATACCTGCAGATCGTATCACAAGCGCCGCAGAGTTGTGAAGAAAAAGCCGTCGGTTCCATGGCTGTAAGGCATGAGCCGTAGGCCAGGACCGTGTGTGGTTCCGGCTATCGCGGCATCATTGGCGACCACCCAGCCGCCATGCTCGGACAAAAAGCTGCGCACGACATCCGCTCCTTCCTCGTCCAGCAATGAGCATACGACGTATGTCAACCGCCCCCCGGGCTTCACCAGCTTCGCCCCCAGCCGCAAGACATGCGCCTGCGTTGCCGCATAACGCGCAATCGCTGCGGGCGAGAGCCGCCAGCGCGTTTCCGGGCTGCGCCGCCAGGTGCCGGTGCCGGAACACGGCGCGTCTATCAGCACGGCATCTGCTGTGCCCAGCCAGTCAGCCAGCGCCTCGGCTTCGCGGCCGGGATCGAGCAGCCGGGTCCCGGCCAGCGCGCCGGCGCGCGCCGCGCGCACCGGCAGCCGCGACAGCCGCGTTCGATCAACATCGCAGGCCAGCAGCCGCCCATGATTGCGCATGGCCGCGGCAAGCGCGAGAGTTTTGCCCCCTCCCCCCGCGCACAAGTCCACTACCGATTCCCCAGGCTGGACGTCAAGCGCGCGGCAGGCCAACTGGCTGCCGCCGTCCTGAACCTCAAACAGCCCATCGGCAAACGTGTCCCACGCCTCGGCATTGGTCCCGGCGGGCAGACGCAGACCATCCGGCGCGATGGTCGGCTCCGAAGCCACCGGCAAGCGCGCCGCAAGCTCCTCGCGCGTAATCCGCAGGCGGTTGGCGCGGATTTCGAGCGGCGCGCGCGTCAGCAAGGCCGCCTGCTCTTCAGGCGCCAGGCCGCTCGCGGCCAGCCGCGCTTCGAGCCACACGGGCGCGATCCCGCCGCCTGCGACCCGCTCCCCCGAACCAATCGGAGGCGGTCCATAGTTTGTTCCATCGAACAACGCAGTCAGCACAGGGTCGCTCGCGGCCAGCCGGAGAACGGCGGCGCGCCCGCTCACGGGCACTTCGCCGCACGCCCGGATCGCATCCCACACCAGATCACGGATCGCCCGCCGATCCTTGGATCCCACAAACCGGCGAGTGCGAAACCAGTCTGCCGCGATCCGATCCGCCGAGGCTCCTTGCGTGCGCGCAGCAGCGATCACCGCGTCGAGGATTTCGATAGCGGCTTGCACGCGTGCGGCCGGGGTCATGCGGTGAGTTCCAGCTTCCGCCGGGCACGGCGGATGCCCTGATCAGCGCGAGGGATAATTCGGTGCCTCACGCGTGATCGAAACATCGTGCACGTGGCTTTCCTGCAGACCTGCATTGGTGATCCGCACGAACCGGGCATTCTTGCGCAAATCTTCGATCGTGCGGCTGCCGGTATAGCCCATCGCCGCCTTGATCCCGCCCACGAGCTGATGGACCACATCCTTGGCCGCACCTTTGAACGGCACCTGGCCCTCGATGCCTTCGGGCACGAGCTTCACTGAATCCTTGATATCCTGCTGAAAATAGCGATCGGCCGAGCCTCGCGCCATCGCGCCGACCGACCCCATCCCACGATAGGCCTTATATGCCCTGCCCTGATAGAGGAAGGTCTCGCCCGGCGCTTCTTCGGTCCCGGCCAGCATCGAGCCGATCATGATGGTGCTGGCCCCGGCCGCCAGCGCCTTGGCCGCATCGCCCGATGTCCGCAGGCCGCCATCGGCAATCACCGGAATATTGGCCTTTTCGGCTTCTTCGGCGCATTCCATAACCGCCGTCAGCTGCGGCACGCCGACACCCGCGACGATCCGCGTGGTGCAGATCGAACCCGGCCCGATGCCGATCTTGATGCCATCGGCGCCTGCGTCGATCAGCGCCCGGGTTGCCTCTGCGGTCGCCACATTGCCCGCGATCACCTGCACCGTGTTCGACAGGCGCTTCAGTGCTTCGACCGCGCGCGCAACATCGCGGTTATGGCCGTGCGCGGTATCGATGATGATCACGTCGCACTCGGCTTCGATCAACGCCTGTGTGCGGGCAAGTCCCTTGTCGCCCACGGTGGTGGCAGCCGCCACCCGCAAACGTCCGGCCGAGTCCTTGGTCGCATTGGGATAAGTAACGGCTTTCTCGATGTCCTTCACGGTGATCAGGCCGATGCAGTGAAACTGATCATCCACCACCAGCAGCTTTTCGATCCGGCGCTGATGGAGCAGACGGCGTGCTTCATCGCCGGTCGTGCCCAATTTGACCGTCGCCAGATTCTCGTGGGTCATCAATTCGCGCACCGGCTGCGCCGGGTTGTCGGCAAAGCGAACGTCGCGGTTGGTCAGGATGCCCACCAGCGCGCCGCTCCGCTCGACGACAGGAATGCCGCTGATCCGGTTCGTCCGCATCAACGCCTGCGCTTCACCCAGCGTGGCATCCGGGGTGATCGTGATCGGATTGACCACCATGCCGCTCTCAAAGCGCTTTACCGCGCGCACCGCCGCGCATTGCTCTTCGACCGACAGATTGCGGTGCAACACGCCAATTCCGCCCACTTGGGCCATGACAATCGCCATGTCAGCTTCGGTCACGGTATCCATCGCTGAGGATATCACCGGGATATTAAGAGCGATGGTCTGGGTCAGACGCGTTCGGGTGTCAGCCTCGGTTGGCAGCATGTCCGATGGGCCGGGACGCAGCAGCACGTCATCGAAAGTAAGGCCAAGGGGGATTTCCATGCAGGACTGCCACTTCGAGAAAGGGAGATTCGTGGCGGCCCATTTAATCAAGCCCCGGCCAAAGCGCTAGTGGCTTGGGGGCATTAGACTCGCCGCGTGCGCTAGGGCCGGCCGCGCCGGGCGCGGGAAGGCTTTAGAGTCGGCAAAGTGCCGCACCAGTCCGACTTGGATCTGTACGTCATCCAAAAGCCCGCCATATTCGACCTTCGCGGCCTCGTCGTTTGGCCGGTGGTAGACATCATCCATGAACTGCTCGAGCCGTTCTGGGTCCGAATAACTGGTGCTGACCATGACCGTTGGCAGGTCGTGCTGGATAAAGATCCAGCCGTCCTGGCGTTTGGCAAAGGCATTTGCGGCATCGCCGGTCACGAACTTGCGCTTCATCCCCTTGATGACGCGGGCGATCCCGGCATCGAGCCCGGTTGTCCCTTTGCCCACGATACTGACAGGAAGCCCGGCGGGCACCAGCCCGGTGCTGTCGACATTGAACGCTGCGACAAACCGATCCAGCGGGATCGGCGGATTCTCGGTGAACGCCAGCGCCCCAAGCAGGCCAAGCTCCTCCCCGGTCGTCGCCAGGAAATAGACATCGCGCTCAAGCGGACGGCCGCTCGCCAGCAGCCGCGCTGTTTCGGTAAGCACCGCGAGCCCGCTGGCGTTGTCCACCGCCCCGTTGCAGATCAGATCTTCCGCCGGCGGAGCGGCACATTTGCCGAAATGATCCCAATGAGCGATCATCAAAACAGCACCGGTATCGCTGCGCCGCCCTTCCAGCTTGCCGATCAGGTTGTGCGTCTTGATACGGGTTTCACGGCTGGTTGCCTCGAATGTGGCATTCACCCCGATCAACTTCGCGGCAAAGTCGGGTGCGTCCCCTGCCTGGCGCAGCGCGGCCAGATTGCCCCCGCCCGGCGCTGCCATGAGCACTTCTGCCGCAGCGGGCGAAATAAACACTTCGATATCGCCGCCCAACCGCTCGCTCGCCAGCGCATACCCCGCGCGGCGGCGGCGGGCGATGACATCCTCGATCGCGCGATCACCATCAAGCACGGTCAGCACGGCCGCCGCGCCGCCATCGAGCAGGCGTCCGGCCCGGTCGATCTCCTTGTCACCGATGCGCTGGGGTGCCTGACTATCAAACACCACCGCGATTCGCCCGGCAAGTTCTGTCCGCGCCGTGGGTCCGCCATGGCCGGGCCCGATATACAGCATAGGCGCATTTTCGATCAGGCTGCGGATCCCCGAGGTAACCACAAACACACCATCGGCCGGAACCGCCACCTCGCGGCGGCTGCGGATAAACTTTGCGCGCGACAGAAGCGGCTCGCGCTCCACAAGATCGACAGGGGCAAACCACGCGTTGCCGGGGTCGTTCGTGCCCGATTCCAGCCCGATATCGAACCACTGGCCAGCCAGATAGCGCAAGGTCTTGGTCTCGCTGTCGGTGCCCGGTTCGCGTCCGCCAAACTCGTCGCTGGCCAGTGTTTCGACGTGCTGACGCAACATGGTCACCAGCGCAGTCTCGCGCTTTGCCTTGGCGGCAAGCACAGGCACCGCGATCATTGGCAGCGCCAGCGCCAGCGCCAGCACTGCCAATCCCCCCAGCCGCCCGATGCCACCACGATCCATCGCTATCCCCAAACACTTCATCGCATACACAGTGCTGACAAATGTGACCGGGTGACGCAAGGGACCAATGTAGCAACCTTGAAAAACGGTCACCTAGCGTGACATACAAAGCAGCGGTGCCGCACCCTTTGAAACTGAGCACCAGGCAAGCGAACCAAAGGAACCAGCATGCGGCTCGACGATTCCGACAATTCAATCGATGTGGAAGATCAGCGCGGCAGCGGCGGCCCCTCGTTTGGCGGGGGAGGCGGCGGCGGATTGCCTTTTGCACTGCTGGCGATGATCGGCAGCCGCTTCGGCATTGGCGGTGTGATTGTCGTTGTCATCGGGATGGCACTGTTTGGCGGCCTCGGCAATCTCGTGGGCGGCGGCCAGCAGAGCGCAATCGGCCCGCAGCAAAGCGGCAACTCGGTCACCGAGAGCTGCAATGTCAACGCCTTCAGCCGCGAAAACTGCAATGCCCTCGCCTCGCTCAACAAAACCTGGGCGCCCATCTTCCAGCAATCCAGCGCAGAGTTCGCGCCGCCAAAGCTGGTGTTCTACGCCCGGTCTGGCAATTCGGGCTGCGGCGCGGCGCAGAGCGCGATGGGGCCGTTTTATTGCCCGCCCGACAGGGGCATCTACATCGACACCGATTTCTTCAACGAGATGGACAAACAGATGGGCGCTGGCGGCGATTTTGCCCGGGCCTATGTGATGGCGCACGAATATGGCCATCACATCCAGAACCTCACCGGTCTATCGGCCAAAGTGCAAAGCGCCCAGCAACGCGACCCGAGCCGCGCCAACCAGATGTCGGTCAAGCTTGAACTGCAGGCCGATTGCTATGCCGGGGTATGGGCGGCGCTTAACAAGGACCGGATCGAGCCGGGCGATGTCGAAGAAGGCATGCGCGCCGCGCACCAGATCGGCGACGATGCCTTGATGAGAGCAGCCGGACGGCGGCCGGTCGAGCAAGCGTTTACCCACGGCTCCTCCGAACAGCGCATGCAATGGCTGCACAAGGGGCTCGAAGCCGGCGACCCCGCGCAATGCGATACATTTGCTTGAAGGCACAAGGAACGTAATCGGCAGCGATGCGTTGAGCGGAAAACAAGGATTTCCCCAATGATACCTCGGCCCCTTATAGCACTTGCGCTGACCGCTGCGCTTGTAGCACCCGCGCTTGCGCAGACCGCGGTTGATCCCGGCAATGTGACCGCGAACGATGTCGTTACCAAGCCGCTTAGCGATATCAATCTCAAGAAAAAGGCGGTTCCCGAAGTGCTGCAGGCCGCGATCGAACGGCCCTATTCGCTGGTCGGCTTGAAGACCTGCTCACGCATACAGACCGCTGTACGCAATCTCGACGCCGTGCTGGGCGATGACATTGATGCGATCGCGGAGAAAACACGCGGCGAAAAGCGCGGAAATGCGGCTGGCCAAGTGGCAAAATCAATCGTCGGGTCGCTCATTCCGTTCGAAGGCGTGATCCGTGAAATCTCCGGCGCCAACAACCATGAGCGCCGCTGGCAGGTCGCCGTCTACGCAGGCTCGGTGCGCCGCGCCTTCCTCAAAGGTGTCGGGCTGCAGCGAGGCTGCCGTTATCCGGCGCGGCCAGCAAGTTCGTAGCTGGCGCTAGCGTTGCGGGGTTGCGCCCCTCCACTGGATGCTTACCTTTCGCCAGATCGACAAAACTACCAATATCTAGTAGTTTAAACGCATGGCAGTCAAAACCACCTCCATCGCGCTCAGGGAGCACTTTGCCGCTTACGCCCGGCGAAAAGTTGAAACTGGCGAATTTGGCTCCACCAGCGAAGTGATCCGGGATGCCTTGCGGTTGCACGAAGAGCGCGATATCCGCATTGAGGCGTTGCGGGCGGCTATCCGTGAGGGTGAGGAAAGTGGGCCAGCGACGCCGTTCGATTTTGATAAGTTCTTGGCAGCGGCGTTTAAATCGAAGCTGCTCGCAGCCATCGATGACGGGTTGGCCAGTCCGATTGACGAGAGTTTCAATATAGACCGCTGGCACGACGAAGCATTTCCGCGCTATGAATGCTGCGAAAAGGACAAATGAAACCGCAAAATAAAAATTAGAATGCGTGGATTTATCGTCAGCGACAAGCTGCCTAATTTTTCCAATATCCGTAACTAAGTGAACTTCGGACGAGTTCATTTCAAAGTAAAGTGTCCATCCGCCCAACGGCGCGTATTCTTGATCAAACGGTTTTCCACCAACTGGCCCGAACTGGTCATATAAGCGGCGCAATTGCCGATTTGCTTCGACACACCGCTTGCGCAAATCCAACGACGGCTTTTCACCGTTCGCGAGGCACTCAATCAACTCAACAGAAATTCGCTAGAAATTTTGATAAACATCCGATGAGTCGAAACCGCCTTTTGCAGAGCAAAGAAGCGGCATTGCGGAATCAGTGGCTGCCCTAAAGGTCTGGAAAGCTAGCGTTCGAAACTCTCTTTCCATCCTTCGTCGCAGCCACCCCAGCATCAATAAACCCGCTTCTTCGGCTCGATATACGCCACTTCATCGGTGAGCGTATATTCATGCACCGGGCGGTAGTCGATTTTCACCGCGCCGCCCTTGCCGCCCCAGCCGTCGAACCACGCGGCTGTGTGCTTCATCCACTCGCCATCGTTGCGATCGGGGAAATCTTCGTGCGCATGCGCGCCGCGGCTTTCCTTGCGGTTGTAGGCCGAATGCATCGTCACGACCGACTGGCCGATCAGGTTATCGAGTTCGAGCGTTTCGATCAGGTCCGAGTTCCAGATCAGCGAACGGTCCGAAACCTTGATGTCCTGCATCCGCTCGTATGTCGCGGTCAGCTTGGTCTTACCCTCGGCCATCAACTCGTCGGTGCGGAACACGGCGGCGTGCGCCGACATCGTGCGCTGCATTTCAAGCCGCACCGCCGCTGTCGGCGAGCTGCCATTGGCGTGGCGGAAATGATCAAGGCGGGCGAGCGCCATGTCCGCACTGTCCGCAGGCAGCGACGCATGCGCCGAGCCTGGCTTGATCAGCTCTTTGAGGCGCAGGCCGGTTGCGCGGCCGAACACGACCAGATCGATCAGCGAGTTCGAGCCGAGCCGGTTCGCACCGTGAACCGATACGCACGCCGCTTCGCCCACCGCAAACAGGCCGGGGATAATCGTTTCCGGATTGCCGTCAGCGCCGATGGTGACGACTTCGCCGTGATAATTGCACGGAATGCCGCCCATGTTATAATGGACGGTGGGGACGACCGGCAGGGGTTGCCGGGTCAGATCGACGCCCGCAAAGATTTTGCCGCTCTCGGTGATGCCCGGCAGGCGCTCGCCGAGCACCTTCGAATCAATATGATCCAGATGCAGGTAGATGTGGTCCTTGTTCGGCCCGACACCGCGCCCTTCGCGGATTTCGAGCGCCATCGAGCGCGAAACCACGTCGCGGCTCGCCAGATCCTTGGCCGAAGGAGCATAGCGCTCCATGAAGCGCTCGCCTTCGGAGTTGGTGAGATACCCACCCTCGCCTCGCGCACCCTCGGTGATGAGCACACCCGCGCCATAGATGCCGGTGGGGTGGAACTGCACGAATTCCATATCCTGCAACGGCAGGCCGGCGCGCAGCACCATGCCCGCGCCGTCGCCAGTGCAAGTATGCGCCGAAGTCGCGGTAAAGTATGACCGGCCATAGCCGCCCGTCGCCAGCACGACGGCGTGGCTGCGGAAGCGGTGGATCGACCCATCATCGAGGCACATCGCGATCACGCCGCGGCAGACGGGAACGCCATCCGCGCCTTTTTCCATGATCAGATCGATGGCGAAGTATTCGATGAAGAAGTCGGCGTCGTACTTCAGGCTCTGCTGATAAAGAGCGTGCAGCATGGCATGGCCGGTGCGGTCAGCGGCGGCGCAAGTGCGCTGCACTGGCGGGCCTGCGCCCATGTTCTGCATGTGCCCGCCAAACGGGCGCTGATAGATGGTGCCCTCGGGATTGCGGCTGAACGGCACGCCGGCGTGCTCCAGCTCGTAAACCGCTGCCGGGGCTTCGCGCACCATGTATTCGATCGCGTCCTGATCGCCCAGCCAGTCCGACCCCTTGACGGTGTCGTACATGTGCCAGGTCCAATGATCGGGCGTATTGTTGCCAAGGCTGGCAGCGATGCCGCCTTGCGCCGCGACTGTATGGCTGCGGGTCGGGAACACTTTGGTGATGCAGGCGGTACGCAGGCCTGCTTGCGCGCTGCCCATGGTGGCGCGCAGGCCAGAACCGCCCGCGCCGACCACGACAGTGTCGTAAGTGTGGTCGATGATCTTGTAGGCGGGCTGCGATGAATGCGAAGTAGCCATGATTCAAGCGCTCCCAAGCGCGATACGGATGACCGAGATGATGCCATAGGCAGCGCCGGCGAGTGGCAAAGTGTTAACGAGCAGCCAGACCGCGACTTTGCCGCTTTCCTCGTGCACATAATCCTCAAGCATGACCTGCACGCCCAGCCGGGCATGGTAGAATGTGTTGATCATGATCAGCACCAGCGCAGTCGAGGGGATGGGCTTGGCCGCCCATGCATGCACCGTTGCAAAATCATGCGTCGGCATCAGAGCGAGGCTGACCATCAAAAACGGGATCAGAACGAGATTGCCCACCGCGCTGAGGCGCGAGGCCAACCAGTGATGCGCGCCATGATGGCTGGAACCGAGGCCGCGCACGCGGCCGATTGATGTACCGTTACCCATGAAACCCCCAAAGGCTCAAATAATGCCGAACCATGAAACCGCGCCGATCAGCGCAGCAACACGAACGCCCAGAACAATGCGGTGGCGAGCCCCGCGAACGCCAATGTGATGACCGACCAACGCGCGTTTGCTTCGAGTTCATAACCCGCGCCAACATCAAGCACGAAGTGCCGCAGGCCGGTCGCCATATGCTGGAAAAACGCCCAAGTCAGGCCAACCAGCACAACTTTTCCAAGGATCGCGGTCACGAACGGGAAGCTGCCGCCCTCACCGATCCAGACCCAGTTGAGGAAGTCGTTGTACGCCTCGGGCCCGCTGGCAAGAGCGCCGGTCCACCAAAGCAACAAGCCAAGGCCGACAAAGGCGAGCCCATTGCCGGTGACCCGGTGAAGGATCGAAACCAGCATTGCCGGGCCCCAGCGCCAGACCTGGAGATGCGGCGAAAGTGGCCGACTGCTGCGCGCTTGCGCCATCCAAACCTCCGTAACAACAATGGAACCACCCAAAAAACCGGCTCCGAACAAGGCTCCTATTAGTCGAATTGCTTCTTCGCGCAACCATGCCGAAGGGCAATTGTGGCCATGCCCGGCGCGGCCTGTTAGAGCACTGGGGTATGACCAGCTCCATAATCCTTGTCACTGGCTCGACCCGCGGCATCGGCGCGGCTATCGCCGAGACGCTCACCTTGCGCGGTGCTCAGGTTTTGTCCCATGGCCGCCGCCCGGCACCCGGCGTGATCGGTGCCGATTTGGCCGAGCCTTCTGCGCCGCAGCGCTTGTGGGAACAGGCGCTCGATTTAAGCAGCGGCACCATCGATGTGCTCATCAACAATGCCGGTCTGTTCGAGGCCAATCCGCTCGATGGATCGGACATCGCCTGGCTTGACGGGTGGGAGGATACGCTGCGGATCAATCTGACCTCGGCCGCGCAACTATCGCGCTTTGCGTTGCGGCACTGGCTTGAGCGCGGAGTCCCCGGCCGGATCGTCCATATCGCCAGCCGCGCGGCCTATCGCGGCGATTCGCCCGCGCACTGGCATTATGCGGCGGCAAAGGGCGGCATGGTCGCGCTGCATAAAACCATCGCGCGCGGTTATGCTGCGCACGGTATCCTGAGCTTCGCCATCACCCCGGGGTTCACCGCAACCGCGATGGCCGACGATTATCTGGCGAGCAGAGGCGGCCCTGCCCTGCTTGCCGATATTCCGCTCGGCCGGGTCGCAACCCCGCAGGAAATCGCCACCATCGCCGCCTTCTGCGCGCTCGATGCGCCGCCAAGCATGACCGGCGCGGTAATCGACGCCAATGGAGCCAGCTTTGTCCGCTAACACCCTTTGCGCCTTCATGCTCGCTATTGCCGCGCTAATGGCTCCTAATGCACATGCCAAACCAGTCCTGCGCGCCGCCGATCCATCCGCTGGCGCGGCGCTGGTGCGCCAGTGCGCGGGGAAAGAGGACTTCTCCGACCCCGCGCCGCCAGCCCGGATTTTCGCCAATGTGTGGTATGTAGGCACCTGCACTGTCTCCGTTCTGCTGCTCACTTCGCCCAAAGGCCACGTGCTGATCGATGCAGCGACCGCGCAGGCAGCCCCTTCGATCGTGGCAAACATCAAGGCCGCTGGTTTCAAACCTCGCGATATCCGCTGGATCGTGACCAGCCACGAGCACTTCGACCACGTTGGCGGGCTGGCGGCGCTGAAACGCGCGACCGGGGCCAAAGTCGCGGCGCTCGAAGCGGCGGCCCCGGTGCTGGCCAGCGGCAGGGTCAGCGCAGATGACCCGCAAGTGCAGGAAATCCATGGCTTCGATCCTGTCGAGGTCGATCGCAAGCTTGTGAACGGAGACAAAGTTCAGATTGGGACAATCGTCCTCACCGCGCGCGCAACACCGGGCCACACCGAAGGCTCGACCAGTTGGAGTTGGACAAGCTGCGCGCGAGCGAGCTGCCAGAAATTCACCTATCTCGACAGCCTCTCGGCGCTGGCGCTGGGCACCTATCGCTTTGCGCAGCATCCCGAGCGCGTCGCCATGTTCAAGCAAACTTTTGCCGCGGTGGAACAATGGCAGTGCGGCATTGTTTTAACCCCGCATCCCGGCGCCAGCGGCATGTTGGAACGGATGGAGGGCAGCGAACCGCTGTTGTCAGCAAAAGGCTGCGGGCCAATCGTGCAAGCCGCACGCGAACGCCTCGCCAAGATCGAGAACAAATGAGCTGGAAAATCACCGCCTATGCGTCCGCCGATACCATTCGCGCGGCGCTGATCGCGCATGAAGATGCGCTCGATTGGCCGGACGACATGGTTCTGGCGGGCAGCGAAATAGCCGAGGACAAGCCCGACGAGTGGCAATTGGAAGTGTGGCTGGAACGCTCGCCCTCCGGCGCGGACCGCGCGGCGATCGCAGCGCTGTTCACTGAGTGCGTGCCCGAATTGATTGCGCAGGAACTGGCCGATGAGGATTGGATCACGCTGAGCCAGCAGGGGACCGAACCGATCCTCGAAGGTCCATTCTATATCCATACGCCGGATTTCCCGGATCAAATCGGCCTGAAAAACTTCACGATTCCGGCAAGTCAGGCATTTGGGACGGGCCAGCACGCGACCACGGCGGGCTGCCTCGCCATGCTGGCGCACATGCGCGCGCGGGGGCTGCGCGTGCAGAACATGGCAGATATCGGCACTGGCACTGGCTTGCTGGCGTTTGCCGCGCTGCACCTGTGGCCGCGCACCCGCGCCATCGCCAGCGATATCGACCCGGTCTGCGCCCCGGTGATTGCCGAAAACATTGCGGCCAACGCGATTGCAACCGGACAAGGCCCCGGTCAGCTGACGGTGGTGATCGCCCCGGGCATGGCCCATCCCTTGCTCCGCGCTGCTGCGCCTTATGATCTGGTGATTGCCAATATCCTCGCCGGGCCGCTGATCGAACTCGCGCCGGATTTCGCAGGCAGCGTGATGGGGGGCGGAAACTTGCTGCTCGCCGGGCTGCTGCAAACGCAGGAAGCCGCCGTGCGCGCGGCCTATCGCCGAGCAGGTTTCCGGCTGGCCGCGCGCACGGTGCGCGGTGACTGGTCAATCTTGTGGCTTCGGCGACGCAGCGCGCGGCTTAGCCGCTGAGCGTATCGCGCAGCAGGGCGAGCCCGCCCGCCGCAAACGCCGCCATATTGGCAAGCCGGTCTTCATGCCCGGTTTCCACAACGATCGACGCAGCGCCATTCGGCCCGACCACCGCGATGGCGCTGCGCCCGGATGGCACGCCATAAGGGTGCACGCCCGGCCCGGCCGCGCCGGATTCGGCAATGCCCCAATCGGCGCCGAAGCGCGCCCGCACTGCCTCGGCCAATGCGCAGGCATAATCCTCGGTGACACCTTTGAAGGCGCGAAAGGTGCCCGGCTCGTGGTCCAGCAACAAGCGGCGGCCTTTGAGCGTGTAAATCACGCCGCCGCCGACGTAATAGGCCGAGGCCCCCGGCAAGGCCAGCAGCCCCGCCGAGATAAGCCCACCGCTTGCGCCATCGGCAACAGCCACGGTCTGACCGCGCGCCTTGAGCAAGGCGCCCGCTTCGCCGCCAATTCGGGCAATATCTTCAAGATTCATAAGCGCGATCCTGCCATGGCCAGTCCAAATGCAACGAAGAGCCCGCCGGTAAAGCGGTTGAAAGCACGACGCGGCGCAGGACGGCGCAGAAACGCGGCCATGCTGTGTCCGCCCAGCGCATAAACAAAGTACCATGCCGTCTCGATCACGGTGAAGGTGACGACCATCACGGCAAATTGCGGTAGTTTAGGAAACGCAGGATCGATGAATTGCGGCAGGAAAGCAGCGGCAAACAGCAGCGCCTTAGGATTGCTGATGCCGACCGCGAAGCCGCCCCGAAAGACCCGCCCTGGCGCAATTCTAGCATGCCCCATTCCGCCGTCAGGCGCGATCGGCATTTCCCTTGAGGTCCATGCGCGGTAGCCCAGATACATCAGATAAGCAGCGCCGGCATACCGCAGCACCGCAAAAGCCCCGGGGACCGCGAGCAGCAACGCGGTGAGGCCCAAGGCCGATGCGGACAGCAGTGTGAGCACCGCAATCAGGCATCCAGCCATCGCGGCCACGCTCGCTGCAAGCCCGAGCTCGACACTGCGAGCCATGACATGCAGCATGTTGGGCCCCGGTGTTCCCGAAACGAAGAATACCGTGATCACAAAAAGCCACCAAGTTTGAAGCGCCATCGCCGTTATCCTGCTTTCCCGACGATATCCGCCCACGCCGCCTCATCGATCACTTCGATGCCAAGCGCTGCGGCCTGCTTCAACTTCGAGCCCGCACCCGGCCCTGCCACTACCAGATCTGTCTTGGCAGAAACCGAACCCGCCGTCCGCGCGCCGAGCATCTCGGCTTGCGCCTTGGCTTCCTCGCGGCTCATTGTTTCGAGCTTGCCAGTGAACACCACGGTCTTTCCTGCCACCGCGCTCGCCTTGGTTTCAACAACATAGGGCGGCGGCGCAACTTCGGAAAGCAGATCATCCCACACCGCGATGTTATGCAGCTCATGGAAGAAATCGCCCAAAGCCGCAGCCACCACCGGCCCTACTCCGTCGATTGACGCCAGTTCTGCCGCCGCCTCATTATCGCCAGCTTTCGATTTTTCAGCCACCGCGCGCAGGTCCGCGAGGCTCACAAATCGTTTCAACAAATCACGTGCAGTAACCGCGCCGACATGGCGGATGCCAAGGCCAAACAGCAGCCGCGCGGCATCGGGCGCACGTTTGGCCTCAATCGCTGCCAACAGGTTATCCACAGACTTATCCTTCCAGCCTTCTCGCAGGGCAATCTCGGCGCGGCGGCGATGCAGCCTGAAGATATCAGCCGGGCTTTCCAGCCAACCGGCAGCGAAGAACTCGGCAATCGTTTTCTCGCCAAACCCCTCGATATCCAGCGCGCCGCGGCTGACGAAGTGTTTCAGCCGCTCGGTGCGCTGCGCCGGACAGACAAGCCCGCCCGAGCAGCGCACATCGACTTCATCGTCTTGCGTCGCCGCTTCCGAGCCACATTCGGGGCATTGCGCTGGAAATGCGTAAGCCGCTCGAACTTCATCACGCGTCAAGTTATCCACAACTTGCGGGATAACGTCGCCTGCGCGTTGCAGCACTACGCGATCGCCGATGCGCAGACCAAGGCGGCCGATCTCATCGCGGTTGTGCAAGGTAACGTTCGTAACGGTGACGCCGCCAACCAGCACGGGCCGAAGCCGCCCAACCGGGGTCAGCTTGCCCGTCCGCCCGACCTGAATGTCGATCGCCTCGATCACCGTCTCGGCGCGTTCGGCGGGAAACTTGTGTGCGATGGCCCAGCGCGGCGCTTTGGCCACAAAGCCCAGCCGCTCTTGCCAATCGAGCCGATCGACTTTGTAGACCACCCCGTCGATATCGTAAGGCAAGTCTGGGCGCGCGGCCTGGATGGCCCGGTAATGCGCGGTCATCGCAGCCACTGATGCGCAGCGCACCAGCAATGGCGAGACCGGCACGCCCCAACCGGCGATACACTGCATCATTTCGAACTGCGTCTCGGAAGGAACCTCGCTCGCCGCGCCCCAGCCATGCGCAAGAAAACGCAGCGGACGTGCCGCCGTAACGCTGGCATCCTTCTGCCGCAGCGATCCTGCGGCGGCATTACGCGGATTGGCAAACACCTTGTCGCCGCTGGCTTCCTGCGCGGCATTGAGCGCAAGGAAGTCAGCCTTGGCCATGTAGACTTCGCCCCGGATCTCGAACACGGCAGGCACGTCGCCCCTAAGCACCTGCGGAATATCGGCAATGTGCGCCGCATTGGGCGTTACGTCTTCGCCCACCTGCCCGTCACCGCGGGTGGCCGCCCGCACCAGCTGCCCATTCTCATAGCGCAGCGAGCAGGACAGACCGTCGATCTTGTCTTCCGCCGTCATCATCACTTCCGCATCGGCGGCAAGATTGAGGAACCGGCGCACCCGCGCGGCAAACTCCTCCACTTCCTCGTCGCTAAAGGCGTTGTCGAGGCTCATCATTCGCACCTCGTGCGCGACTTTGCCGAGCGGCGAAGCGGCGATCTCATGCCCCACCTTCTGGCTCGGGCTATCGGGCCGGATCAAATGCGGAAACGCCGCCTCCAGTTCGGCATTGCGGCGCACCAGCGCGTCATACTCAGCATCGCTGATCTCGGGGGCGTCGTTTGCATGATAAAGCTGATTGTGGCGCGCAATCACGCGCGCGAGCCGCATCAGTTCATTGGCGACATCCGCATCGCTTATCCCGTTCACGCCCATCGCCTCAAGCCAAACCCAGAACGGTTACCACCATTGTCCGCCGCGCCCGGAAACCGAGCGATTCGTAAAGCCGGATTGCCCCCGCATTCTCGGCATAGCTATGCAGGAACGGAGTATCGCCGCGCTCGATCATGCCGGCCATCACGCGCCGGATCAAACGGGCGGCAAAGCCTTGTCCGCGAAACTCCGGGTACGTGCAGACCCCGCTTACTTCGGCCAGCCCTGAAACGGGACGCATCCGCTCTCCGGCCATGGCAACCAGCTTCCCTTCGCGGCGCACACCATAAAATGTGCCGTAGCGATGCGTGGCCGGGCCCCATGGGCCGGGCGCTGTTGCCTGCGCCAATGCGTTCATTTCGTCAGAATCGGCTTCACGCAGGACGACAATCTCCGCATCCCCTGCGGCGCCGACTGCACCTTGATCGGCGATCATTTGCATTAGCGTCGCCGTTCGGACCACACGGGTGCCGAGCGGTGCTACCATGCCCTCGCTGCGCACGATCCAGATTTCATCGCTGGTTGCGGTCAGCAGCGAGGCGAGCTGCGCTTCATGGCCCGGTGCTGCTGCGGCAAAAGGACCATATCCCGGATCAATCCGACACGCTTTGCCATGCCATCGCGCCAGATCCCGCTGCGGCCCGTTCAGCATGTTCCAGACCGGACAATCCAGCGGGTGCTCTTCGATTGCCGCGATCATGCCTGCTCCAGCAGCCGATCTGCCTGCGCGCGCGCTTCTGGCGTGACCTCTGCCCCAGACAGCATGCGCGCGATCTCTTCCTGCCGCCCCGCCGCATCGAGCGGGACGACGGACGTGCGGGTGACGGTGCCCTCGCTCGATTTCGCGATCAGATAATGCGCGGTTCCGCGCGCGGCAACTTGCGGGCTATGCGTGACGGCCAGAAGCTGCCCGCCTTGCGCCAGCCGGGCCAGCCGCTCGCCGATCGCGCTGGCCACTGCTCCGCCAACGCCGCGATCGATCTCGTCGAAGATCACCGTCGCCGCGCCGCCTTCCTCCGCCAGCGCGACTTTGAGCGCGAGGATGAAGCGCGAGAGCTCGCCGCCGCTGGCGATCTTGGTCAGCGGGGCAAACTCGGCACCCGGATTGGTCGAGATCAGGAATTCGACCGCATCGACGCCATGCGGGCCCCAACGGTCTTCCTCCAAGCGCACCACGGCGGTGCGAAAACGCGCCGAATCAAGTTTGAGCGGAGCCAATTCGGCAGCGACCGCCGCATCCAGCCGCCGAGCCGCTTCCGATCTTGCGACCGAAAGCGCCTCGGCCTGCGCTTGATATTCAAGGCTTGCGTCGTGCGCGGTGCGCTCAAGGATCACCAGTTGCTCTTCCCCGCTCTGGATTGCATCGAGCGCGCCGCGCATCTGATCCATCCGGGCGGGCAGATCATCGGCCGCACAGACATGCTTGCGTGCGGCCGCGCGCAATTCGAACAAGCGCGTTTCAATCCGGTCGAGCATCAGCGGATCATGCGTCAATGCTTCGGCTGCGGCCGCGAGCTTGTCCTCCGCTTCCCCTGCTTCGATCACGGCGCGATCCAGCGATTCGAGCGCGCCTGCCAGCAGCGGATGTTCGTGGGCGATCCGGTCCAGCCGCCGCGCCGCGCTGCGCAAGGTGGCAAGCGCAGAATCGGAGCCTGCCCACAGATGTTGCAGCGCCGCCAGATCGGCAGACAGGCGCTCGCCCTTCTGCATTCCGGCACGCTGCGCGGCGAGATCTTCTTCCTCACCGACAATCGGCGCGAGCGCAGTCAATTCCGCCAGATACGCAAGCAGGAGGTCTTGCTCGGCGGCTGCGGCAGAAAACTGGGCGCGCGCGCCGGCGAGATCCGCCTCGGCACGGCGCCAATGGTCCCAGGCGGCGGCAACCCCGGCTGCGCCCCCACTGCCGCCAACCCGCGAAAAGCGATCAAGCAGCGCCCGATGCCCGCGCGCATTTACGAGGCCGCGATCATCGTGCTGCCCATGAAGTTCGACCAAACCGCGCGCGATTTCGCGCAGCAGGGCAACGCCGACCGGTTGATCGTTGACAAAGGCCTTGCTGCCGCCGTCCGCCTTGATGCGGCGCTTGACGATCAACGGCTCGCCCGCCTCGATCTGGATATCCGCCTCGGCGAAGATGGCGCTCAGGGCGTCGGGCAGCCGATCGAACTCGAACGTGGCGGTGACGCTGGCCTGATCCTCGCCCGCGCGGACTAGACCGGATTCCGCGCGATCACCAAGCACTAACCCCAGCGAATCCAGCAGGATCGACTTGCCGGCGCCGGTCTCCCCGGTCAACACACCGAGCCCGCCCGAAAATGCAAGATCGAGCGCTTCGATCAGAACGATGTTGCGGATGGATAAGCCAGTAAGCATTGCTGATGACCGATAGCGGTTGGGCGCTCGTAAGTCACCCTTTGTTCCGCATATTTTTGCGATGCACAACTAGGCACCGCGATGCGCTTGACGCGTATTTCATTCCAATGACACACTGCAATGCGAACGAAACGTGATTGTGATAAATTGAATCGGTAACTACAAAGGGGCAGTTGATGCCGCAGCAAGCAAAACTTCAGGGTAAGTTCCCTTCCGTAACCGAACTGGCCACCTCTATTCCTGCCTGGCTTGATCTGCCCGAGCCGCGCAGCTTCCGGCCCAAGCGCAAAGTGCGCACGGTGTGGATTTCGGATGTTCACCTTGGTACGCGCGGCTGCAACGCCGACATGCTCATCGATTTTCTGGCCTCGATCGAATGCGAGACCTTGTATCTGGTTGGTGACATCCTCGATGGTTGGCGCTTGTCGCGGGGCTGGTATTGGCCCGACGCGCACAATGAGGTGGTCCGGCGCGTTCTGAAAATGGCGCATCGCGGCACCCGGGTCGTACTGATTGCTGGCAATCACGATGAAATGCTCCGTCCTTATGCAGGGCTGAGCTTCGGCGGGGTCGAACTTGCCCTTCAGGCAATCCACACGACGGCGGACGGACGCCGCCTGCTTGTCACGCACGGCGACGAGTTTGACGGCGTGGTGCTGTATGCCCGTTGGCTCGCCTTTCTGGGTGATAAGGCTTATGAAATTCTGCTGAAGGCCAATCGTTGGGTCAATCTGGTTCGCCGCCAGTTCAAACTGCCCTATTGGTCGCTTTCTTCTTACATGAAGAAGCGCGTCAAAAATGCGGTGCAATTCATTTGCGCTTATGAGGAAGCAGTGGCGCATGCGGCGCGCGACATGGGTGTCGAAGGCGTGGTGTGCGGGCACATCCATTGCGCTGAAATTCGCCAGATCGGCGACGTGACGTATTATAACGACGGCGACTGGGTCGAGAGCTGCACCGCGCTGGTCGAAGATTTTGCTGGCGCAATTGCGATCGTCGACTGGGCCGATGTCTGCGCAAAGGAAGCACAGGCTGCCTCGGCACGCGGCAACGAAACAAGCGCGCCGCGCGCGAAAGAAGATACATGAAGATTGCGATCTGCACCGACGCCTGGCACCCGCAGGTCAACGGCGTCGTCAGAACGCTGGCGACCACGGTGGACCGGCTGATCGCGCTGGGCCATGAAGTAACCATGGTTACGCCCAATGAGTTTTTCACACTGGGCATGCCGGGTTATCACGAGATCCGTTTGGCGATGCTGCCGCGCTTTGGCACGCGCCGGAAATTGCGCAAGTTCGCGCCAGACATCGTTCACATCGCCACCGAAGGCCCCATCGGGTGGAGCGCACGCAGCTGGTGCAAGGCGAATGGAGTCCCCTTCACCAGCGCCTTTCACACGCGCTTCCCCGAATACGCCGCGATGCGAACCGGCCTCAGTCCGAGCCATTTTTGGCCGATCATGCGCCGATTTCATCGGACAAGTTATGCCGTGCTGGTCTCTACGCCAACGCTTGCTGCCGAACTGGCCGAACACGGTATCCATCAAACGGCGCTTTGGTCGCGCGGGATCGATGCCAGCGTTTTTCACCCCGCCAATGAGCCATTGGACGCGCTCAGAAATCTGCCGCGGCCGATCATGCTCAATGTTGGGCGCGTCGCGGTCGAAAAAAACCTCTCGGCCTTTCTCGATGCTAATTTGCCCGGAACAAAAGTCGTGGTCGGCAATGGGCCCGATCTAGCGCAATTGCGCGCCCGTTATCCGGACGTGCATTTTACCGGTGCGCTCTCGGGGAAGACGCTGGCGCGCGCTTATTGCTCGGCTGATATGTTCGTTTTTCCCAGTCTGACCGATACTTTTGGATTGGTCATGATCGAGGCCTTGGCCTGCGGCGTGCCGGTTGCAGGTTTCGCCGTGCCCGGACCGATCGACATTGTCGGCAGCGAAGGCCGCGGACCGCGAGGCGAACTATCAGAGCCGATCGGTGCGCTTTCATCGGATTTGGAAGGTGCGATCAAGATCGCATTGCAATGTGATCGCGGCGCGGCTGCCCGCTTTGGCGCAACGTACAGTTGGGAAAGCGCTACCGATCAGTTTCTCAAAGCACTGAGCGATGCTGCCTTCTCTCGCCGGACACAAACCGCCGCCTGATAGGCCCTCGTTCGCGTGTAGCCGCTGCTGCGAGCCCCCGCCAGAAACCTAGCGCGCTAGCTCGTCTTGCCTGCTTAGCTTACATCCGTTTCAGGCGCTTTGTTATTCATGAGTTTGTAGGCGCGCGCATACCAGTCGCCGCCGGGATAATTATTTTGCAACACAGCCGCAGCCTTCTTGGCTTCTTGCGGCAGACCAAGCGCCAGATAGCTTTCGACCAGCCGGTAAAGGGCCTCAGGCGTGTGGCTGGTTTGCTGATATTTATCGATCACCGCACGGAACCGTAGCGAGCTGGCAAGCCATTTGCCGCTGCGCTGGTAAAACCGGCCGATTTCCATCTCTTTGCCAGCAAGATGATCGTTCACCAGATCCAGCTTGAGCCTGGCATCGGCGGCATACTTCGTGGCTGGATAGCGGCGCGACACCTCGGTGAGGGCGGTCAACGCTTCCTGCGTGATTTTCTGATCGCGCGTTACGTCGCTGATCTGCTCATAATAGCACAGCGCAACGAGATAATAGGCGTAAGGAGCGTCTTTGTTGCCCGGATGGATCGACAGGAAACGCTGCGCCGCCTGCACTGACTTTGGGTAATCGCGCGCGGCATAATAGCTGAAAGCGCTCATCAGCTGGGCGCGGCGCGCCCAAGGCGAATAGGGATGCTGGCGCTCGACCTCATCAAACAAGGCCGCTGCCTGCTTCGCATCGCCGCGATTGAGTCGCTCGCGGGCGGCTGCATAAAGCGTATCGACGTCGCGCGCGACATAAGCCACGTCCTTCTTGGCCTTCGTCCCGGCGCAACCGGTAGTCACCCCCATGACGGCAACGGCTGCGGCAAAAACGGCGAAGCGCAGCGAACTGCGGCCAAAGGCTGTCGATATCATCTGCGCTCTATAACCAGCGGCTGCGCCAACGCCAAGCAAAGTTAAAACGGCTCTGCGCAAAACCTGCCCGGCATGAATTCAATTGGTTGGAGTCACTGCGTCATCGACGAAAGCCGGCTCTGTCGAAATGGGGTCCGCCAATGTCATCCGGTCGAGCATCGCGGCCATTTCATCGCGCAGCTGGAGCATAACCGCTCGCAAGCGGCAGTCTGCTTCGGGAAGGCAGTTGGCGCACTGCTCATGCGCATTGCGGCTTGCACAAGGTGTCAGCGCGAGGCTTCCGCGTGTCAGCCGGATGATGTCGCCATAGCGGATATCAATCGGCTGAAGCGCCAGTTCATATCCTCCATCGCGTCCGCGATGGGACGCCACGACCCCCTCCCGCGCCATTTCAGAGAGGATCACGGTCAAAAATTTACGCGGGATATTCTGCGCTGTGGCGATCGCATCAAGCCGCACGGGGCCTTGTCCAAACTTGTCGGCCAGGTGTTGCAGCGCCCGGATGGTATATCGCGTTTTCTGCGAGAGCATGGCGCGTAAATGGTCGCTACCGCTGAAAAGTCAACGGCGTTAGTAGTCATTTAACCGTGACGGTGGTTCGCGGGTTCAGCGGGCCGCTTTGGCGAGATAGGCGATCAAATCTGCACGATCTTGGGCGCTTGGAAGCCCGGCAAAAGGCATCCGTGTTCCCGGAACATACTTCATAGGGCTGGTCAGGAACGCGTCAAGCGTGGCGGCATTCCAGACCAGCTTCGAGTTTTTCAGGGCTGGCGAATAGGCAAAGTTGGGTACACTGCCCGCCTTCCTGCCGACGATGCCCTTCATCGAAGGTCCAAGGCGCGCCGCGCCGGTGTTGAGATCATGGCAAGCCACGCAGCGCGCAAATACAGTCTTGCCATGCTCGACATCGGGACCAGCAGCCGAAGCGTTGCTGGCAATAAGCACTGCGACAAGACTGAATAATGCTACAACTGCGCTTACGATCTTCATATCGAACTCCCTGCTCTCCGCCCCTTGTGGCACCATGCGCCTGAGCGCTGGCTTAACGAGCGCGCGCTGTCAACGTGCTCGCCGCGCGTAGTGCCATTGTTCGCCAGAGATCAATGCCGGATCAGGTAATCAAACGCGGAAAGCGCAGACTTTGAGCCTTCGCCCATCGCCGTCACGATCTGCTTGTAAGGCACGGTCGTGGCATCGCCAGCGGCAAACACGCCGCCAAGGCTCGTTGCCCCATGGGCATCGATCTCGATCTCGCCGCGGTTGGTCAGCGCGAGCGCGCCTTTCAGCCACTCCGTATTGGGGACCAGCCCGATCTGGACGAAGATGCCGTCAAGCGCGATTTCGTGCATGGTATCGTCCGTTCGGTCGCGGTAAATGAGTGATGTCACCTTCTCGCCGTCGCCGCGCACTTCGGTCGAGAGTGCCGAGGTGATCACGCTGACATTGGGAAGGCTGCGCAGTTTGGTCTGCAGCACGGCGTCGGCGCGCAGCTGGCTATCGAACTCGATCAGCGTGACATGCGCGACAAGGCCGGCAAGGTCGATAGCCGCCTCGACCCCCGAATTGCCGCCGCCGATCACCGCCGTACGCTTGCCCTTATAAAGCGGGCCATCGCAGTGCGGACAATAGGCGACGCCCTTGTTGCGATATTCCTCCTCGCCGGGCACGCCCATTTGCCGCCAGCGCGCGCCTGTTGAGAGGATGACGGTCTTGGCTTTCAGGCTCGCTCCGCTGGCCAGTTCGATCGTGGTCAGGCCATCGCCATTGGTCGCTTTGAGACCGACTGCCTTCTGCAGATTCATGATGTCGACCTGATTATACTTCACGTTCCGCTCAAGCTCCGCCGCCAGTTTAGGGCCTTCGGTGTGCGGCACTGAAATGAGATTCTCGATGCCCATTGTGTCGAGCAATTGGCCGCCAAAGTTCTCCGCAACCACGCCGGTGCGGATGCCTTTGCGCGCAGCATAGATCGCCGCTGCCGCCCCCGCCGGGCCGCCGCCGACGATCAGCACATCGAACGGCTCCTTCGCCGCGATCTTCTCAGCCGCGCGCGCCATCACTCCGGTATCGAGCTTGGCCACGATCTGCGCCAGATCCATCCGGCCCTGCCCAAACGGTTCGCCATTGAGAAACACTTGCGGCACAGCCATGATCTGGCGGCGCGCAACTTCCTCCTGGAACAACGCGCCGTCGATCGAAACGTTGGTTATCGCTGGATTGAGCGCCGCCATGATATTGAGCGCCTGCACCACATCAGGGCAATTCTGGCAGGTGAGCGAGAAGAACACTTCGAAATGAAGCGGCCCTTCCAGCGCGCGCACGGCATCCAGCAAATCGGCATCTTCCTTCGGCGGATGACCGCCGACATGCAGCAGCGCGAGGATCAACGAGGTGAACTCGTGTCCCATCGGCAGCCCGGCAAAAACAGCTTTCGCGCTTTCTTCGTCAGCCAGAATCGCAAAGCTTGGGATCCGCGCATCCGCGCCATCGAAACGGGCCGTAATCTTTTCAGATTGCGCGGCTATTTCGCCGACCAGAGCGCGCATGTCGGTTGATTTCGCGCTGTCATCAAGCGTGGCCACGATTTCGATCGGGCGACGCAGGTTGCCGAGATAGGTCTTGAGCTGGGCGGTGGCAGCAGCATCGAGCATGGGCATGGCGAGTAGCTTTCAGACAGGCGCGGGGCCGCACCGCCGGGCTGTGGGCCCGGTGACGCAGTGACGCAGCGATCAAAAGGGGGGGCCGGCGGCCCGGCGCATATCAGCGCCAGCGCCGCCCGGCGGCCCGGGAGAGGGAGCCCGGGCCGAACGCTCAATCAGATTTTGCCGACAAGATCGAAAGACGGAGCAAGCGTCTCTTCGCCCTGCTCCCACTTGGCCGGGCACACTTCGCCGGGATGCGCGCGCACATACTGCGCAGCCTTGATCTTGCGAACCAGTTCCTCGGCATTGCGGCCAACGCCCTCGCAGGTGGTTTCCATGATCTGGATCACGCCATCGGGATCGACCACAAAGGTCCCGCGATCGGCAAGGCCTTGGCCCTCGCGCATCACGTCGAAATTGCGGGTGATCGTGCCGGTGGGATCGCCAAGCATGTAGTAGTTGATCTTGCCGATGGCCGGGCTGCTGTCGTGCCATGCCTTGTGGCTGAAATGCGTGTCGGTCGAGACTGAGTAAACCTCGACACCCATGGCCAGCAGTTCGTCATGTTTGTGCGCGAGGTCTTCCAGTTCGGTCGGGCAGACAAACGTGAAATCAGCCGGGTAGAAAAAGAAAACCGCCCACTTGCCGGCCACATCGGCCTCGCTCACGGGAACGAACTTGCCCTGATAATAGGCCTGGGTGGAGAACGGCAGAATGCTGGTTCCGACGAGTGACATGGTGAAATCCTTTTATCTTGCGACTCCCGACATGCGCGCCGGAGCCTGTTGTTCTATTAGCTGGCGATGCCCGCAATGGCTAATGATGAAGTCAGATCAAGGTGATTGAGCCAATCGATCAATGCGCGGTTGCAGGGAAAACGGCGCGGTGCGCGAGAGGTTCCGAGCGCCCGATTCGCCCCGGCAACTTCATCGCTGTTTTGTCATCGCGAAATGGCTATTATGATCGGGCTTCAAAGACGGAGAGAGCTGATGGCATCGAACAATCCCTGGCACCATGCACGCAGCGCAAGCATCGCTGACGATATCGACTTCGACATCAAGGGGCAGGAACTGCAATTCGTCGAGATCGAGCTTGATCCGGGCGAAAGCGCCGTGGCCGAAGCGGGTGCATTCGTGTGGAAAGATGCCAGCATCGACATGACCACCGTGTTCGGAGATGGCAGCGCCGCCGCAAACGAAGGCGGTTTCATGGGCAAACTGCTCGGCGCGGGCAAGCGGCTGATCACCGGCGAAAGCCTGTTCATCACCGTGTTCACCCACAATGGCAGCGGCAAAGCGAGGGTCGCGTTCGCCTCCCCTACCCCCGGCGCGATCCTGCCGATCAAGCTCTCCGATGTTGGCGGCACGCTGATTTGCCAGAAAGACAGCTTTCTGGCCGCCGCCCGCGGTGTTTCGATCGGTATCGCCTTTCAGCGCAAAGTGATGACCGGCCTGTTCGGCGGCGAAGGCTTCATCATGCAGAAGCTTGAGGGCGATGGCTGGGTTTTTGTGCAAATGGGCGGCACATTGGTTGAGCGCACGCTTGCCCCCGGCGAACAAGTGCATGTCGATACCGGCTGCCTTGCGGCGTATACAGCGGGCGTCGATTTTGATCTGGTGACGGCTGGCGGGGTGAAGAGCGTGCTGTTCGGCGGCGAAGGCTTGTTTTTTGCAAGGCTCACGGGCCCGGGCAAAGTGTGGATCCAGTCGCTGCCGTTTGCGCGGCTGGCTGGACGCATAGCAGCTGCAGCCATTCCGGGCGGCGGACAAAACCGCGGCGAAGGCTCGGCGCTGGGCGTGCTGGGCGACTTCATTCAGGGCAACAATTGAGCCCATGGCAACGATCGAGGGCGCTTGCCATTGCGGCGCGGCAAGGTGGTCGATCAACGGCGATCCGGGCTCGGTAACGGCGTGCAATTGCAAGGTTTGCCGCCGTTATGGCGCGCTCTGGGCCTATGACTACGAAAACGAACGGTTCAGCACCCACGGCCAGACCCGCGCCTATGTTCGCGGACGCACAACCGAGTTCCACTTTTGCGAGAACTGCGGCTGCATCATCTGGTGGCGCGCCCGGTCGCCCGACGAGGAAGGGCGCGTCAGGCTTGCTGTGAATATGCGCATGGCCGAACCGGCGGATGTCGCCACGCTGCCTATCGACCACTTCGATGGGCTGGATACTTTCGAAGACCTGCCGGTGAGCGGGAAGCTTGTGCTGGACCTCTGGGCCTGAGGAAGGTGCCAGAGGATCGCTCCACTGGCACCTCCCACCTATCAGAACGTGAACTTGACCGTGCCGCCAAACGTGCGCGGGTCGCCGACGTTGCCAACGATCAGCCCGGTGTTGCCGGGGCCGACGGCTAGTTGATCAAAGTAACGAACATCGAAGGCGTTGCGCACCCAGCCAAACACATCGAAGCCGGAGTCGGTACGCAGACCGAACCGGAAATTGCTCAGCGCATAGCCATCGACCTGCGTGTAGTCCGACCGGCTGGGGTTGGACGACCAAGCCGAACGATAGTTCCCATCGAACCCGACATAGGCCTGCGATTCGCGGCCAAAAACCTGCACCGGCAGGTTGGCCTCAGCGCCATAAGAGAACGACCATTTCGACACCCCCGGCAGGCTTTGACCGGAAATGTCACAACTGAGCGGACTGACCCCGCCCGGCGTGCCCTTGGGGCTGACAGGGCTGGTCAAGTTGCCATTGGCGTCGATCGGCTGGCTGCCGCCCGACAATTCGGGCGGGCACGGGGCATTGGTGAACTTGACATATTTGGCGTCGGTATAGGCGCCGTTGCCATAAATATTGAAGCGCGGGCTCGGGCGAAATGACAGATCAGCTTCGATACCTTGTGAGCGCGCCTTATCCGCATTGGCCAGATAACCGCGCAGCGCACCAACTGTGTAATTGGACACCAGCGCCTGATAATTGCCGATATCGGTGCGAAACGCGGCCAGATTGAAGGTCGCCTTTCGATCGAGGAACTGCGTTTTGATGCCCACTTCGAAGTGGTTGACCGATTCCGGCGCGACTGTGGCAAGTTCGAGCAGCGGCACGCCTGCGGCGTCCGCCGGAACCCCGTTCAGGTTGACCCCGCCCGTCTTGAAGCTCTTCGCATAAGTCGCATAGGCGTAAATGTCGGGCGTCACGTCCCAAGCGGCGGTGATGTCATACGAGAAGTTCCAGTCGCTGAAGTTAGCTTCAAAGAACTGCGGCGATAGAACGGCGAGTTGCGCCCGCTCACGCGCCGAGTTGCCGCCTTGTGCGGCGGTTTTGAACACCAGCAGATTGCCCGAACCGGTCGTGACAACCGAGCTATAGCGGCCTTCCTTCTTGTCATAATTGACGCGGAAGCCCGGCTGCAGCGAAACCGTGTCGGTCAGCTTCCAGGTCAGCTTACCGAACAATGCGGCGCTGGTGTTCTTGAACGAGATGTCGTTTTTCGCGGTAAGGCCACCGAGGACCGAGGGATCGTTCGAAAGCGCATTCGACGGCGTGATCAGGAACCGGCTGGCCGCCGATCCCTGCTCTTGTGTGCCGTTGGTCTGGATCTTCTGATAAAAACCGAAGGCACCCAGCACATAGCCAAGCCGCCCCCGTTCCCCCGCAAGGCGCAGTTCCTGCGTATACTGGTCCTGGCGGGAAGAATTCTGGGATTTCGTGGTGATCGGCAGCCCCAGAAAGTCGCGGTCGTTCGAAGGATCCCAATCCCAGAACCGCCACGCCGTAACCGAGGTCAGATCGCCGAGGCCAGTCTCGAACTTCGCGCGCAGCGATACGCCGCCGATCTCGTTTTTTGCGCGCAGCTCGGCATCGACGTCGGTCATCCGATCAAACGGGTTGGTGCTGGGCACTGCATAGTTGAGCGCCGTTGCCAGCGTAGCGTATTGTCGGTTGAGCGCACGCTGGGTCAGGCCGGTGCGAACAAAAATCTGCGCGCAGCACTCTGGATTCTGCCGACTGTAATCGCCGGCCAGCGTCAGTTCGATCCTTTCGCCCGGCTTGAACAACAATTGTCCCCGCAGGCCAAGGTTATCCTGTTCGTTGATCCGGCGGTTGGTCGCCACGTTGAAAAGTGTGCCGTTGCGCTTGCTCAAAGAGACCGCCACGCGCGCCGCAAGCTTGTCTGACAGCGGCCCGGATAGTGCACCCTTAAACTGAAAAAAGCCGAGATTGCCCGCGCTGGCTTCGGCCCGGCCCTCGAAATCGAAGGTCGGCTGGCGGCTGGTGATGTTGATAGCGCCTGCGGTTGTGTTTTTGCCATAAAGCGTGCCCTGCGGCCCGCGCAGAACCTCGATCTGTTTGACATCCAGAAAATCGAAGGTCGAGGACGCGACGCGCGCGAAATAAACGTCGTCGACGTAGATGCCAACGCCCTGCTCGATGCCATCGTTGGTCAGGCCAAACGGCACACCGATGCCGCGTATGTTGACCGCCGTGTTGCGCGGGTTGGACGAATAGAACTGCAAAGTCGGGGTAAGTTGCTGCAAGCGGCCGACGTTGAAGGCGCCCGTACTGTCGATCCGGTCGCCGCCGACCACCGAGATCGCCAGCGGCACGTCCTGCGCGGTTTCAGCGCGGCGGCGCGCGGTCACAACAATGGTGTCGCTGTCATCCTGGCCAGTGCCGACCGAAGTGGACTGCTGTTGAGGTACAGGCTCAGGCGCTTCTGCTGCTCCAAAAGCGGGGCTTGCAAGCAAGACAAGCGGGGTCGCCCCCAGAAGGAGGATAAAACGGGAAATCATCGCAAGATCCTTTTGATCAAGGGTCACGATGCCTCCAGTGGTCCGGTTGGCAATGTGAAGGGGGTTGGTGCTTTAGCCGGATACCGGCCGATAAAAAACTCAGGTCGGCTTCAGGCGTTTCTTCTCGGTCACGTCGATCTGAACGACGCGGCCTTCGTGAACCGTCAACAAGACAGTGCCGAAACGAAGCCCAGTCAGCGCCTCGCGCACACTGGTGATGCTTTCTTCAAGATGCCGCTGCGCGTCGTCTTGCGGCGCGGCGGGGTCTAAGGTCATTGGGGTTCTCCTTTAATCTGTGCTCCTGCTTGGTTGAAAGAACGGAACTGGCGCGGACGGATTTGGATGATCTCGCCCAGTGAAGGAGGGGTTGAAGCGGCATCAAGGTCGATCTCGACCAGAATCTGCTGCGTCTGCAGGATCCCCTCGATCCGCCACACACCGCCTTTGCGAAACACGTTATCGACCAGCACGGCTTCGCCGCCTTGACTGACCAGCGCGGTGTCATGCGGGCGAAAATGCAGTTCCTCGCCCCCTTGCCCAACACGGTTGGTTTCGCCGACGAAGTGCGACACGAACGGGGTCGCCGGGTTCATGTAGATTTCTTCCGGCGTGCCGATCTGCTCGATTCGGCCTTCGTTCATCACCACGACCCGGTCGGCAAGCTCCAGCGCTTCTTCCTGATCGTGCGTCACGAAAATCGAGGTGAGACCCATCGCCTTGTGCAGATCGCGCAGCCAGCGGCGCAGATCCTTGCGCACTTTGGCGTCGAGCGCGCCGAACGGCTCATCGAGCAGGAGCAGCTTTGGCTCGATCGCCAATGCGCGGGCGAGCGCCACCCGCTGGCGCTGGCCGCCTGAAAGCTGCGAGGGATAACGCGCGCCCAGCCCTTCGAGCTGAACCAGGCGGAGCAGTTCCTCCGCCCGTTCGTTGATCGCCGCGCGGCTTGGCTTATCGCGGCCTTTGCGCACCGAAAGCCCGAACGCCACGTTGTGTGCAACGTTCATATGGCGAAACAGCGCGTAGTTCTGAAACACGAAGCCGACATGGCGATCAGCGACATTGCGCTTTGAGACGTCTTCGTCTGCGAACAGGACTTGGCCCGAATCTTGAAACTCAAGCCCCGCGATGATCCGCAGCAGCGTCGTCTTGCCCGATCCCGATGGTCCCAACAAAGCGATGAACTCGCCCTGCCGGACATGCAGATCGATGCCGTGGAGCGCGGCAAAAGAGCCAAAGCGCTTGGTAATGGCGTTGCAGCGGATCAATGGCCTGCTCCTGAATTCATATCGAAGCGCCATTCCAGAACGCTCTTGGCGACCAGCGTTACCAGCGCCAACAGCGCGAGCAACGACGCTACCGCGAACGCGCCGACGAAATCATACTCATTGTAGAGGATCTCGACATGCAGCGGCATGGTGTTGGTTTCGCCCCGAATATGCCCCGAAACCACCGAGACAGCGCCGAATTCGCCCATCGCCCGCGCATTGCACAAGAGCACGCCATAGAGCAGACCCCAGCGGATATTGGGCAAGGTAACGTACCAGAAAGTCTGCCAGCCGTTCGCGCCTAACGAGAGTGCGGCCTCTTCTTCTGATTTGCCCTGCTCCATCATCAGCGGAATGAGTTCGCGGGCCACGAAGGGAAAGGTGATGAACAGCGTCGCCAGCACGATACCGGGAACCGCAAAGATAATCTTCAGATCATGCGCGGCAAGCCACGGGCCGACCACGCCGTTGGCACCGAACAGCAGGACGAAAATGAGCCCCGAAACCACAGGCGAGATCGAGAACGGCAGATCGATGAGCGTGATCAGCAGTGCCTTGCCCGAAAATTCGAACTTTGTGATCGCCCAACTAGCTGCGATGCCAAAGATCATGTTGAGCGGCACGCTGATCGCGGCGATGAACAGGGTGAGCCTGATCGAGGCCAGCGCGTCGGGGGTTTGGACCGCGAGGACGAAGGCACCAAGGCCCGTCTTGAACGCCTCGGCAAAGACGGCGATCAACGGCAGCGCAAGAAAAATGCCAAGGAACGCGAGCGCGCCGCCAATCAGCAACGCTTGCCAGAGGCGGCCCTCGCTGGTCGCGCGTAGGGCTGTTTCGCGGCTCATATCCCCATTCTCCGGCGGCTGGCGGCCTGAATGCCGTTGATCAACAGGAGGATGGTGAAGGAGACGAGCATCATCACCACCGCAATCGCGGTCGCCCCGTTAAAGTCGTATTGCTCAAGCTGGGTAACAATCAGCAGCGGCGCAATCTCGGTGCGCCCGGGCATATTGCCCGAAATGAAGATGACCGACCCATATTCGCCAACGCCGCGGGCGAAGGCGAGCGCAAATCCGGTCAGCAGCGCTGGGCCGATGGCGGGCATGATCACGCGGTTGAAGGTTTGAAACCTTGACGCGCCAAGCGTGGCGGCGGCTTCTTCGACATCGCGGCCAAGATCTGCCAGCACCGGCTCGACCGAGCGCACCACAAACGGCAACCCCACGAAAATGAGCGCGATGATGATGCCGATGGGGGTAAACGCCACCTTGATGCCGATCGGCTCCAAAAACTGGCCGATCCAGCCATTCGGCGCATAAAGCGCTGTCAGCGCAATGCCCGCCACGGCAGTCGGCAATGCAAACGGCAGATCGACCAGCGCGCTCACCACCCGCTTGCCCGGAAAACGATACCGCACCAGAACCCACGCGACGAGCAAGCCGAGCACTGCGTTGACCAGCCCGGCGGCAGCTGCTGTGCCAAAACTGAGCCGATACGACGCGATCGCGCGAGGCGAGAGGCCAACTGCAACAAACTCCTGCCAGCCCATGCCAGCGGCTTTGAGCAGGATGGTGGCCAGCGGGATCAGCACGATCAGACCGAGCCAGCTCAGCGTGAACCCGAAGGTCAGGCCAAAGCCCGGCATAACCGATGGCTCAAGCCATGCGCGTCTTTGTTGCGTGATTGTCGGCATCTGCAGTGATCTGCTCAATCAGAGTGGTTGGAAAGCGCTAAACTCAGGGATCGGCTTACTATTTCTGCCCGGTGATCCGGTCAAAAACGCCGCCATCGTCGAAATAGGTTTTTTGCGCTTTGGCCCATCCGCCGAAGTCACGGTCAACGCTCACCAGTGTCATCGCCGGGAACTGCACCTTGAACTGCTCGGCGACTTTCGGATCGCGCGGCCGATAAAAATTGCGCGCAATCGCGGTTTGCGCCTCGGGCGTGTAAAGGAAGCGCAGATAGGCATCGGCAACTTCGGCATTGCCATGCTTCTTGGCGTTCTCGGTGATGACCGCAACGGTGGGCTCGGCCAGGATCGAGACCGACGGCGTGATGATTTCAAACTTGCCCTTGCCCAGCTTGACTTGCGCCAGCAAAGCCTCGTTCTCCCAGGAAATCAGCACGTCGCCGATGCCGCGCTCGACAAATGTGGTCGTCGCACCGCGCGCGCCGCTATCAAGCACGGGCACATGGGCAAATAGCTGCTTCACATAGCTTTCTGCCGCCGCTTCAGAGCCACCAGCCGTTCGGCCATATGCCCAAGCCGCAAGGAAATTCCAGCGCGCGCCGCCGCCGGTCTTGGGATTAGGAGTGATCACTTCCACGCCCGGCTTGATGAGATCGGCCCAGTCCCTGATGGCCTTGGGATTGCCCTTGCGCACCAGAAAAACGATGGTCGAGGTGTAGGGCGCGCTGTTGTCAGGCAGCGCTTTTTGCCAATCGGCGGGGAGCAGTTTGCTCTTGGCCGCAATCGCATCGATATCGTAGGCCAACGCCAGCGTGGCTACATCGGCGGAAAGGCCATCGATGATCGCGCGGCTCTGCTTGCCCGAGCCGCCATGGCTCATTTTGAAGGTAACGTCTTTGCCGGTTTTCTGTTTCCACAGCGCCGCGAACGCCGGGTTGATATCCTGATAAAGCTCCCGCGTGGGATCATAGGAAACGTTGGTCAGCTCAATCGCGTCGGGATTCGACGGCTTGCCCGAACATGCCGCCAGCATCAGCCCGGCACTCAGCGTGCCAGCCGTCAGCATTCTCGTGATAAAAGCACGGCGGATCATTTTCGGGCCTCCCGGTTGTGACGCTGGGTATATACTCAAGTTATTCAGTAGACATTATAGATTTGCTTCTCGGTCGAGAAGTCTGGCTTGGCCCGAATGTTCCGGATCGGAGTACGCTTGCGCAGTCGGACTGAATGCGCTTCGCGCTAGGACCGATTTCTGTTCATACGCCCGCCTCGCAAGCTTGCCCTTTCCCGTCAGCCTTGTGCTATGCGACTAACGAGTGGTGTACTGATCACCTGAAGGCAACCAAGCAACCTTATGGAACCCGCGATGGCATCAGTCGATACAGAAACGCCGCAGATCGAGCAACCGGGGCCGTTGTCTGCCGAGCACGAGGAAACCGATCCGCCAGCGCGCTTCTTCAACCGCGAATTGAGCTGGCTGGCGTTCAACCGCCGGGTGCTGGCCGAGGCGCAAAACCCCCATTATCCCGTGCTTGAGCGGCTGCGCTTCCTGTCGATATCGGGAAGCAATCTGGATGAATTCATGATGGTCCGCGTAGCCGGCCTCGCCGGTCAGGTGCGCCAGCGGATCGACGAACTGTCGATCGACGGCCTGACCCCGCGCGAGCAATTGCAGGCCGCTTATGCCAGCGTGACCGACCTTGTTCACGCACAACAGGAAATTCTGGCGGACCTCTCGAAGTTGCTCGATGCGGCCGGCATCCACCTGATCAGCGACGGAAAGCTCGACAAAGCGCAGACCGATTGGCTGTCCAACTATTTCGAGGCGCATGTTTTCCCAGCGCTGACCCCGCAAGCGATTGATCCGGCGCATCCATTTCCCTTCATCGCCAACCAGGGCACGGGCATGATCTTCACGCTGACCCGCATTGCCGATGGCGCGCCGGTCAATGAGATGATTCTGATCCCGTCCGCTCTGCCGCGTTTTGTGCGGCTGGTGGGCAAAGCGGCGTGCTGGATCAGCATCGAGGAACTGGTACGGCGCAATGCGGCGAGACTGTTCCCGGGTTTTCGCATCAATGGCTACGGCACATTCCGGCTGCTTCGCGATAGCGATCTCGAGATCGAAGAGGATGCCGAAGATCTGGTGCGATATTTCCGCACCGCGATCCAGCGTCGCCGCCGCGGCAAAGTGATCCTGCTTCAGTTGCAGGAAGGGTTTGATCCCGAGGCCGAACAATTGCTGCGCGATCAGCTTGGGCTTGATCTGGCGCTGGTGACCAAATCCGCCGGGCTGCTCAGCATGAGCGGACTTTCAGGCGTGATCGACGAAAACCGCCCTGATCTGAAGTTTGAACCTTACAACCCGCGCTACCCCGAACGGATTCTCGAACACAACGGCGATGCCTTCGCCGCGATCCGCGAGAAAGACCTCGTCATCCATCACCCGTTCGAAAGCTTCGATGTGGTGGTCGATTTCCTGCGCCAGGCTGCGGCCGATCCCGACGTCGTTGCGATCAAGCAGACGCTTTATCGCGCGGGCAAGCAATCAGCAGTCATCGCGGCGCTGATCGCGGCGGCCGAGGAAGGGAAATCAGTCACCGCCGTGGTGGAGCTCAAGGCGCGCTTCGACGAAGAGCAGAATTTGATGTGGGCCTCGCAGCTTGAACAAGCAGGCGTGCAGGTGATCTATGGCTTCGTCGATTGGAAAACCCACGCCAAAGTATCGATGGTGGTGCGGCGCGAGGGCAATGCCTATCGCACCTATTGCCACTTCGGCACTGGCAATTATCATCCGTTCACCGCGCGGATCTATACCGATCTCAGCTTTTTTACCGCCGACCCCAAGTTTGGACGCGACGCTGGCCTGCTGTTCAATTTCATTACCGGCTATATCGAGCCCAAAGCGACCGAAATGCTCGCGATTGCGCCGCTGGGCCTGCGCCGCAAGCTCTATGAATGTATCGAACACGAGATCGCGCTGGCGCAGAGTGGCAGACCGGCAACGATCTGGGCCAAGCTCAACTCACTGACCGATAGCCAGTTGATCCTGCTGCTTTACGCTGCGAGCAACGCGGGGGTCGATATCCGGCTGGTGGTTCGCGGGATTTGCTGCCTGCGCCCAGGCGTGCCGGGCATGTCGGAGAACATTTCGGTCAAATCGGTCATCGGGCGTTTTCTTGAACACAGCCGCATCTGGGCATTCGGTAATGGCGGCGCGATGCCGAATCGGCGCGCGAAAGTCTTCATTTCATCGGCAGACGGGATGAGCCGCAATCTTGATCGGCGCGTCGAGGTCCTGGTGCCGATCCGCAATGCGACCGTTCACGATCAGGTGCTGGATCAGGTCATGCTGGCAAATCTGCTCGACACCGAACAAAGCTGGGATCTCAGCCCCGATGGCACCTATCACCGCACCGAACGCGGCGAAAATCCTTTCAATGTGCATCGCTATTTCATGACCAACCCGTCGCTATCGGGGCGCGGTGCCGCGCTGACCAAAGGTCGCAAGGTGCCCAAGCTTGCGCTGCGCCGTGGCGGGGCAACCCGGGCCTGATCGCATGGCAAAGTTCGACCGTACCTCGCCCCATGAACCCACCCGGGCGATCATCGACATCGGATCGAACACGGTGCGCCTGGTCATTTATGGCGGGCCGATCCGCGCGCCCGAAGTGCTCCACAACGAAAAGATTACCGCGCGGCTGGGCAAAGGCGTGGCGGAAACCGGGATGCTTGCCGAGCGTGCCATGGCCGCCGCGCTTTCCAGCCTCGCGCGCTATCACACTTTACTGCGGCTTGAGCGGATCGGCCAGGTTGACGTTGTGGCAACAGCGGCCGTACGCGATGCTGGCAATGGCCCCGAATTCCTGCGCGCGGTTCAGGATCTGGGCTTGGAGCCTCGCCTGCTCAGCGGAGAAGAAGAGGCCATCACCAGCGCACACGGGGTGATGGGGGCATTCCCCGGCGCGCGCGGCGTGGTCGGCGATCTTGGCGGTGGAAGCCTCGAACTGGTCGATGTCGATGCCCCGAGCTGTCGCCACGGCATCAGTATGCCGCTCGGTTCGCTAAACCTGCCCGCGATGCGCGCCAACGGCGAACGCGCCTTTGCCCAACGCATCAACAAGGCCGTCAAAAAGGCCGCGTGGCAAGCGGCGCCCGGCTCTGCGCTCTATCTCGTCGGCGGCTCACTACGTGCTTTCGCCCGCTATGCCATCCATGCCACGGACTGGCCGATCGATGATCCCCATGGCTTCGAGATCGCGCCGGAAGAGGCGTTCAAGATCGCCAGAGGCCTTGCCCGCAAAAAGCCCGATACAATGCTTCCGCTCGTGGGCGTGGCCAATGCGCGGTTGGCGAGCCTGCCCGATACTGGGGCTCTGCTGGCGATTTTGATCCGCACTTTGCAGCCTGGACGATTGATTTTCTCATCATGGGGTCTGCGCGAGGGCATCTTGTGGCAATCCATGCCGCCAGCGCTGCAAGCGCAAGATCCGCTCGTCGCCGGGGCGACCGCCTTTGCCGCTGAATATTCCGTATCGGCGGCAACCGCTGGAATGGTCGCGGACTGGATCGGCGCGGCGGTAAAGATGGCCTGCGCGGCTGAGAATGAGCAGACAGATCATGGCATTCGTCTTGCAGCCATCATGCTCTGCCTTGCCTCGACCAAAGTGGAGCCAAATCTGCGCGGCGATCTGGCGCGCGACTGGGCCTTGCGCAAGCGCTGGATTGGCGCTGACGCGCGCGCGCGGGTGGCGCTGGCGGCGGCGATGGGCGCGAACACCGGATCACTGGGCTTATCGCCCGAACTTACCGCGCTCATTTCGCCTGCGCAGTTGCGCGAAGCCCATGCCGTCGGGCTTGCCACGCGCCTGTGCCGCAGGTTTAGCAGTTGCACATTAGAAGGCTTGAGCGGCAGTTCGCTTACCGCCGAGCGCGGCTTGCTGCTGCTCTGCGTGCGGCCCGCCATCGCGGCGCTGGTAAACGAGGGGGTAGAGCGCGATCTCAAAGCTCTGGCCGCCCATCTCGCCTTGAAAGCCGAGGTCCGGGTGAACGTGCCGGCTGAGGCAGTTTAGAGCCTAAGCCCCCGGCGAAGCTTGATTTTCTTGCCGGGCTGCGGCCTCAGCCGCGGTCAGCACACGCAGCACGTTGCCAGACCAGATCTTGGCGACGTCATCCCTGCTATGTCCTGCCGCCAGCAATGCGCGGGTGAGTTTGGGCAGATCAACCACGTCCTCAAGCCCGATGACACCGCCGCCGCCATCCCAATCCAGCCCGATGCCGACATGATCGACCCCGGCGACCTTGATGGCATGGAGCAAATTGGCCATCACATCATCGAACGTGGCGCGATCTTCGGGAAATTTGCGGTCGATCTCACGGCGCTGCGCCAGCAAGTCTGCGTGCTCGGCAACGCTGAGCGCCCGGTCTTCAGGGAATCGCGCCTCAAGCGCCTTGCTTGCTGCATCGCGCTGGGCATTGGATTTGGCCGCCTTCACATAGACCGAGTTGATCTGGATCACGCCGCCCTGCGCCGCCAGCGCACGCAGATGCGCATCATCAATATTGCGCGGATGATCGAACACCGCCTTGCAGCCTGAATGGGACAGTATCAGCGGCGATTTCGACAGACGCAATGCATCATCCAGCGCGTGATCAGAGCTGTGCGAAAGATCGGGCACAATGCCCAAGCGGTTCATCTCGGCAAGCAGCTGCACACCCAGCGGGCTCAACCCATCCCACTTGGGCTGGTCGGTCGAACTGTCTGCAAACTGGTTGGTCCTGAAGTGCGCAAAACCGGCCATGCGCACCCCCATCGCAAAGAACGAGCGCAGCAGACTGGGATCGTCCCCCAATGGCCAGGCATTTTCGATGGAAAGATAGACCACCCGTTTCCCGCTTGCGGCAATGCGAGGGGCCTCGGCGGCGCTGCTGGCCATGGCAAACTGATCGGGGTGCGCGGCCACCATTTCGCGCACAGCGATGCCGCGCATCAGCGCAAAATCGCGCGCCTTTCGCGCTGCCTCAGGATCGAGCGGTCCTTGCGGCGTGTAGATCACCCAGAACCCGCCATCGAGGCCGCCTCGCTTCATCCGCGGGACATCCACTTGCGTGTAGTCGGCATGAACATCGTGCGGCGCAACGATCGACCAGCCGGGCAGCACCAGCGATGCCGGCGTATCGAGATGCGAATCGAGCGTCAGCAGGCTTTCATGGAAGTCTGTCAGCGCCCGGTCCGCCCGCGCCGATGCGCTGGATGCCGACAACGTGAGCGTCAAGGCGCTCGCAGCGAGGAAAATCAGACGCATGTCGCGGTCTCCTTGGGGCAGTTCTTGTCGTTCGCGCTGCATATTTGTGGAGCGAGCCAGCAACGTGATCGCCACAAGAGCGGAAAGAGGCCGGGTATATGTTGCATTACAATGTGTTAACCGATTGTAAGTGATCTTGCACTATCCTGCAATCGTCCGCTCCGATCAAGGACACGTTTGCCGGAGTCACTATGCCCGCCCAGCAGCCTACGCCAGATGCATTGACGCAGCGCCGCTCCGAACGGCGTCACATCGCGGTTCAAGTCCAATACAAGCGCAAACTGGTCAGGCTCGTTGCCAAAACGCTCGACCTTTCAGTGCATGGACTGCGCTTCTCGGGGATGGAACGTCTGCGCGAAGGCGAAGTCGTCTGGATCACGTTGCCGGGGCTTGAACCGCGTCACGCCACTGTGGTCTGGAGCGATCAGTTCGAGGCCGGCTGCGCATTTGTCGAGCCGCTGCATCCCGCAGTGTTCGAAGCAGTGATCTCGGGCCATATCCAATAGAGCAGTCGGTTCCCGCATACCAACCTGAGTGATCGCATCTGCAGGTTGCGCTGGATTTTGCAACTCGGCGATTTCAAGCGGTTGCAAAACCCACTAGGGCCAGCCGCATGCTTCGCCTCAACGAACTCAAATTGCCGATCGACCACACCCCCGCAGACCTCGAAGCGGCAATATGCGGGCGGCTGGCGATCGAGGCGAGCGACCTCATTCATTATTCTGTGGTCAAGCGCGGCAACGATGCGCGGCGCAAATCGGCGATTTCGCTGGTCTATGCGCTCGACGTGACTTTAGCCGACGAGGCAGCCGTGCTCGCCCGCGCGTCCGGTGGTCAACTGCGCCCTGCTCCTGACACGGCATATCGGTTCCCCGTCATGGCCCCGGGCGCTTGGTCCGGCCCGCGTCCCGTGGTCATCGGGGCCGGTCCTTGCGGCCTGATGGCGGCGTTGATCCTGGCGCAGATGGGCCTCAAACCGATCATCATCGAACGCGGCAAGGCTGTGCGTGCGCGCACCAAGGACACCTGGGCGCTATGGCGAAAAAGTGTGCTGACCCCCGAATCGAATGTCCAATTCGGCGAGGGAGGCGCAGGCACATTCTCAGACGGCAAGCTTTACAGCCGGATCAAGGACCCGCGCCATCTCGGGCGCAAGGTGCTGGTCGAGTTCGTCAAAGCGGGGGCGCCGGCCGATATCCTGTTCGAAGCGCATCCGCATATCGGCACGTTCCGGTTGGTGACCATGGTGATGTCGATCCGCCAGACGATCGAGGCGCTGGGCGGTGAATACCGTTTCGAAACGCGCGTCGAAGATTTCGAGATTGAACGCATGCCCGATGGCCAACGCCAGCTAACCGGCCTGCATCTGTCCGGCGGCGTTTTCCTGCCCGCCCGCCACGTGATCCTCGCCGTCGGGCATTCGGCGCGCGATACGTTTCAGGCGCTGTGCGACCGGGGCGTACACGCCGAGGCCAAGCCTTTTGCGATCGGCGTTCGCATCGAACATCCGCAAAGCCTGATCGACCAAGCCCGTTATGGCGCATTCGCCGGGAACAAGATTCTCGGGCCAGCGGCATATTCGCTGTCGCATCAGAGCGCGAACGGCCGCTCTGCTTATAGCTTCTGCATGTGCCCGGGCGGCCAGGTCGTGGCGGCAGCGTCGGAGCCAGGCCACCTCGTGACCAACGGGATGAGCCAGCATTCGCGCGCAGAGTTCAATGCGAACTCCGGACTTGTCGTGGATATCACCCCCGAGCGCGATTTTCCGGGCGGACCGCTGGCCGGGATCGCCTATCAGCGCCGCTGGGAGGAATTGGCATTCAAGGCCGGGGGATCAAACTATCAGGCGCCGGGCCAGAAGCTGGGCGATTTCCTTGTCGGCAAGCCATCGACAGAGCTGGGATCGATCATTCCGTCATACCAACCGGGCGTGCATCTCACCGATCTTGCGCAGTGCCTTCCATCATTTGCCATCGAGGCGCTACGTGAGGCGCTGCCTGCATTTGGTCGGCAGATGCCCGGTTATGATCATCCGGATGTAGTTCTCACTGGAGTCGAGACACGCACCTCCTCGCCGGTGCGCTTTACGAGGGGGAAGGATTTTCAGAGTCTGGGCACTCACGGGCTTTATCCAGCGGGCGAAGGCGCGGGTTATGCCGGCGGAATTCTCTCTGCCGCGGTTGATGGAATCAAGGTTGCCGAGGCGGTTGCGAGCAGCCTCGTTAGGCAGATGCAAGAAGCGCAACTGTAAACGCCCTCTTCGCACTTGCTCAAAACGCCTGCGCGCTGCACTCATGCTGAGCCTTTCAGGCATCCTCTCCCAAACTTCCAAGGCCGAGCGGGCAACCGTTCGGCCTTTTTTTTTGCGCGTTCGGTCGCTCTTCCGGGCGATTTGCGGCGGTTTGCAGGAATGCTCTCAGCCGCCCGCTTCGCGCGCATAGGCCGCGAGGATGGATTTGCGCAGATCGCCCAGATCGGGCAGATCAAGCCCCGCCAGTTCGGCAACGCCAACAATCTCGTCCGCGCCGAAACAGTGCGCCAGTGCAATTGTCTCGCTCTTGATCCGCTTGCCGCTCTCGCTCGAGAAGAACGTGCGCACGATCGGCAACGCATGATCATGGGGGTCTTCATCGACCACCATGGCCAGACGGCCCGACCGCAAGCTCACAAACGCGCCAATCGGATAGACGCCCAGCATTTCGATGAAATGGCACATGATCTCGGGATCGAGCCCGCCGCCGCCGGTTTCGCCAAGGGCGCGGATCGCTGCGCCCGGATCAAGTCCGATGCGTTCACCGTCAGACGAAACCAGGTAATCGTATTCGTCGCAAATCGCGGCCATCCGAGGGAAAAGGCCGATATCACTGCCTGCATAGCCATTGGGATAGCCGGTGCCATCGAGCCGCTCATGGTGCTGCAAACTCACATCAAGAACCCGCTTGGGAACCCCGCCGGAAGCTTTGAGCAAAGCATAACCGAGCAGGACATGCTGGGCGAGCATCTCGCTTGAAAGCTGGCGGAGATTGACCATGCTGGCGATGCTCTTGTCGGGCAATTGGCCAATGCCGATATCCATCATCAGCCCGGCCATGCCTGCCTCGCGGATATCGAGCGGCGACAGCTTCATCTGCCGGGCGAGCGAGATCATCAAGGCGCTGACCGCAAGCGCATGCCGGTAAACGAAATCGCGGTCCTGCTGGCACCGCAGGAGACCATTGAAGGCATAAAGATTGCGCTGGACCGAGGCATAAATCTCGTCGATCACCGGCTCGATTTCGGAAGCTTCGAAGGCTTTGCCCAGTCGGGCCTTCAAAAACACGCGGCTGACGACTTTGCCCGCTCGCTGCGTGATCTGGCGCGCCTTGCCGAACTCGGCGACGGTTGTAGATTGAGCGACTGCGGCGCTAATCGCAACTCGACCATTAGCTGGCGGCATGGTGCGCACCAGATTGGGCCGCCCACCGCCAAACACCCGCGCCACCGGTTGCGTACTGGGCGCACTCGGTTGCTCAAAAAAATCAATCCCGCGCTCGGTGTCGATCGTCACGGCGGGAACATCGCTGCTGGTCAAAGTCTGCAGCATGCCCTCATCGGTCAGGAGAAACTTCGATTTCCAAAAGGGATGCTGAAACCAGCTGCCTTCCAGCTTGTGGATGAACATGCCAAGCTTGATCTGATCTGTGGGGACACGTTTAAGCATGATGTGTCTATTGCACGACGTGTGCCTACGACCGGCTGATAGCGACCATCGGGAAAACCACTTAGTCAGATCGCCTTGAGCCGGATTGCGAGGCTTTGCTGCCAGCACCCAGCGCATGCTGCGGGCAGGGCGATGGCCTTGATCGAAGACCGATCCAGTACTGGGCGGGAGCCTATTCAAAACAGTGAAAAACATTCCGGGATGTTGAATTGCTGGCATGGGCCGGTAAGCGAGTGCATTCTGTGCTTGGGAGAGTCGGACATGGCGGGAATACTCGAAGGCAAAGTTGTCGCTGTGACCGGCGCCGGGCGCGGGATCGGCCGCGAAGTTGCGCTGCTGTGCGCGCGTGAGGGCGCGGCGGTGATCGTCAATGATCCGGGCGTGGCGCAAAGCGGCGACGGCGGCGATTCGGGCCCTGCCGAAACCACTGCATCGGAAATTCGGGCCAGCGGCGGCCGTGCTTTCGCCAACCTGGCCAGCGTGGCCGATCCGGTTGGCGCAACCTCGATCATCGAAGATGCCATCGCCCAGTTTGGCCGGATCGATGCGGTGGTGAACAACGCCGGCATCTTGCGTGACGGGATGTGGCACAAGATGAGCCATGCGGACTGGACCAGCGTGATCGACGTCAACCTGACGGGCGCGTTCAACGTCTCGAAGGCAGCCACTCCATATTTCCGCGAGCAGCAGTCGGGCAGCTTCATTCACTTCACCTCGACCAGCGGCCTCATCGGCAATATCGGGCAGGCCAATTACTCGACAGCCAAGCTCGGCCTCGTCGCGTTATCGCATTCGATCGCGCTCGATATGGCGCGCGTGGGTGTGCGCTCCAATTGCATCGCGCCATTTGCATGGAGCCGGATGACCGCCTCGATCCCTGCAGAAACGCCCGCACAAAAGCAGCGGGTCGAGCGGCTCAAATCGATGAGCGCAGACAAGATCGCGCCGCTGGTCGCCTATCTTGCCTCGGATCTCGCCAAAGCGGTCAACAACCAGATCTTTGCGGTCCGCAAGAACGAGATCGTGCTGTTTTCAAAACCTCGCCCGATCCGCTCGATGGTCAATCCCGAAGGCTGGACACCGCAGTCGATTGCGGACGAGCTGATCCCGGCGTTCAGCGCTTCGTTCGCGCGCGAGGACGAAGTGACCGCGCATGTTTTCCCGTATGATCCGATCTGAGGACCAACTGATGAGCATGCCAAATGCCGGCCAGAATCCCGGAATGGACCCCGATACGTTCGAACAGTTTCACGGCCAGTTGACACACTATGTGCGCGAGCGGCTGATCCCGGCCGAAGATGACGTGATCGCCGCCAATGCCATCCCCGCCGATCTGCTCGATGAGATGCGCCAGATGGGTCTTTTCGGGTTGACCATGCCCGAGGAGTACGGCGGCGCAGGCATGAACATCAGCCAGTACATCACCTCGATCCACACCGTAAGCTATGCCATGCCGGCCTTCCGCTCGACCATCTCGATCAACCTCGGCATGGTCTGCTCGGCGATCAAGAATGCCGGAACGGCCGAGCAGAAGGACGAATGGCTGCCGCGCCTTGCCGCTGGCGAAATCGCCTCGTTCGGCCTCACCGAGCCGGGCTCTGGCTCGGATTCGGCGGCTATGGCGACCACGGCGGTGCGCTCGGGCAACGGCTATGTGCTCAATGGCACCAAGCGCTACATCACCAACGCGCCTTTTGCCAAAATGGCGCTGATTATGGCCCGCACGTCCAAAGAAACGCTGGCCAAGAACGCGCATGTTTCGGCCTTTCTCGTGCCGCTCGATACGCCGGGGATCACGCGCGGCAAATCGGACAAGAAGATGGGCCAATCGGGCAGCCACATCGGCGACATCATCATGGACGATGTGCATGTCCCCGGTGATGCGCTGCTCGGCGGCGAGGAAGGCAAAGGCTTTGCCATCGCCATGCAAAGCCTCGACAACGGACGACTGTCGGTCGGCGCGGCGGCTACCGCGTATGCGCGGCGCATTCTCGATACCGCAACCCGCTACGCCACCGAGCGCAAGGCCTTCGGCGAACCGATCGCGCAGTTTCAGCTTATCCAGGCCATGCTGGCGGACAGTCAGGCCGAAATATATGCTTCGGAATGCATGATGCGCGATGCCATCGCCAAGGCGGATCGGGGCGAGAAAATCCTGATGGAAGCCGCCTCGTTCAAAATGTTTGCCTCCGAAATGTGCGGCCGGGTGGCCGATCGGTGCGTGCAGATCCATGGCGGCGCGGGCTATCTGGCTGAATACGCGGCGGAGCGCTTCTTTCGCGATAGCCGTATTTACCGCATCTATGAGGGCACGACGCAGATCATGCAGCTGGTTATTGCCAAGCAAATGCTGCGCGATTTCGCATCCGGGGCGCAAGCGTGAACCCGCATCCGGCCGGAGCGCGCTGAATGTACGATATCCTCTCCGGGCTCTCGGTGATCGAGGTCTCGTCCTTCGTTGCCTCGCCCACTGCGGGGCTTTATTGCGCACAGTTCGGGGCGGACGTCGTCCGGGTCGATCAGATCGGCGGCGGGCAGGATTTCCGGCGCTGGCCGGTAACGGCGCGCGGCGACTCCCTCTCGTGGGAAAACCTCAATCGCGCCAAGCGGAGCCTGGCGCTCGACTTTACCCGGCCCGAAGGGCGCGAATTGCTCACCCGGCTGGTCCAAAGCGTCGGCAACCTGATTACCAATCTGCCGGTCGGCGGTTTCATGGCGCACGAAAGACTGGCGGCAGGCCGCGCCGATCTGATCACCGTGCGCGTAATGGGCTGGCCAGACGGCGCGATTGCGCTCGATTATACCGCAAACGCTGCCGTCGGTTTCCCCGCGCTCACCGGGCCACTGGAAAGCAATGCGCCGGTCAACCATGTGCTTCCGGCGTGGGACTTGCTGACTGGTGCTTATGCAGCGTTCGCCATGGTTTCTGCCGTCCGCCGGCGCGAGCATACCGGGCTTGGCGGCGAAGTGCGCCTCCCCCTCACCGACATTGCCATGGGCTCCGCCGCCAATCTCGGCCGCGTGGCTGAGGTACTTTATACTGGCAAAGACCGTGAGCGGCTGGGCAACGGTGTATTCGGGACCATCGGCCGCGATTTTGTGACGCATGACGGCGTGCGCGTGATGATCGTCGCAATCAACGAACGCCAGTGGCAAGGCCTTGCCCGCGCGCTCGATCTTGGCGAAGCGCTGGCGAGCATCGAGGCCGCGCTGGGTATCTCGTTCACCGGCGACGACGGCGTGCGCTTCACCCACCGCGAAGCCATCTACCGCCTGATCGAACGCAGCGCAGCGGCGCTCACCCATGCGCAGCTCGCCGCCCGGCTCGATGCCGCAGGCGTCACCCACGGTCCTTACAAAACCATGCCCGAAGCCATCGCCGATCCCCGCCTCGTCGGGGAAAATCCGATGTTTGCCGTGACCGACAATAACCCCAGCGGCTTTGCCTATCCTGCCGCTGGCCCCTTCGCCACCATCCCGCAGCTTGAACGGCAGCCCCCTGCCCCCGCCCCGCTCATCGGCGAGCACTCCGAACGCGTGCTCGCTGATCATCTGCAGCTTTCGTCAGGCGAAATTGCCCGTTTGATCGATACCGGCATAGTAGGAACTCCAGCATGACCACCCGCCCCTCCCTGCGCCGCGCCGCCATTGTTGCACCGATCCGCACCGCCGTCGGCAAGTTCGGCGGAGCGCTCGCTCCATTGACTGCCGCCGATCTGGGCGCGGTCATCCTGAAGGCATTGATGGAGCGAACCGGGATCGATCCTGCGCGCGTCGATGATGTCGTCTTCGCACAAGGCTATGGCAACGGCGAAGCCCCGGCCATCGGCCACTGGTCTTGGCTCGCCGCGGGCCTGCCCCTCGAAGTGCCTGGCTATCAGCTCGATCGGCGCTGCGGCTCGGGCCTGCAGGCGGTGATCAACGCCGCCATGATGGTCCAGTCGGGCATGTCCGATGTCGTGGTTGCGGGCGGCGCAGAATCGATGTCGAATGTCGAGCATTACACCACCGACATCCGAAAAGGTGTCCGCGCCGGAAGCCTCGTGCTGCACGACCGGCTGACGCGCGGGCGCGTGATGTCGCAGCCGGAAGCGCGCTTCGGGTTCATCTCGGGCATGATCGAAACCGCGGAAAATCTCGCCAAGGATTATGGCATCACCCGCCAAGCCGCCGACGCTTATGCCGCCCGCTCGCACCAGCGCGCCACCGCCGCATGGGCAGCGCACCTTTTTGACGACGAGCTGGTGCCGGTCCCCGTCCCTCAGAAAAAGGGCGATCCACTCATCTTCGCGCATGACGAAGGATATCGCGCCGATGCCACCGCCGAAAGCCTTGGCAAGCTGCGCGCACTCGAAGGCGGGGTAGTGACTGCGGGCAACGCCAGCCAGCAGAACGATGCCGCCGCCGCCTGTCTTGTCGTGGCCGAGGACAAGCTTGACGAATTGGGCCTCGAACCCATCGCCTGGTTCCACTCCGCCGCTGCCGCTGGCTGCGAGCCAAGCCGAATGGGCATCGGCCCGGTTCCGGCGGTGGAGCGCCTGTTCGCGCGCAGCGGCCTCTCGTGGAGCGATATCGATCTGGTCGAATTGAACGAAGCCTTCGCCCCGCAAGTGCTCGCCGTGCTCAGAGGTTGGGGCTGGAGCGAGGACGACAGCCGCCACGACATCCTCAACGTCAACGGTTCGGGGATTTCGCTCGGCCACCCGATCGGCGCCACCGGGGGCCGCATTCTCGCCAACCTGACCCGCGAACTGGTCCGCCGTCAGGGCCGCTTCGGCCTTGAAACCATGTGTATCGGCGGCGGCCAAGGCATCGCGGCGGTGTTTGAACGCGCGTGATGCTCCGGCACGCTTTGGCGGCTGCGCAGGGCTACACCGACAGCGCCAAAGCAGCGCTCGCCCGGCGGCTTGAAACGCGCAGCATCAACGATGAGCAGCGTGCCGCGCATGGCTTTGCATGGATCGCCACTAGCGTTGCCGCGCTGGAGGCGACGCTGGAATGGGCCGATGGAAACGCAGGGGGCAATCCAGCCGACGAACTGGTGGCCAAGCTGGCCTTCGCCGAAATCATCGCCCAACTAATTGGCGGCTTGCCCATGGGTCCGGGCGAAATGGTCCGTCCCGCCGACCTCGGCTTGGCAGACGCCGCCCGCGCGCTCGAGGACGCGGCGAGGGAGATGCTGACCGCCGACCAAGCGCCCCTGCGCGCTGAGCTCGCCCGCCTCCTTGGCGAAGGCCAGTGGCCCAGTGAAAGCCTGCAAGACAGCGACCTCGATACCATCCGCGACCAATTCCGCCGGTTCACCGACGCTGAAATCCTGCCCCATGCTCATGGCTGGCATCTCGCCAACGCGCTGATCCCCGATGGGACCATCGCCGCAATGGCAGAGCTAGGCGCGTTCGGGGTGTGCATCCCGCAGGAATACGGCGGCCTTGGCCTTGGCAAGCTGGTGATGTGCCTCGTGACGGAGGAACTGTCGCGCGGCTGGATCGGCGCAGGCTCACTCGGCACCCGCTCCGAAATCGCGGGCGAACTGATCGCGCTCGGCGGCACCGAGGCGCAAAGGGCGCAATGGCTGCCGCGCATCGCCAGCGGCGAAATCCTGCCCACGGCGGTATTCACCGAACCCGATACCGGATCAGACCTTGGCGCGCTGCAAACCCGCGCGCGGCGCAGTGGTGAAGAGTGGCACATCACCGGCGCCAAGACCTGGATCACCCACGCCGCCCGGTCTGATATGATGACCTTGCTGGCGCGCACTCTGCCGGATCAAAGGGGCTATACCGGCCTGTCGATGCTGCTGGTGCCAAAGCCGCGCGGAACGGAAGGCGATCCCTTCCCTGCCGAGGGCATGAGCGGCAGCGAGATCGAGGTGCTGGGCTATCGCGGCATGCGCGAATATGCGCTGCAATTCGACGGCCTTTGCGCGCCAGCCGATGCCTTGCTTGGCGGCGAGGAAGGCCAGGGTTTCAAACAGCTGATGCGCACTTTCGAAGGCGCGCGGATCCAGACTGCTGCCCGCGCCGTCGGTGTGGCGCGCCGCGCGCTCGAACTGGGGCTGAACTATGCGCTTGCCCGCAAGCAATTCGGCAAATCTATCATCGCGTTCCCGCGCGTGGCAGACAAGCTGGCGATGGGCCTCGTCGATATCGTGATGGCGCGCGAGCTGACATATGCCGCTGCGCGCGCCAAAGATCAGGGCAAGCGTTGCGATATCGAGGCCGGCATGGCCAAGCTCCATGCCGCGCGCTGCGCATGGAGCATGGCCGATGCCGCAATGCAAATTCATGGCGGCAACGGCTATGCGCTGGAATACGAGATCAGCCGCGTGCTGTGCGATGCCCGCATCCTCAATATCTTCGAAGGCGCTGCGGAAATTCAGGCACAAGTGATCGCGCGCGGACTATTGGATGGGCGAAACTGATGGGCGACTGGGATGGGTGGATCGGGCGCGAAGAGCGGCGGCAGGATGAACTTACGCCGGGCCTGATCATGCGCTGGTGCGCCGCACTTGATCGCTCGACGCCCATCGGAAATGAAGTTCCGCAAGGGCTGCACTGGTGCCTGTGCGTGCCTGATGCACCCACGGCCGCACTCGGCGAAGATGGCCACCCGCGCCGCGACGACAGCCCGGCGAGCTTCCTCCCGCCCATCCCGCTGCCCCGCCGCATGTGGGCGGCCAGCAAACTGGAATTTATCAGCCTAATCCCGCCCGCTGCCCGGATCGAACGCGTATCGAAGGTGGCCTCGGTCGCCGCCAAGTCGGGGGCCTCGGGCGCGCTGGTGTTTGTGGAAGTGGCACACGAGACGCTGGCCGATGGCAATCTGGCGGTGCGCGAGGTGCAATCACTGGTCTACCGCGAGGCATCGCCTGTGGGCGCAGCGCCAGTTCCGCCGCCGCCGGGAGACGGGGCGTTCGATCCCGCTGGGTGGGACCACACGCGCGCGCTCGTGCCCGCAGAGGCGCTGTTGTTCCGCTACTCGGCGCTTACTTTCAACAGCCACCGGATCCACTATGACGCGCCCTATGCCCGCAATGTCGAAGGCTACCGTGCGCTGGTCGTGCATGGACCATTGATCGCCACCCTGTTGCTCGATCTCGCCCGGCGCGAACATGGGGAGAATGCCCTGGCCAGCTTCTCCTTCCGCGCCGTTTCGCCCGGGATGTGCGGCGAACCTATGCACCTTGCGCTGCGCCGCGAGGGAGAAGAGCTGGCCCTCGCGGCCTTTGCCGGCGATGGCCGCCAGTTGATGAGCGCGTCAGCAACGCTGGCTTAGCCCATCTGCCTAAACATCGGCCAAGTGATCGCCATTGCCATCACTCAAACCAAGCGCGGTAAACTGATCGAGCAGCCACCGCGCTGCTGGCCCCGGCGGCGTGTCCCGCCGCCAAATCCCGGCAAACCGGAATATCCCGCCCGTAAAATCAGGCATCGCGAGGCGCACCAATCGGCCCGCAGCCAGATCATCGACCACCATTGGCAGCGGCATATTGCCCCAACCGATTCCTTCTTTGAGCAGTGCATGCTTTGCGCCTAGGTCCGCCAGCCGCCATGTCTTCGCGCTGATCACCGCAAAATCCTGGCCCTTGGTAAAGCTTGAACGGTCCGAAAGCACCAGCTGCGTATAATCGCGCCCTGCCCCGGGCGCGATTTGCGTCATGCTTCCCAAGGGATGATCGGGCGAAGCCACCGGCACCAGCACTGTCGAGCCCGCGAGGCAGCTATCCAGATCGGCAACCCCCGTCACAAACGGCCCGGAAATCCCGATCACCGCCGCCTGATCTATCACCATGGCCGCCACCGCGCCCAGCGCCTCGACATGCAGGCGCAGCTGCACTGTCGGAAACTCGGCGGCAAACAGGCGCAGCACTTTGGCCGCGCGGGCGGAAGGAAACATCACGTCCACCGCCAAGCCCACTTCCGCTTCAAGCCCGCCCAGCAGGCCCTTGGCCTTGGCGCGCAGCCCGTCAAAACCCTGCGCGATGCCGCGCGCCTCGGCCAGCAACGCGCGTCCGGCCTCGGTCAGCTGGGGCCGGCGTGTGCCTTCCCGGTCAAACAGCGCAAGGCCGAGCTGCGTTTCAAGATTGGCGATCCCGTAGCTGATCACCGAGACCGCGCGATTGAGCCTGCGCCCCGCAGCCGCAAAGCTGCCAGTATCGACGATCGCCAGAAAGATGCGCAACTGATCAAACGTCGGCAGCCCAGGATCGGCCATAACTGCGATTCTTTCGAAGATTTGGATGCAATTTATCTCACTGAACAGACAAGGTCGATGGGTCTATATGGGGAGCAACAGCAAGCAGGCCTTGAGCGTTTGACCGTGGCCGCGCCTCATCGGAAACCTCTTATGATCGAACTTCGTCCTTTTGCTTCGCTTGGCGGCGAAAACCATGGCTGGCTCAATGCCAAGCATCACTTCTCGTTCGCTGGATATCATGATCCCGCGCGGATGAACTGGGGCAACCTGCGCGTGTGGAACGACGACCAGATCGCGCCGCACACCGGTTTTCCACCCCATCCGCACAACGATATGGAGATCATCACTTATGTCCGCGAGGGCGCGATTACGCATCAGGATAGCCTTGGCAACAAGGGTCGCACCGAAGCAGGCGATGTGCAGGTGATGAGCGCGGGCACCGGCATTCGCCATTCGGAGTACAATCACGAGGATGTGACGACCCGCATTTTCCAGATCTGGATCATGCCTACCCGCCGAGGCGAAGCACCGAGCTGGGATGCCCGCCCTTTCCCCCAAGGAGACCGTGCTGGGCGGTTCGTCACACTGGCATCAGGCTACAGCGAGGACGATGCCTTGCCGATCCGCACCGATGCCCGCGTGCTGGGTGCGACACTGAAGGCCGGGACCAGCGCCGAATATGTGCTGGGCACGGCGCGCAAGGCCTACCTCGTCCCTGCCACCGGCAAAGTGCAGATCGAGGATATGACCGTGAATGCGCGTGATGGTGCTGCAATCAGCGAAATGGCTGTGCTGCGCGTAATGGCGATCGAAGACAGCGAAATCATCATGGTTGATGCCGCCTGAGCGCGCATGAAGTTTACCTGCCTCTCCCTCGTAACCCTTAACGCACTTGGCGCGAACCAGCCTTGCAGGCTGGTTCGCCTCGGAGATTGATGATGCGTTCTCATGTAACAATGCCAAACTTGAGCCAATCCGAATGGCGCGACGTGCAATCCGCCTTACAAGCCGCCGCAGACTGTGGTTGCGCTGAAACGTCCGGTGAGACCATAGGCCTGCGCTTTGTCGCTGCCCTTACCGGTCGCCGCCGTCTGCCAGTGCCGGAGCACTTGCGCCCTTTGCGCGAATTCCTGTGCGCCAGCGAACGGCTGCGCCGTCCGGCAATGCAGTATGCCCCCGCCTTGGCCGCTCAGGGATATAGCCCTGCACAAATCGAGGCGATTGGCCTGATCAGCGCTTGATCGGCGGCTCGCCCGCCAGGCTTGGACAAAGCGCCACCGTGCATATCGCGATCTTCAAGGCAAATGTATCCAGTTAATTTATCCGCCATAACCAGACGTTTACGATTTCGGTTTAGTATCGCCCCTAGGGAAAACGTGAGGGCATCGGCTCTCTTGTCGGGTGTTCGTCGCGGTCATGTCTTTCATGCAAGATCATTTCCCGATTGACCAGACGGTGCGCGACACGCGCCAGCCCCGAATCGTCAGCGCGCGGCTTGTGCTGCGCAGCGGTGAGCAGCATGATATTGTTGTCCGCAACATCTCGTCGACTGGCCTTGGCGCGCGCACGAAGGGGCCCGCACCGGCGCGAGGTGAATGCGTAACGGTGATCTTGCCCGGAGATCAAGTCCTGAATGGCACGGTGCGCTGGTTTACGCGCAGTTCCTTTGGCCTCGAGCTTGATACCCCGCTCTCACCGGAAGCCCTTGCTGAAGCGTTGCAGCACAAAGCGCACGTCGCGCAGATGAACGGGGAGTGGCATGTCGAGCCGCGTCACCGCGTCTCAAGCCCGCACGTCAACCAGTCACGCATTCGGCCTGTCTAGATTTAATGCGCGATCATCGCGCTCCGAGAATGATTTCGGCTGCGCCATCGACAATCGCCTCGCTACCCAGTCGGTAAGCCCGATAGAGATCAGGAAGATCGCCGGTCTGACCGAAGCGGTCTGTGCCCAGCGGAGCGACCCGTTGCCCACGCACACCCCCGAGCCATGACAGCGCAGCGGGCGATCCATCGATCACGGTAACGAGCCCGGCATCGTCCGCGAGCGGGCTCAGCAATCGCTCGATGTGGCAAGGCGCGCGCATCCCGCCGGTCCAGCGCGCGGCCTGCGCAGCCGACCAATCGCGGTGCAACAAATCAGGAGAAGTCACCGCCAGCAGCCCGATCCCGGGCACATCCCCGGCCAGCGCCTCCCATGCCGCCAAAGCCTCGGGCATGATCGCGCCGATGGCGACAAGCGCCAGCTTCGTCCCGCTTGCTGGCTTGCGTAGCCAATAGCCGCCGCGCAGCGCATCGACCTGCCAGCCATCATCCGTGCGTTCGATCTGATCAATCGCCCGCGTCGATAGGCGCAAATAAACGCTACCCCCGTCTGCCGCCTGCATATGGCCAAACGCCCAGTGCATCAGCAGCGCCACTTCATCGGCATAAGCAGGCTCAAAATAGGTCAGCCCCGGTTGCCCCATCCCGATCAACGGCGAATTGATCGACTGGTGTGCGCCGCCCTCGGGCCCCAGCGTGACACCCGAAGGCGTCGCCACCAACAGAAACCGGGCATCTTGATAGCAGGCATAATTCAGCGCATCGAGCCCGCGCGCGATGAACGGATCATAGACGGTACCCACTGGCAGCAGGCGGGAACCAAACAAGGGACCCGCCAACCCGAGCGCGGCGAGCATCAGGAACAAGTTGTTCTCGGCAATCCCCAGTTCGATGTGCTGTCCGGCCTCGTGCCCTGCCCATTTCTGCGGACTGGGTATCTTGTAGCCTGCGAAGATGTCCTTCAATTCCTGCCGCCGAAAGAGCCCGCGCTGGTTCACGAACGCGCCAAGGTTGGTCGAGACGGTAACATCCGGGGAGGTTGTCACGATACGGTCGGCCAACGGATGACCTGACTTGGCGAGATCAAGCAGCACCCGACCAAACGCGGCCTGCGTCGCCTGGACCGCGCCATCGGGCGCTGGCAGCATCGCAGGCAGCGCAATCGCAGGCGATGGACGCGCGCTTGAGCCGAGCGCGGCGCGCGCGCGTTCGATGGCGTCGCGCGCTTTGGCGGCCACATTGCTGCCCAGCCCGCCGAGTGGCTCCCACTCGGTGCCCTCCGCGATCCCGAGGCTGGCGCGCAGATCCGCCATCTGGGTCGGGTTCATCAGCCCGGCATGATTGTCCTTGTGCCCCTGAAACGGCAAACCATAGCCCTTGACCGTATAGGCGATGAACATCGTCGGGCGCTCGTCCGCTGCCGCCGCGAACGCATCGAGCAGCGTTTCTACGCAGTGCCCGCCCAGATTGAGCATGAGCGCCGAGAGCGCCTCGTCATCGAAGCTGGCAATCAGCGCCAGCGCCGCTTTATCTCCGGCGAGATCTGCGTTCATCCGTTCGCGCCAGGCGGCGCCGCCCTGATACGTGAGCGCGGCGTATTCGGCATTGGGGCAATCGTCGATCCAGCGCTCGATTGCCGGCCCGCCAGCCCGGGAAAAGGCCGCCCGCTGCATCTTGCCGTGCTTGAGCGTGATCACCCGCCAGCCGCAGGTTTCGAAGATGTCGTCAAAGCGGCGAAACATGCGGTCGGCCGTTGTGCTGTCCAGCGATTGACGATTGTAGTCGACGATCCACCAGCAATTGCGGATATCGTGCTTGTAGCCCTCGATCAGGCACTCGTAGATGTTGCCCTCATCAAGCTCGGCATCGCCCATCAGCGCGATCATCCGCCCGGTATCGGCTTGCGCCAGCTGGCCATGCGCCACAAGATAGTCCTGCACCAGGCTGGCAAACGCGGTTATGGCCACACCAAGGCCAACCGACCCAGTCGAAAAATCGACCGGAATGCTATCTTTGGTGCGCGAGGGATAAGACTGCGCCCCGCCTAGCGCGCGAAACGCCTCAAGCTGCTCGCGGCTTTGTCCGCCCATCAGGTAATGTATCGCATGCAGCACCGGCCCGGCGTGCGGCTTCACCGCAACCTTGTCAGAGGCGCGCAGGGCATGGAAATAGAGCACCGCCATGATCGTGGTGATCGACGCGCACGAGGCCTGATGCCCGCCAACTTTCAAGCCGTCGCGGCTTTCGCGCAAATGGTTGGCATTGTGGATGGTCCACGAGGAAAGCCAGCGCAGCCGCTGCTCGATCGCCTCTAGCGTCGTGACAAGTTCGGTGCGTTCGGCCGAAACGGCGGCTTCGACAATGGTTTTGCTCATGCAGCAGCACTAGCAAAGCGGCATGGGCGCTGTCGTGCTCAAAACTGCGATCCGCTTATTCAAAAATGCTAAGGCACGGTCTAAGAGGCGGCATGAGCCACAGCATCGAAGAACCCGCCCGCCGGATCGACGTGATCCATGAAACCGACGTGCTGGTGGTCGGCTCTGGCCCCGGCGGCCTCGCCGCTGCGCTGGCCAGCGCCCGCGCGGGCGTCAAAACCACGCTGGTCGAACGCTATGGCTGCTTTGGCGGCAACATCACGCAAGTCGGCGTGGAGGGCTTTGCATGGTATCGCCACCCTGCCACCATCGATAGCGAAGGCATCGGCCGCGAATTCGAGGATCGCGCCATCGCGATGGACGCCGCCATGCCCGAACCGCAATCGATCAGCCATTCGCTCGATGCCGAAGCCTTCAAATATGTGGCCGATGTGCTGGTCGAGGAAGCGGGCGTGATCCCCATGCTCCACCGCTTGGTCGTTGCCCCGATCATGGAAGGCACCGTGATGCGGGGAGTGATCGTGGAGAGCAAGGCGGGCCGCGAGGCAATTCTGGCCAAACGGATCGTCGATGCGACCGGCGACGCCGACCTCGCGTTTCGCGGCGGCGCGCCGACATTCAAACATCCGGTGGACGAAATGATGTCGGTCTCGGTGATGTTCTCGATGAGCGGGGTGAACAAGCCGCGCTTTATCGAAGCGGTCAAAGCCGATCCGCAGACGTATGGCGATTGGGCGGGCAATGGCGAATGGGACATCACCACCGATGGCAAGGAGGACGCGCTGTTCTCCCCGTTCCTGCGCAAGCCATTTCAGCAGGCGCTCGATGCCGGGCTGTTGCCGCGCAACCTGGCGACCATCGCCGGCACTTGGGGCACGGTTTCGGATCAAGGCGATCTCACGTATCTCAATCTGGTGCACTTCACGCTGGATGGCACCGATCCCGCCGCGCTGACCGAGGGCGAGATGCGCGGGCGGCGCGATGCGATGTTGGCGATCAAGGCCCTGCGCGGTTTCATGCCGGGCTGCGAAACTGCCAAGATCCGCAATTTCGGGATGACCCTGGGCATCCGCGACACCCGCAAGATCGATGCTGCCTACAACATGTCCGCCGACGACGTGCGCCAGCAAGCCCGCTTCGAGGATTCAATCGGCATTTTCCCGGAATTCATCGATGGCTACGGCTTGCTCATCCTGCCGACCACCGGGCGCTACTTCCATGTGCCCTACCGCGCGCTGCTGCCCAAAGGCATCGACAACCTGATCGTGGCGGGCCGCGTGATCGGCGGCGACAAGGTCAGCCATGCTGCGGTGCGTAACATGATGTGCTGCGCGGTATCGGGCCAAGGTGCGGGAACCGCCGCCGCGATTGCGGTGAAGACGGGGCGCAGTTTTGCCGATATCGATGTCGGCGCGGTGCAGGCCGAACTGCGCCGGCAAGGTGCGCGCCTGCACTAAGTGCCGCATCGCGAAGGGGAGCAGATGGCCGAAACGCAGGTGAGATGGGTCGTGCTGCTGCTTGCGGCGCTGACGATCATGGGCAGTTACTATACCTATGATTCGATCGCGCCGATTGCCGATCTGCTGCGCGATCAGCGCGGCTTCAGCCAGAGCCAGATTGGCACGCTGGGCGCGGTGTTCAGCCTGCCAAACATTCCGCTGGCGATTATCGGCGGCGTGCTGATCGACCGGATCGGCGCGGCGCGGGCGGCGCTCGGCGCGGCGATCTTGTGCACGCTAGGCGCGGTGCTGACCGCGATTGGCGAACCTTATATGGTGATGATCGTCGGACGGCTGCTGTTCGGGCTCGGCAACGAAACACTTTACATCGCGCTCCTCGTGGTTCTGGCACAGTGGTTTCATGGCGGCGGCGGCGCACTGGCGGTTGCCCTGTTCTTTTCGCTGGCGCGCGTTGGTTCTTATGCTGCCGACACTTCGACAAGCTGGGCCGCCCCGCTCTATGCCATCGGCTGGCAACCGCCGCTGTGGCTGGCCGCCGGTCTCACTGCGATCGGCGTCATCACATCGCTGGCGCTCTATCTGCTTGATCGCCGCTTGCCCCATCTGCGCGTGGTCGGCACGCCGGGGGAGCGGTTCGTGTTCAGCGATCTGTTCACCTTCAGCCGCTCGTTCTGGTACATCCTGTGGCTCAACGTGCTGTTTGCCAGCGTTTTCTTTCCATTCCGCTCGACCTTTTCGATCCAGTTTTTTCAGGACGTCAAAGGGATCACGCTGGCGGAGGCCGGCATTGCCAACAGTTGGGTCTTTGCAGCCGCGATCTTTGCGACCCCGGTTTTCGGACTGATCGCCGACAAGGTGGGCCTGCGCGCAAGCCTGCTGACCATAGGCGCGGCGCTCATGCCGCTAACCTTCATGGTGCTCGCGCTCACCGATTGGGGGCTTTGGGTTTCCACAGTGCTGATGGGGATCAGTTTTTCGGTCATTCCCGCAGTGATCTGGCCTGCCACCGCGATGCTGGCGGAAAAAAGCCGCATCGGCACCGCCTACGGCCTGATCAACATGCTGCAGAGCCTTGGGCTGGCAGCGGCAAATTTTGCGGCGGGCGGGCTCAACGATGCGTTTGCCGCCGGGCCTCAGAATCCGCAAGGGTACGATGCCATGCTGGTGATGTTCGCCAGCATGAGCGCCGTCGCTTTTGCCGCTACGCTGGCCTTGCGCGTCCGCGAACGACGACAGCCTGGCGGCGGGATCGAAGCCCGCGTTATCCTGTCAGCCGCCGATCCGATGCAGGCACGGGCCTGAAATGCCCGCCACGCCCCTGCGCAGGCAGGGGCGCAAGCGTCAATCTGCGCCAACCAGCGGAAGCACATCATGCCAGAAGTGCATCAGCGCAGCGGCATAGCTTGATGGCACATAAGCAAGACAGGCATCTTCGTTTTCCACAAACAGACGCACCGCGACATGATCGATTACCGTTGCCGCACAGTGCCCCGGTGCGAAGGCGGCGGCTTCCGCTTCAAACACCCCGCCTTGCATCAACAGCGCGCGCCATCCCGCCCCTGCGATGCGCACCCGCACGATGCCGCCGCCGATGGCTGTGATTGCGCCGTCTTCGGCCAAAACCGCCGCGAGCGGCGCTACGTCGCCTTCGGCCAGCCACACCGTCGGCTCATAGCGGAGCAATTTCAGCGCCTCGCTCCCCGCCGATTGCCCCATGCCGGGCAGCGCGAAGCCCAGAGCCGCCTGACACCTGACCGAAACTTGCGCAGGATTGCTCCAGATTTCGGCCGCGTTCAGCGGCGCAGGCGGCAGCGCGGTGATCGTCAGCTCAGTCACGATAGCGCTCTCCGGCCGGATCATAGAAATGCGGCGCGACCACGCGAACGCGAGTGGTAATGCCGCGGGTAGGCGAAGCCGCGGTCAGCTCCTCGCCGCGGCGCGCATGGCCCCCGGCCAGATGCGCCAGCGCGATAGCGCCGCCTTCGATCACGCGCCGTCCCGCCGCCGTTACATGGCCCTGCGGTGCTCCGCCGCCCGCGCCGATTAGCATCGCCCCCTCGGCAATCTCGCCACCCAATGCTTCAAGCCCGACCAGCTCGATCCGCCCCGGCTCGCTCAGCGCAGGCCGTTGCAGTCCATTCGCGCCGATGAAGCCGCCCGCCTTGTTCAGCATCTTGTCGAGGCCCAGATCGCGCGGCGTGGTGCGCCCATCGACTTCGCCGCCGACGACGACATGGCCCTTCTCGATGCGCAGCAATTCCATCGCGTCCATGCCATAAGGCGCGCCACCCTCGGCCTCGGCAGCGGCGGCGAGCGCCCGCCACACCGGCTGCGCCTGTGTTGCCTCGGCATAAATTTCGAATGCGCGCTCGCCGCTGTAGCTCGCCGCTAGAAGCAACACCGGCACCCCGGCGATCACCGCGCGGGCCAGCGACATATGGCGCGGCGGCGCTTCTCCGATCAGCCCGGCCAGCAGCGTGCTGGCTTTCGGTCCGGCGAACGCAATTCCGGCATGATGCTCCTGCACATTGACCACCGACACCCGCAATTCAGGCCGCAGCACATTGCGCACAAACGAGAGGTGGCTGGCCATCCGGTCGGCGCCGCCGGTCGAACTGGTCAGCAGGTAGCGATCTTCGGCCAGCCGCCAAACGGTGCCATCGTCAAACACCATGCCGTCTTCGCGCAGCATGAACGTGTAGCGTCCGCGCCCCGCCGCCAGCTTTGAGACGGTCGTGGCGCAAACAATTTCGAGCAGCGCCGCCGCATCCGGGCCGCTGACTTCGAACTTGGCCAGCGTGGAAACATCGGTGAGGCCAACGCTGGTGCGCACGCCGCGCGCCTCGCGCAGCGCCGCCTCGGCCAGCGTCTCGCTGCCCAGCGTATAGGCGCGCGGTCGGAACCAATAGCCAAGCGGCTGCCACACCGGCCCCCGCGCCTCATGCAAATCATACAGCGCCAGCCGCCGCTCATGCGCCGCCGCATTGCGCGCACCGGCACCGGCGAACAGCCCCATAGTCACCGGCGTGAACGGCGGGCGGAACGTCGTCAGCCCCGCCTGCGGCACCGACACATGACCGCGCTCGGCGAGCCGGGAGAGCGCGACCATGTTGCTGGTCTTGCCCTGATCGGTCGCCATGCCCAGCGTGGTATAGCGCTTGAGGTGTTCGACCGAACGATAGCCTTCCTGCCAGGCCAGATCGATATCGGCGAGGCTGACGTCATTCTGGAAATCGACAAAGCTTTTCTTGGGATGGCCAGCTGGCGCCGCAGGTGTGGCCGGAACGGGATCAGCGGCTGCGCCAATCGTGACGCAGTTCTGATGCGTTACGCCGGGCACAAACGCCTGCGCCGCCTCGTTCCAGTCAAGCTTGCCGCCCGCCTGCATGTGAAGGTGCGCCACCGGCACGAACCCGCCCGAAACCGCCAGCAAATCAGCAGTCCAGCTTTGCTCGCGCTCGCGGACAAGCGCCGTGACGCGGCTCAGGCGATGCGCGGTGCCGCTAACGTGGGTCGGCCTCGCGTCGTAAAGAACCGGCACGCCATCAGGCGCATCGGCGGTCGACGAGGAGCGCGAATCCAGGATGGCGAGCACTTCCGCGCCCGCTTCGATCAGCGCCGCCGCTGTGCGATAAGCGTCATCGTTGTTGGCGGCGATGACCACGCGCCGGCCCGGCAGCACGCCGTAGCGCCGCACATAAGTGCGCACTGCACCTGCCAGCATCACGCCCGGCCGGTCGTTGTTGGTAAATGGGATCGGGCGCTCGATCACGCCCGTCGCCAGCACCACCCGGCCCGCGCGCAAATGCCACAGTTGCTGTGCAAAGCCATGCGCCGGCACCGCGCCGGGTTCGGCCAGACGCTGGGTCAGCGTCAGAAAATTGTGGTCCCAATAGCCCGAAGCGGTCGTGCGCAGCAAAATGCGTCCGCCCAGCGCGGCAATGCGCGCTGCCGATGCTGCGATCCACGCCGCGTCGCATTCCGGATCGGGATCGCGGTGGAGCGAACCGCCCAAGACCGCGTCCTGCTCCACCAGCATGACCTGCGCGCCGCTCTCCGCCGCTTCCAGTGCAGCCTTGATCCCGGCGGGGCCAGCGCCGACCACCAACACATCGCAAAACGCGGCGCGCTGCGCGAACTTGTCAGGGTCCGGCAAGGTCGGCGCGTTGCCGAGGCCAGCGGCGCGGCGGATGAGCCACTCATAACGCATCCAGCGTTTGGCCGGGCCAAAGAACGTCTTGTAATAAAAGCCCGCAGGCAGCGCAGGCGAAGCCAGCCCTAACGCCGCGCCCAGATCGAGCGACAGGCTGGGCCAGGCGTTCTGGCTTTTCGCGACCATGCCTTCATACACAAACAGATCGGTCGCGCGCGTATTGGGTTCGGCGCGCCCGCCCTCGCCCACTGTTACCAGCGCGTTCGGCTCCTCGATCCCGGCCGCCATGATCCCGCGCGGGCGGTGATACTTGAAGCTGCGGGCGACAAGCCCAACGCCATTGGCCAGCAGCGCGGCGGCAAGGGTATCGCCTGCGCGCGCGCAGTAGGTCACCGCGTCGAAGGTGAATGTAACAGTCTCGCCGCCGGGGGAAATGCGTGATGGACCAGCGCTCATGCCAGAGTCTCCGGCCCAACAGCGCGCACCGCATCGATGCTGTGCGTCATGCGGTTGCGCGTCAGCACCAGCCACGCACGGCAGCCGTAAGTATGCCGCCAAACCTCGTCATCCGCGCCCATCGGATTGGCGCGGCTATAGAGCACGCGCATCGCCTCTTGCGGGTCCGCACCTGCAGGCGCGATGGAATCCATCGTGCGCTCATAGGTGAATTCAAGCTGCGCGCGCGGGCCGCAATGGGGGCAATCGATCAGATACATCTCAGCGCCAGACCTAGCGGTGGTTCGGCATCGGGCCGACCCCGGTTTCATCGACAGTGGCTCCGCGCACGAACCGATCGAGCGCGAACGGCGCGTTCAGCGGATGCGCCGCCCCGGTTGCCAAAGTATGCGCATACGTCCAGCCCGAAGCAGGCGTTGCCTTGAACCCGCCATAGCACCAGCCGCCGTTGATGAAGAGGTTGCGCACCGGCGTCGGCCCGATGATCGGCGCGCCATCAAAGCTCATGTCTGTCACGCCCGACCACGTGCGCAGCATGCGCAGCCGCGAGAGCGCGGGCATGATCGCGATAGTCTGGGCAATCGCCGTCTCGATCACCGTTGGCTGGCCGCGCCGTGCGTAGCTTGGCCAGTTGTCGGGATCGCCGCCCATCACGATGCCGCCCTTGTCCGACTGACTGACGTAGCAATGAAGCGATTGCGACATCACCGAGCTGTTCACCATCGGTTTCACGCCCTCGGTCACCACCGCCTGCAAGGTCTGCGATTCTATCGGTAGCTTGAGGCCCGCCAGCCCCGCCACTTGCCCGCTATGCCCTGCTACGCAGATGCCGACGCGGCCAGCGCCGATCCGCCCGCGCGTGGTCTCCACGCCGACCACCGCCCCCGAACCATCGGCGCCATCACGCACAAACCCGGTCACTTCGCATTTCTGGATGATGTCGACACCCAGCACATCGGCGGCACGCGCATAACCCCATGCAACTGCATCATGCCGCGCCGTGCCCCCACGCGGCTGCATCAGCGCGCCTTCGATGGGGAAACGCGCGGTGCGCGACATGTCGATCAACGGCTCGACTTTGGCAACCTCATCGCGCGTGAGCAATTCGGCATCGATCCCGTCGCAGCGCAAGGCATCGCCGCGCTGCGCCAGCATGGTCATGTCCGCATCCGAATGGCCGAGGAACATCGCGCCGCGCGGGGAAAACATCACGTTGTAATTCAATTCGTCGGAAAGATGCTCCCACATCTTCAGCCCGAAATCGAACAGGTTGTGCAGCGGCGCGAGCCGGTAGTTGGAGCGCACCAAGGTAGTGTTGCGCCCGGTATTGCCGCCGCCGATCCAGCTTTTCTCCAGCACCGCGACATTGCGCACACCGTGGACCTTGGCGAGGTAATATGCGGTGGCCAGCCCATGCCCGCCGCCGCCGATAATCACGACATCATAGCTCGCGCGCGGCTCTGGATCGCGCCACGCGGGCTGCCAGTGCTTCTGCCCGCCCAGCGCGCCGCGCATCAGGCCAAAAACCGAATACCTGTTCATGCGGCTGCAAGCCACCCCCGCTGCGCGCGCCAATCAGGCGCAATGCCATCAAAGCGCGAGAGCGACAGCTTGCCAATATCGGTAAAGGTGCAATGCCCCTCGATCGCCAGATCGCGAATGGCATGGCCCGAAGCGGGCGAAAGCCCAAACCCGACGCCCGACATCGTCGCGACCACGACGTTTTCAGGATCGCGCATCCGGTCGATGATCGGGCGGCCATCGGGGGTATTCTCGATGACGCCTGCCCAGCTGCGGATCACGCTGAGGTGCGCTGCTTTGGGCAGCAACTCCGCCACGCGCCGCGCCAGATTGCGCGTCAACGGCGAAGTCGGCCGCGCCGCCGGGCCAGTCGCATCGACATCGATCCACTCGTGCGGGCCGCCGCCATAGGCCAGATTGCCGCGCATTGTCTGGCGGCCATAAAGCCCGTTGCCGTCCACCCCGCCCAGCGGCATCATCGGCGCAGGTTCGGTCACGATCATCTCGGCGCGCGCCGCCGCAAGAGGCACATCCACGCCCAGCTGCGCCATCAAGCCGCTGATCTGCGGGCCCGCCGCGACGACAACCGCATCGCATTCGTAGCGCCCAGTCGCAGACTCGACCACCGTCACCTTGCCGCCCTGCGTCTTAAAACCGGTGACCGGGCTGTGCTGCACGATGCGCCCGCCCAGATCCTGCAGCGCCCAAGCATAAGCCTGCACCGTGCGCTGGGGATTGGCGTGGCCGCCGAAGCGATATTGCATCCCGCCAAGGCAGTTTTCACCCGCCAGCGGCACCGCGGTCTGCGCCTGTTTGGCATCGAGCAGATCGACCCGGTGGCCCATCTCGTTGTTCATCTTGGCGATGTAGTGATATTGGCCCAGTTGGCGCTCGGTCACTGCGATGACAATGCGCTCTTTCTGGTGCTCGGTCGGATAACCAAGCAACGCGTCCATCTGCGGCCACATCCGCTGCTCTTCTTCAAACAGCGGGCTTTGATAATGCGATGCCCCGCCGCCGTTGCGGCCTGAAGCTTCCCAGCCGACGATGAACTTGTCGAGCACCGTGACATGCACGCCCGAACGCGCCATCCACCATGCGGCGCTCAGACCCGTCACCCCGCCCCCGACCACGACTACCTTCATCGCCGCGCTCACAGGCTCATGTTCCCGGAAATCATGTCCTGATGCACCTTTTCGCGCGGCGTGCCGATGTCGCGGTAGGGCGTCCACTGGGTGGGAATGCCAAACCACACATCCCAGCCCGCGCGCATGGTGGGGTCTTCATCCCAATCGGCGAGCACTTTAAGCGGGATCGGGCGAACCGGCGCACGGTGCGAGGCGAGCGGAATGGTGCCAAACGGCTTGTTCGATTCCAGCGCCAGGATCATCGCCACCTGATCGCGGCAGCGGCGGCCCTGGCACACGCCCATGCCCGCGCGGGTCAGCCGCTTGATCTGGTCCTGATTGGCTGGGCCATCGCCAAGCAGGCTTTCGAGCGAGCGCGCCGCCATCGGGTCCGGGCGCGACAGATAGTTCGGCGGCTGCACTCCGATAAGATCGGCGCGGGTCACTTCTTCGCACTGGCAGACGATGGTATCGGGCTTGCTCAGCGCGCCCAGCGCCTGCGCCCAATCCATCCGGTAAGCCACATGGTCAAACCCGGTATCGGCAAGGCCCGCGCAATCGCCGACAAAGCTCACGCCCTCCTCGATGCCCGGCACATAGCCGCCGCGCATCCCATCCAGAGTGCGCGCGCCGCCCATCGCATCGACCAATTCGATGGCAGGCACCGTGCCAAAGGCAAGGCAGATTGTATCGCAGTCAATGGCAGCGCCGGAGCGCAGCACTGCGCCCGATACGCCGTCGAGCCCGCCCTTGGCCTCCGCAATCGCGTCATTAAGGAAAAACGGGATCTGCGCCTGCTCCAGCGCGCTGACCAGCTCGGCCCGGCCCTGTGGGCACCCACGCACTTCGACCAGACCTGCGACATCGATGCCCTTGTCGCGCGCGAGCAACGCAGTTTCGAGCGCGAGATCGTGGCTACCGATGAATAACACCCGCTTGCCCGCAAACGCTTCATAGCGCGCCAGCAGCATGGTCAGCGCCGCCGCGCCCATCACACCGGGCTGGTTCCAGCCGGGAAAACCGATAGCCAGATCGCGCGCGCCGGTCGCCATCACAAGGTGATCGAAGCCGACCATCCAGGCGCGGCTGGCATCGGCCAGGCCGACCACGCGCTCGGGCAACGCGGCCATCCCCGGTCCATTGCGGTAGACGCCCCACGCGCACGTACCCAAGAGCACTTCCACGCCCGCCTCCATCGCGGCTTCGAGCGCGGGCTCGGTCACGAACACGGTTTCGACCATGCGCTCGGGGTTCAGTGTGGCAGTGGTCATCCGCCCGCCAAACATCAGCGGCACGTCGTTGCCCATCATCGCGCCGGGCACAGGATGCTCATCGATCAGCAGCACCGACTTGCCCTTGCCCGAGCTGGCCATCGCCGCTGCGATGCCGGCCGGGCCAGCGCCGATCACGACCAGATCATAGCGCTGCGATGGCGCTGGAAACCTGCCATTGATGGCGGATTCATCGATTCCGTTATTTGCGTGCATTTCAAACCGCCTCAAGCGCTTGGCGCAGATCTGCAATCAGATCGTCGGGATGTTCCAGTCCTACCGAAAGCCGCATCGTGCCATCGGTGATCCCGCCTGCCAGCCGCATCTCGCGCGGCACGGCATAATGCGTGGTGGTCGCCGAATGGCAGATCAGTGTTTCGGAGCCGCCGAGGCTGACCGCCAATTTCAACAACCGCAGGTGATCGAGCATGCGAAACGATTCCGCCTCGCCGCCATGGAGATGGAACGAGAAGGTCGATCCAGCGCCCTTGCATTGCCGGTCATAGACTTCGCGCCGCCGCGACCCTTCGGGCAGAAAGCCGAGATACGTGACCCCGGCGACCTTGGGATGATCGCGCAAGAATTCGGCCACGAGCCGCGCGTTGCTCATCGCGCGCTCGATCCGCACCGAAGCCGATTCAAGGCTGCGCACGACCAGCCACGATGTAAATGGATCGAGATGATTGCCCCACGTGGTGCGCAAAGTGCGAAGTTGATGGATCAGATCGGTTCGCCCGCTGATGCCGCCCGCCAGCAAATCGCTGTGCCCGGCGCAATATTTGGTCAGAGAAGTCATACACAGGTCCACGCCGTGCTCGATCGGGCGCTGGGCAAACGGGCCGAGCAATGTGTTGTCCACCACCACCAGCGGCCGCTTGCCCGTCCGCGTGCCAACTTCGTCGGCCACCGCTACCATCAAATCAAGATCGACAATCGCGGCAGTCGGATTGGCCGGAGTTTCGGCGACGATGAGCGCCAGCGGCCCCTTCGCCAGCGCCGCATCGGCGGCCTTGCGCACACCTTCAGGGTCGGTCCCATCAAGGTAATTTTCGAAATGCAGGCCAAATTGCGGCATCACCTGCGAATAAAGCATATCAACGCCGCCATAGATCGGCCGGCCATAGAGCACGCTCTCGCCGGGGCGGACGAATGCCAGCGCGATTGAAGAATGCGCGGCCATGCCGCTCGAAAAAGCAGCCGCCGCCTCTGCGCCATCAATCGCCGCCAGCCGCGTTTCCAGAATATCGAGGCCGGGATGCCCGAGCCGCGAATAAATGTGGTTGCTTATCCCCACCAAAGGGCCTTCTGCATCGAAGAATGCGCGGTGGACGTCCTTGGCATGCTGAGCCGACGGGTAGATGAAAGTCGAGGTCAGATAGACCGGCGGCTTGACCGCGCCCATGGCCGTCTGCGGGTCGAAGCCAAAGGCCACGGCCAGCGTTTCGGGGCGATATGGTCCGGGGTTATCCCCAGAGTTATCCTTGGCCATGAGTCTCGACAAATTTGCGTGCGGTCTCAACGTACCAGTCGGTAAAGCGCAGCGCCAGCATCTCGGCATCACGCGAGTATGGCCCCGGGGTGTAACCCGGGCTGTTCACGCCAAGCTGGTTGTTTTCGGCCAATTCCTTGTCCTGCAAATTGGTGCGGGTCCATAGGTCTGACAGGCTTTCGATCGTGTAGTCCACGCCTTCCACCGCATCCTTGTGCACGATCCACTTGCCCGTAACATGGGTCTCGCAGGGGGAAACTGGCATCGCGCTGAACATGAAGGTGTGATCGGCCACCGAATGCATGAAGCAGTGCGGATCGACCGCCAACCGCATCGAGCCGACATAGCCGCCATTGAGATCGGTCATCAGCTTTTTGACGACATGCTGACCATCCATCGAAAGCGAGACCACATCGCGGTTCAGCGAGAACCGCGCCAATTGCCACCAGCTGCCCTCGAGGGCCTCGGTGGCGAGGCCGCAGGCCTGCATCTCGTCGAGAAACGCCTGCGCACGCGCATCGTCAGCCACGTCGAAATGCTTCGACATGCCCACCGGAAAAGTGCGCGAAAGCTCAGGGTGGCCGGTCGCGCAATGATAACACTCGCGGCCGTTTTCCATCACCAGCTTCCAGTTCGCTGATTCGGAAATGGTGCTCTGGAAGGCCAGCTTGCCATCTTTGAGATTGGCGGGCACCAGATAGGTTTCCAGCTTTGCCGCAAAATCGGAGAATGGCGGCGGGTTGTCCGAAAAGCAGATAAACATCGCACCCGCGACCAGCTCGATCCGCACCGGGTGAAGCCCGTGCTCGTCTTTCTCGAAATCATCGCCCATGCGCATCGCGGAGAGCAACGAGCCGTCAAGCTCGTACGTCCAGCGGTGATAAGGGCACACCAGTTTGGGTGAGGAGCCACTTCCCGGGGGGCAGATCATCGAGCCGCGATGGCGGCAGCTGTTATGAAACGCGCGGATCTCGCCGTCTTTGCCGCGCACGATCAGCAACGGCCACTTGCCGTACATCTGCGAGAGATAACTGCCGGGCCTTGGCAATTCGCACTCGAAGCCGGCCATCAGCCAGCTGGTGCCAAAAATCGCCTCTTGATCAAACGCAAATGCGTCGAGGCCATTGTACAGCCCTTGCGGCAGGCAATGGCCTTCGCGCCGTTGGGCGAGGAGTGCGCCAATTCGGCTAAAATCGTTCATGTCGTTGGTCCAATGCAATCCTGATCGCGGAGGTGAACCAACGGGCGGTGCGCTTCCAATCGGATTTCAGCATGAACCCATGGCAAAATAACAATTTGAGAGCACAAAAGTTGCTTATGGTGCGCATTTGGATGTTAGCCGCGCAGGCGGGTTTCGCTGAATTTTCGGCGTAAGTCGCGCAAATCGGCCATTTGCGCCATGGCGCTGCGAATGGGCAGTACCCCTCCGCAGTTGCATAGAGTGGGCTTATTGCCGCGCTAAGTGGCTGCTAATGCATCGCAGCAAGCGTTCCGCAATCGCTTCGCCTTTGCCACCGCGCGCTTGACTATTGCGGCCTGCCGTTCAAGCAAGGGAACAGCGAATGTTATTCGCCGGACCGGGAGGTTCATGCCGCAAGGCCTGAAACAGGTACCGTAACAGAACAGGACTTCAAGGTATGGCGGGTATCGGCACGGCAAATGACGTCCCGGCGGGCGAAGCATCCGCCTCGGTTGCGCTGCGCTGGTATGTGTTGATGATCATGATGCTGGCCTACACGATCAACATCGCCGATCGCTACGTCATGTCCACCGTGCTCGAGGAAATCCGGCTCGAGCTAAATCTCAGTGATGGCGGCGTCGCCTTCCTCACCGGCGTCTCACTGGCGCTGTTCTATGTCACCATGGGCATCCCGCTATCGTGGATCGCCGACCGCTCGAACCGGCGCAATCTCCTCGCGGTGTCGATCACGCTATGGTCGCTGATGACCACGCTGTGCGGCCTGTCGCGCAGCTATACGACCTTGCTGCTCGCGCGCATGGGGGTTGGTATCGGCGAAGCGGGCGGAACGCCTTCGTGCACGTCGATCATCTGCGATTACTTTCCGGCCGCGCGCCGCCCGATGGCGATGACGATCTTCTGCCTCGGCGCACCGATCGGCGCATGGCTCGGCGCGGACATGGCAGGCGCAGTCGCGCATGCATATGGCTGGCGGGCGGCCTTCCTCGTGCTCGGCATTCCGGGCGTCTTTCTTGCTCTGCTCATCATGGCGACCATCAAAGAGCCGAAGCGCGGTCAGCTTGACGCGGTCGATACCGATAAATCGCCAACGCTCGGCGAAACCCTGCGCTTCTGCCTCAGCCAGCGCGCCGCAGTGCATGTGATGATGGGCAGCGGGGTTTCGGCGCTGTGGGGTTGGGGGCTGATGTGGTTCACGCCAACATTCCTCCAGCGCACGTACAATCTTGACGTCGGCGCAGCGGGCGGCATCGTCGGCCCGATTCATCTGGTCATGGGCATCGGCGCTTCGCTGCTCACCGCTTGGCTGCTGGGGCGGCCGTCCTATGTCGATCCGCGCAGAATTGTTTACCTGTTGGGCGGGGTAACGGTGGCTGCCACAATCCCCTCGATCCTGGCATTTTACACCAATTCCCTGACCATCGCGACGATCTCGCTCTGGCTCTTCATCCCCGGCATCTATTTCTATATCGGCCCTGCCTTCGCGCTGGGCCAAAACCTCGCACCGCCCAAGATGCGCGCGATGTTCAGTGCCATCGCGCTGCTCGTCGCCAACGTGTTCAACCTGATTGTCGCGCCGCAAGGCGTCGGCATGCTCAGCGATTACTTCGCCGGCCCCGCCGGGCCAGACGCCGCCTCGCTGCGTTCGGCCCTGCTCATCCTCGCGCCGACCGGCTTCTGGGCCGCGTTCCACTATTTCATGGCTGCGAAGTACATCGTAGCTGATCAGAAACGAGCCATTGGTTATGTCGACGAACTCCCCCGTGCAGTTGCTTAAGTCCTACATCGGCGGTGAATGGACGCTGCCCGCCACTTCAAGCGAAATCTTCGAAGCCATCAATCCGGCAACCGAGGACGTCTGCGCGCAAGTTGCCTTGTGCGGCCCGGACGATGCCGACCGGGCGGTGCGCGCCGCGCATGCCGCCTTCGGTGGCTTTGCCGCGCTCACCCTTGATGAACGGATCGCGCTCACCGAAAAGCTGATCGCGGTGTTCGAAGCACGCTATGACGAAATGGTCACCGCGATCACCACCGAAATGGGCGCGCCGCTCGATCTCTCGCGCGATGCGCAGGCCGAATGCGGACCCGGCCATTTGCGCGAGACGATCACCGCGGCGCGCGCGATGGCATGGGAAAAGCCGATGGGCGGCCATGCCATGCTGGTGCACGAGCCAGTAGGCGTGTGCGTGCTGATCACCCCGTGGAATTGGCCGATCAACCAGCTCGCCGCGAAGATCGGCCCCGCGCTGATTGCAGGCTGCACGATGGTGCTCAAGCCCAGCGAAATCGCCCCGCTCTCGGCGCAGCTTTTCGCCGAGTTCATCGATGCGGCGGGCTTTCCCGCAGGCGTGTTCAACATGGTCCACGGCACCGGCGCCGGGATCGGCGATGCGCTGACCGGGCATCCGCTGGTCGAGATGGTCTCGTTCACCGGATCGACCCGTGCGGGCGTCCATGTTGCCAAGACGGCGGCCGAGACGGTTAAGCGCGTCTCGCAAGAGCTGGGGGGCAAATCGGCCAACATCGTCTTTGCCGACGCCGATCTGCCCAAAGCGATCGCGCGCGGGGTGCGCCATTGCTTCGAGAACGCTGGCCAATCGTGCAACGCGCCGACCCGCATGTTGGTCGAAGCCTCGGTTTATGACGAAGCGGTCGCGCTCGCAGCTGCGGCTGCGGACAAGATCAAGGTCGGCGATCCGCGTGAGCCGGGCAAGCACATCGGCCCTGTGGTCAGCAAAGTCCATTTCGCCAAGATCCAGCGTTTGATCGAGGCGGGCATTGCCGAAGGCGCGCGCGTGGTCGCGGGCGGTCCGGGCAAGCCCGAAGGCTTCGAGCAGGGCTATTTCGTGAAGCCCACCGTGTTTGCCGATGTGACCAACCAGATGACGGTGGCGCAGGAGGAGATTTTCGGGCCTGTGCTGGTCATGATCCCCTTTGCCGACGAGGCGGAAGCCATCGCGATTGCCAACGACAGCCCCTATGGTCTGGCAGGTTATGTCCAGAGCGACGATCTCGACAAAGCGCGGCGCGTCGCGCGGCTGGTGCGCGCAGGCAGCGTGCACATCAATGGCGCGGGTCAGGATTATGGTTCGCCGTTCGGCGGCTACAAGCAATCGGGCAACGGGCGCGAATGGGGCGAATTTGGCCTGCATGACTTCCTCGAAGTCAAGGTCGTGAACGGCTTCCGCGCATCATGAAGCTTGCCGATATCGAGACATTCGTGGTCGGCAATCCGCCGCCACATTTCGGCGGGCGCTATTTCGTTTTCGTCAAACTGACCACGGACGATGGCATCTCGGGGATCGGCGAGGCCTATTGCGTGCCGTTTTCGCCGCATCTGGTTGCCAAGATGATCGAGGACGTGTTTGCGCGTTACGCCGCCGGCATCGATCCGCACAATATCGAAGCGCTGTGGCGGCGGGTCTATTCCAGCGCGTTTACCCAGCATCCCGATCTCTCGCTGATGGGCGTGCTGAGCGCGCTTGAAATGGCGTGCTGGGACATCGTCGGCAAGGCAGCCAATCAGCCGGTCTACAAGCTGCTCGGCGGGCAAGTACACGAGCGGCTCCGCTCCTACACTTACATTTATCCGCGCCCCGGCGATCAAACCGACGTTTATCACGACCCCGATCTCGCGGCCATCCGCGCCGCCGAGTATCTGGATATGGGTTTTACCGCGCTCAAGTTCGATCCTGCCGGGCCCTACACCGCGTTTGACGGGCGCCAATTGTCATTGGAAGCGCTGGAGTTGAGCGAGCGTTTTGCGCGGACCTTGCGCGAAGCGGTGGGCACCAAGGCCGATCTCCTGTTCGGAACGCATGGCCAGATGACCGCTGCCGGCGCAATCCGTCTGGCCAAGCGGCTAGAGCCCTATGACCCGCTTTGGCTCGAAGAACCCGTTCCCCCCGATGCGCCCGAAGAAATGGCCAAAGTCGCGCGCGCGACCAGCATTCCTATCGCGACGGGCGAACGTCTGACCACCAAGTATGACTTTGCCCGTCTGATCGAAGCAGGCAGCGCCGCCATTCTCCAAATGAACCTTGGCCGCGTGGGGGGGCTTCTGGAGGCCAAGAAGATCGCCGGCATGGCCGAGGCGCGCCATATCCAGATCGCGCCGCATCTCTATTGCGGCCCGGTCGTCGGCGCGGCCAATGTCCAGCTGGCGACGTGTTCGCCCAATTTCCTCATCCTTGAAAGCATCGAGGAATGGGGCGGTTTTCACAGCGATATCCTGAAAACCCCGATGCAGTTCGAGCAGGGCCATGTCATTCCGCCCACCGCGCCCGGGCTGGGCGTCGAGCTGAACGAAGAAGTGGCGCGCGCCAATCCCTACACAGGCACGATGCTGCATCTCGAGATGACGCAGCACCCGGTTCACTGAGGCTCAAAATGGACACCGAAGAAGCCGATTACGTCATCGTTGGCGCGGGCACGGCTGGCTGCGTGGTGGCCAGCCGCCTGACCGAAAACGCAGACGTCAAAGTCGCGCTCCTTGAAGCGGGCGGATCGGACATGTCGATCTGGATTCAGCTGCCGATCGGCTATGGCCGGACGTTTTTCGATCCCAAGATCAACTGGATGTTCGATACTCAGCCGATTGCGGCGCTGGGCGGGCGCAGCAGCTATTGGCCGCGGGGCAAAGTAATCGGCGGATCGGGCTCGATCAATGCCATGGTCCATGTGCGCGGCTTTCCGCATGATTTTGAGGATTGGCGCGCGGCAGGCAACATCGGCTGGAGCTGGGACGACGTGCTGCCCTTTTTCATTCGCACGGAAGATCATGATCTGGGCCCGAGCGACCGGCACGGCCGGGGCGGACCACAACACGTGACCGACATCAGCCGCCATGTACATCCCTTGTGCGACTGGTTTTTGAGCACGGGCCGCGAAATGGGTTTTCCCGAAACGCGCGATTTCAATGGTCCGGCAGGCGAAGGCTTCGGCATCTATCAGATCAACACGCGCGGCGGCTGGCGCGCCTCGACTGCCAACGCCTACCTCTGGCCCGCGCGCCGCCGCGCCAATCTTAAATTGATGAAGCATACACAGGCCACCCGCGTGCTGATCGAAAATGGCCGCGCGGTCGGTGTCGCGTACCGACAAGGCAAGCGCGAGAAGGTGATTCGCGCGCGCCGCGAGGTGATCCTGTGCGCAGGCGCGATTGGCTCTCCGCATCTGCTACAGCATTCGGGCATCGGCGATGGGGAAACCTTGCGCCAGCAAGGTATCGCGGTGGTGCATCACAATCCAGCGGTCGGACAAAACCTGCAGGATCACCTTGCCGTCAGCTATTTCTATCGCACCTCAGTGCCGACCTTGAACAACGAGCTGGGCCCCTTTCGCGGCAAGGCTTGGGCGGCCTTGCATTATCTTTTCAACCGGCACGGGCCACTCTCGATGAGCGTCAACCAGGCCGGCGGCTTTGTGCGCTCGTCGCCCGATTTGGCCCGGCCTGACTTGCAGCTTTACTTCAGCCCGGTGAGCTACACCAAGACCCCGCTCGCATCGCGGCGGCTGCTCAATCCCGATCCTTTCCCTGCGTTTCTGCTTTCGTTCAACAGCTGCCGACCGACCAGCAGGGGGCACCTCGCGATTGCTTCACCCGATCCCTTTGCCAAGCCTGCCATCCACCCAAACTATTTGGCCACCGAACAGGATGTGGCCGAAGCGCGCGCTGGGGTTCGCCTGCTGCGCCAGATTGCGCAAAGCCGCCCGCTCTCAGAAGTGATCACCGAGGAGCTTGTGCCGGGCACGCAATGCGCCGACGAGGACAGCCTGCTAGAAGATTTTCGCGCCCGCGCCGACACGGTCTACCACCCCACCTCGACCTGCATGATGGGGACCGACCCAGCGCGCAGCGTGGTCGACAACCAGCTGCGCGTGCATGGCATCGCAGATCTGCGGGTGATTGACGCCTCGATCTTTCCCTCGATCACCTCCGGCAATGTCAACGCGCCCACGGTCATGGTCGCCGAAAAGGGCGCAGCCCTGATCCGCGCAGCGGCGCAGGTCAGTTAGAGCTTAACGCTCAAAGTTTCCGCCACAACCCCAGCATACCCTGAGCCTGTCAAAGGGTACTCACGCAACCGCTGCGCCAACACGCCTCGACAGGCTCAGCATGAGCGCATCTTGAAAAAAGGGCTTCAGCAGCGGTGGGCCGTTTACCGGCGCGGCACCACTTCGTAGCCTGGCTCTTCGGGCTCGTCGTCCACCATCTGCTCGGGAAAGCCCGTGCCCAGCACTTTAACGCCGACTGGCTCTTCGTAGCGGCGGATGATGTTGGGCGAGTTTTCGCGCGAGCCGTAGGAGGCCTCGCCCTCCTTGAACAGGCGCACGATCAGCGGCGACATTTCGACTGGCACGCCGGTTTCCTGCGCGATCTTGTCGAACAGGCCGACGTCCTTGGAGACGAGGTCCATCGTGAAGTTGATGTCGCGGCTACCGTTCAAGATCACCTGCGATTCCGTTTCGTGAACAAAGCTGTTGCCCGACGAAATGCGGATCGCCTCGTAAGTCGTGTTCATGTCCAAACCCACCGCCTTGCACACGGTCAGCGCCTCGGCGAGCGCGACGAGGTGCGCGGTGCACAGGAAATTGGTCATGACTTTGAGCTGCGAGGCGGTGCCCCAATCGCCGGTGTGCAGCACGCGGCGGCCCAAAGTGGTGAGTACGGGAAGCACCCGCTCGAACCCTTCGCGCGGGCCGGCGGCGAAGATCGAGATGTTGCCGGTGTCAGCACGGTGGCACCCGCCCGAAACCGGGCATTCCATGAACAGGCCGCCGCGCGCTTCGACCAGCGGTCCGAGCCGCAGCACTTCAGCATAGTCGGTCGTGCTCATCTCCATCCACACCTGCCCTGGGCGCATCACCTGCAAGAACCCGTCCTCGCCCTCGGCTACGGCGGCGCTCGCGGCGGGGGACGGCAGGCAGGTGATGATCACATCCACCGCTTCGCCCAACGCCCGCGGGCTATCGGCGGAGGCCGCGCCGCGCGCGACATATTCGGCCACCAGCCCGGCATCGAGATCGCGCACGGTGACATCATGGCCGTTGCGGATCAGGCTCCCGGCCAGCTTGCCGCCAACGTTGCCAAGGCCGATAAATCCGATTTTCATGAGAAGGAGCTTTCTTTCAGGGGATGAGGACGATTTTGCCGACATGCTGTTTGGTCAGGAAGGCGCGCTGCGCCTCGACAATCTGCGCCAATGGCCATGTCGCGGATACCAGAGGGTGGATCTCGCCGCGCTCTATATAGCCGACGAGGTTTGGAAATACCTCTGGTTCGAGGATCGTGCACCCCAGCAAAGTGAGGTCTTTAAGGTATAGCGTGCGCAAGTCGAGTTCGACAATCGGCCCGGAAATCGCCCCTGCTGCGGCATAGCGCCCGCCGCGCTTCAAGACCTGGAACAGCGCGGGAAAGCCTGCGCCGCCAACGATGTCGATCACCACGTCGAAATGATCCGGCCCGAATATGGCTGCCAGATCGGCATCGCGCGGCAAGACTTGCGCCGCGCCCAATGCGAGCACAGCGTCGGCTTTGTCAGCGCTCGCTAAGGCAACGATGCTGGAGCCCCGCCGCTGCGCCAGTTGGACTGCTGCCGACCCTACCCCGCCCGAAGCGCCGGTGATCAGCACGCGCTCACCGTCGGCCAGCCTGGCTCTGGTCAGCATATTCTCCGCAGCCGAATAGGCGCAGGGAAACGAGGCAAGTTCGGCATCGCTGAGCGCCGACTCGATCCGGTGCGCATGGATCGCGGGCACACGCGCAAACTCTGCAAACGCGCCATCGACTTCCGAGCCGAAATAGGTTGCCTCAAACCGGCTTGCCCCGCGAAACACTGGCTCGACCAGCACGCGCTCGCCGATCCGCGCGGGGTCCACCCCTGGCCCCGCCGCCACGATCCGGCCGCAGGCATCGGTCCCCTGAATGCGCGGGAATTGCGGCAAATTTCCGGCCCAGCCCGAATCCTCGGTCCGCGCCTCGGCGAAGCCATCGCTGCCGCCAGCCTCGGTCGCGGCGACGACAGACTTTGAATACCAGGCAGTGCGCGTGTTGATATCGGTGTTATTAACCCCCGCCGCGCCCACGCGGATCAGCACAGCGCCCGGGCCCGGGACCGGCACGGCCACATCGCTGCGGATATCCAGCTTGTCGAAGCCGCCATTGCCGGTCATGAGCACGGCGGTCATGGTGGCAGGAATGCCGGTCATGCGCGTCAGTTCAGCGCGCCGAGCGTCGATTTGAGATAATCGAAATGGGCAAAGGCCATGCCTTTGTAGTCGTCCCACCCTTGCGCGGTTTTCTCGGCAATCTCGTCAGATAGCACATTGAGTGGCTTACCCGAGGCGTAGGCCAGCATCAGTGTCTGCGCCGCGCGCTCGAAGAAATAGAGATCCTCGAACGCTTCGGCCACCGTGTCGCCGATGCAAGTCAGGCCGTGGTTGCCCATCATCAGCGTTTTGTAATTGCCCAGCGAGGCGGCAAGCCGGGCACCTTCGGCAGCCTCGTCGGCGATCCCGCCAAACTCCAGATCCATGCCGACGCGATTAAAGAACCGCGCGGTGTTGTTGTCGAGCGGCAGGAGTGAGGGATCGCGCAAAGTCGCCAGCGCGGTGGTATAAGGCGGATGGCAATGCAGGATCACCCGCGCCCTCGTACATTCGCGATGGATCGCACCGTGGATGGTCCATGCAGATGCATCGGGTGCATCGCTACGCGTCATCACATCGGCATCGCCAGCATCGAGCAGCATCAGATCATCGGGACGGATCGAGGCAAAGTGCTGCCACTTGCGGTTCAGCAAAAAACGCCGACCATCGTCAGAGACCGCCGCGCTGAAATGATTGCCCACCGATTCATGCCAGCCAAAATGTGCGGTCAGCCGAAAGGCCGCCGCCAGATCGACGCGAAGCTGGTGCAGCGCTTCGCCGTCAAGATCGCTCATGCGAAGCGGCCTTTGCTGGTGAGCGCGCGATACGTGCTGCGCATCTCGCCGCGATCGGCATAAGTGCCGCGCAGATAGCGATCACCACTGGTCGCCGAATAAGCCGAGCGGCCATGGACGATGCGGTGGTTGTCGAACACGATGCATTCGCCCGCCGCAATCCGGAACCGCATGAGGTATTTGTCGGCCTGCAACATCCGCCCGAAACGGCAGAACGCCGGGTAATAACGGTCCATGAAGTGCTGCGGCAGATCGAACACATCGGCCATATGCTGGCTGATGGTTACGCCTGACACATCGCCGTTTTCGTCAAGCTCGATCACCCGCTGGCGGGCGCGGACATCCTGATTGTCGTGCTCGAAGTAGAACGGCACGGCAGTTTCGGAGAGCAGCTTGAAGTCTTCTGGAAACTGTTCGCGCAGATCATTGGCCACCGCCAGCCCATCAAGGAACAGGTTTTCGCCGCCTTCAACGCTGTTGGCGCGGCAATGCAGGAACTGCACGCCGGGGGCGAGGTCTTCGGCCGGCACATCGGTGTGCAGCTCCAGCGCCTTGGCGGTGTAAGCGAGATTGGTCGGCGCGATATGCGTGCGCACATCGAAATAGTCGCCGAAGAACGTGGGGCGGACCTGCCCCATCAATTTCACCAGATCGGTCAACGCCTGATCGCTGTCGGGCATCTCGGTGACGAGCGACACGCCTTCGACCAGCATGGCGCGCAGCCACTGCGCCACCAGCTGGCGATCAGCCATCAGGTCGGCATGGGCAAAGCGGGCCATCTTCGGGTAATGATCGCCATACCACGAGACACGCTTCAGTTCGGCCGGATCAGCGCGGCGTTCGCCCTTGCTGTAGCTTTCCAGCCAGCCAAGCGGATAGCGGCTGGTGTGATTTTCGCCCGACCAGACAATTTCCAGCGCGCCATTGGCGACGTGCGCGGAAGATGGATGGGGCGGCTGCGCGAGATGAAAGATATCGAACACCCGCTCGCGCGTTTCGGGATCGAACGAGGTCGAGCAATTGTCGCGCAGCCAATAATGATTGAAATAGGCCAATTCGCCGCTGGGCAGCGCAACCTCAAGGCCCTTGTCCTTGACCGTAACCGGGGATGTCATGAGATTCATAGTTACACCCGCTCAAAATGACGAAATCGGGGTCTGTGATGGCAGACCCGCGATGGCCAATAAGTTTAGCCCTTTTCGATCTCTCATTCAGCCCATGAAATAAATTAATGTATAATATTCACTTCGGTAATGCCCTGGGTGCCTGCCGGATCAGGTCAGCGCAATCAGGTCTTTAGCCCATGGCAGCTGTTCGAGAACGGGCGGCAGGCTGTGCTCGCGGATCACTTCGCCTGCCAGCGCTGCGGTGCGCACAGCCAGATCGCCCAGCTCACCCGCGCGGCTCACGACCTGTATCCGCCGGGAAAAGCGTGCGCGCGGCAGGGGCTCGACCCGCAGATCAGGGATGACCTCGGGCATGGCGGCAAGGCACAGCAGCGAAGTAATGCTCCAGCCAATCCCGTGCGTTACCGAGTTGAGCTGCTGGTGAATGCTTTCCACCTCGATCACATTGGGCAGCCTCAGCCGCATCCGCAGAAGCTGACTTTCGATCCGCTGTCCCATCCCGGTCTCCAGCGAATACCGCACGAACGGAAGGCCTTGAATGGCTTCGATATCATCGGCCAAGCCGCGATAATCCTTAGGAAACACCAGCAGGAACGGATCATCGAGCACATCATGATGCTCGATCCCCTCGTGCTTTTCGAGCGCGCTGCTGCCGGTCACGAGCATGTCGCAGCGCCGCGCGAGGAAATCCTGCTGTTGACTAAGCGAAATTCCCGATCGCACGCGCCAGCGCCCAACTTTCGGCCCAAGCTGCACAAGGAGCGGCGCAGTGAGGAGGATCGCGGCCGTTTCCGACATGCCGACGGTGACTTTGTCGATCGGCTGGTTGGCGCCTTCGCGCACCTCGTCAACCACAGCGCGCGCGCTGGCCAGAAGGCGCGTCGCCCGCTCATAAAGCGCGCGCCCCGCAGGCGTGAGCCCCAAGGGCCGCAGCGCCCGGTCGAACAGCACCGTGCCGATCCCCTGTTCAAGCCGCGCGATGGTTTGCGAAACCGCCGATTGGGTGATGCGCAGTTGCTGCGCGCTCGCGGTCATCCCGCCCAGATCGACAGTCAGGACGAACACTTCGAGCGCATGGAAATCGAATTCGGGAGGCAGTTGCATCAGCGTGTTCCATAACCATGGGCGGAAGCCTATATTATATCTGCTTATAATTCGGCAAGGCCGTACCGAGAATGACCCGCATTGACGTAGATCAATGCGGCGGGCAATCTGCTGCGAGCGAGGGAGAAATTCAGATAGCCACCGACCGCCTCATCAATCGACGCTGGCTGCCGCTCAACGCCTTGCGCGCGTTTGAGGCCGTGGGCCGCCACATGAGCTTTACCGGGGGCGCGCAGGCCCTGACGGTCTCACAAAGCGCGATGAGCCGCCATGTCAGCAGCCTCGAAGATCTTGTCGGCAAGCCTTTGTTCGAGCGTGGGCCGACTGGCCTTAAGCTGACCCCTGCGGGCGCGATCCTGCTCCCGGTCATCGGCAAATGCCTCGACCGGATGGAGCAGACGATCAACACGATCCGCAACAAGGATCTCGAAAGCCGACCGCTGCGGCTGCACATTCCCCCATCGCTGCTCTACCAGAACGCGTTGCCGCTGATCCGCGACTTTCACAAAGAGCATCCCGAGGTGCGCATAGACGTCACCTCGTCGAACGTGACCGGCGAACCCAGGGCCAATGTCGATATGGCGATCGTGTTTGATCGGCCCAATGTGGACGACAAGGTCGCCGATCTGCTCTGGATGGTGCGGGTTGCGCCGCTCTGCTCGCCCGCCACGGCAGACGCGCATAAAGGCAAGGGCCTCGAACAGTTCCTGCAGGATAACGAGCTGCTCCATGTCAAGCTGGAGGGCGAGCCGCGCGGGCTGCTGTGGAGCAGCTATGCCGATCAGCAGCGCCTAGCGATCGACACGAACGATGGCCTTGCCTTTGACACCGCATTTTCGGCGGTGCGCTATGCTATGAGCGCGTCAGGCGTCGTGCTCGCGGATATCGACATGTTCGCGCAGGAGATCGCCAAGGGCGAGCTGGTCATGCCGTTTGACCGCATCTCCGGCGACGGCTTCGGCTATTACCTCAAGACGCATACCGAAGATCTAGCCGATCCGGCGATCTACATGCTGCGCGACTGGATCATCAGCCATTTCACGTATGGTGCGCCGAACGGCGCCGCCCAGCCGCCCGCGCTCTCGGCCAACTGATCAGGCGATCAGGGCTTCGGCACGGGCGTTTGCGTAGGCTTGGCCGCGAGATGGCGCAACATCAGCCCGTCCTGATGGTCCTTCACGAAGCCTTTCCATGTCGGATTGTCGCCGCCTTGGCTGACCGCAGCATAGGGAGCGGGCCCGCCCTTCCAAACCGCGCCGTCCGAGCTTTCGCCGGGCACATCCAGATAGGCCTGCTTGCTGGCATCGCCCTTTAAGTGCACGTCCAGAAACGCGGTGATGAAATGGACCGCGATGCCGTTCACCCGCGTCTTGCGCCACACGCGGTCCTCAAACCAGTCGAAGTTCCATAAGTTGCCGCGCATCTGCGCGGGCGGCGGATTGGTGCCGATGGCATGGCCCGCGCCTTGAAGGGCCAGCATGTAACGATCCGCGCCTGTCGCTCCGGCAAAGATCGAGGCCGGACCCGGATCATAGCCCACGGTCCGGTCGGCAGTCCCGGCCACAATCAGCAGCGGCGCGCGGACATCGCCTAGGCCCCTCCCCCATGCCAGCGCCGGAGCGCCGCCCGCCGGAGCAATGGCGACAACCGCCTTCACGCCGCCATCTTTCAAGCTGGCCGCCTCCGGCCCGCCGCCTGCATAACGATCCGCCAAGACCGGCGGCAGGCGCTTGACCGCCGGGCTCGCCGGATCGAGCCCGGCACCTGCCACCGTGATCACCCCGTAACCACCGAACGAGTACCCAGCCAGAGCGATCCGCGACGTATCGCCCAGAGGGCCAAGCAATCCGCCCTTCAGTTGACGCAAAACAAACGCAATATCGAGCGGGCGGCGGATCAAGGTGGCGGGCGACTGCTTGGTATCGGTGATCGGCGGATCGTTGTGACGGATGCCCACCACCACATAGCCTTTGGTCGCGAGATTTTCCGCCAGCCAAGTGAGCATCGCCGGATCGTTGTTATACCCGTGCGAGAGCAGGACGATAGGATAGCCCTTGCCCGCAGGCGCCGCGCCGCGCACAGCAAGGCCGGGCACGGTGAAGCGCGCCGCTGTGCCGGGAACCTCTCCCACCAAGCTGGCGCTATAAGTTGCGCGCTTCGCCTTGGCCGAAACCTTCGCCGGATACCAGATCATCAGCGGCAAAGTGCGGTCGCTGCGCAGCAGCTGGCCGCTGGCAAAGCTGCCTAATGCCTCCACCTGCCCTCGGTCGACGACGGTGCGCAGCATCACGCCTGCCCCGTTTGGACCCAGCGCGGCAAGCTCGGGTGCGCCGATTTCGGGTACGCATGGCGGTGCTGCCGCTGTGAGCAACAAGGCCGCAAGGCCAATCGCAGGCCGCATCATGCCCGGCGCTCCATGTGCGAGAGTGTTCGCGCCACCGCATCATGCCAACCCGCCACCAGCGGATCGCGCTGCGATGCGCTCATTTTAGGCGTGAAGCGACTGCCGCTGGTCCACGTCTGCTCCAACGCCGCCAGATCGCTCCACACACCGACCGCCAGCCCTGCGTGAAAGGCCGCACCCAGGGCGGTCGTCTCAAGATGCGCAGGACGCTCGACCGCAGCACCGAGCAGATCGGCCAGGAATTGGCAAAGCCAGTCGTTGGCTGCCATGCCGCCATCCACGCGCAAGGTTTCAGGAGCCTTGGCGCCATCTGCGGCCATCGTGCGCGCCAGATCTAGCGTCTGATACCCCACCGCCTCCAGTGCGGCGCGCGCCAGATGCGCCTGCGTCGAACCGAGCGTCAGCCCGAAGATCGCGCCGCGCGCGTCCGGGTCCCAATGCGGCGCGCCCAGCCCGGTAAAGGCGGGCACCATATACACCCCGTGGCTGTCGGGCACTTGCGCCGCCAGCCCATGCGTATCGCTGGCATGGGCGATCACGCCGATTCCGTCGCGCAGCCACTTGATCGCTGCGCCCGCCACAAAGATCGAACCTTCGAGCGCGTACGTCATCTTGCCGCCAAGGCGATAGGCAGGCGTGGTTAGCAGGCGGTTGTGCGAGGTGAACGCGTCTTCGCCGGTGTTGAGCAACATGAAGCAGCCGGTGCCATAGGTCGATTTGGCTTGCCCCGCAGCAAAGCAGGCCTGCCCGAACAGCGCTGCCTGCTGATCGCCCGCCATCCCGGCGATGCGGATCGGCGCGCCGAGCAGGCTGGTTTCGCCAAACACCTGGCTGTTGTCGCAAACCGTTGGCAGCAGGGTCATCGGCACACGCAGCAGGTGGCACAATTCCTCGTCCCAGCATTGGCGGTGGATATCATAAAGCATCGTGCGGCCGGCGTTGGTCACATCGGTGGCGTGCACCGCCCCGCCGGTGAAGCGCCACAGCAAGAAGCAATCGATGGTGCCGAAAGCCAGTTCGCCGCGCTCCGCCCGCGCCCGCGCGCCCGGCACATGATCGAGCATCCAGGCCACCTTTGTGCCCGAGAAATACGGATCGACCAGCAAGCCGGTGCGCGCGCTGACCATCAGCTCTGCGCCATCCGCTTTGAGCGCCGCGCAGGTATCAGCGGTGCGCCGATCCTGCCAGACAATCGCGCGGTGGATCGGCTCGCCGGTCGCGCGGTCCCAGATCACGGCGGTTTCGCGCTGGTTGGTGATGCCGATGGCGGCAATATCGCTGGCGGTCAGCCCAGCCTTGTCGATGGCCTCGCGCGCCGTAGCCAGCGCATCGCGCCAGATATCTTCGACGTCATGCTCAACCCAGCCGGCTTGCGGATAATGCTGCGCAAACTCGGCCTGCGCGGTCGCAACGGGCCGGGCCGCTGCGTCAAACACAATGGAGCGCGTCGTGGTCGTCCCTTGATCGATCGCTAGAATGTGCGTTGCCTCGGCCATCACCCCTCCCTTTCGTTTTGCGTTCTTTTGGGCTTCATAGCATTTCGTTTGGCGTTCGCATCCATTGTTTTTGCCCCGACAAGCGCTTATGGTAGGAGTAATGGAGCAAGGAATTCGAGCATGACAACCGGAGTGCAAAAGGAACTGCACGAGGCATACGATCTACTGATCATCGGCGGCGGGATCAACGGCACGGGTATTGCGCGCGATGCCGCCGGGCGCGGGCTTTCGGTGCTGCTTGTCGAGGCGGAAGACTTGGCCAGCCACACCTCCTCGGCCAGCACCAAGTTGATCCATGGCGGGCTGCGCTATCTTGAATATTACGAATTCCGGCTGGTGCGCGAATCGTTGATCGAGCGCGAGCGGCTGCTCGGCATGGCCCCGCATATCATCTGGCCGCTCGCGTTCGTGCTGCCGCAGCTCAATTCTCCGCGCCCGGCCTGGCTCGTGCGGCTCGGCCTGTTTATCTATGACCACCTTGGCGGGCGCAAGAAACTGCCCGCGACCAAGACGGTCGATTTGCGCCGTTCGTCTTTGAACAACGGCCTGCTGCCCGGCTCAAAAACAGCGTTCGTCTATTCCGATTGCTGGGTTGAAGACAGCAGGCTGGTAATTCTGAATGCGCGCGATGCTGCAGAAAGCGGGGCGCGGATAGAGACACGCACCCGGCTGGTGTCTGCGAAACGCGAAGGTCCGCAGTGGAGCGCGCTGATACGTGGTCCGCAGGGCGAACGGGCCGTGATGGCAAAGGCGCTGGTCAACGCCGCAGGCCCGTGGGTCGAGGACGTGCTCCAGCGTGTTGCAAGCGCGCGGCAAGATCGCGGCGTCCGGCTGATCAAGGGCAGCCACATCGTGGTGCCCCGGCTTTATGATGGCGATCACGCCTTCATGTTGCAGAACCCGGATAAACGGGTCGTGTTTGCAATCCCTTACGAGACCAACTTCACGCTGATCGGCACGACCGACGAGCCATGGGAAGGCTTGCCCGGCCGCGCCGAAATCTCGCCAGGCGAAACCGCCTATCTATGCGAAACCGTGCGCCGCTATTTCAAGACGCAGATCCAGCCGGAAGACGTGGTGTGGAGTTACGCCGGCATCCGCCCGCTTTATGACGACCATGCCGCCAGCGCGTCTGCCGTCACGCGCGACTATGTGCTCGATCTCGATGCCGCCGATGGCAAAGCACCGATGCTCAGCGTGTTCGGCGGCAAGATCACGACATTTCGCAAGCTGGCAGAGCATGCGCTGGAGAAGCTTACGCCGTTCTTTCCGGCGGCACGGGGGCCATGGACCGCAGGCGCGGATCTGCCCGGCGGCGATATTCCGGGCGACGATTTCGAGGGCTTTGTCGCAGCGTTGGCGGCCGAGCGCCCCTCCCTGCCCCGCGCGCTCCTGCGCCGCCTCGCCCGTGCTTATGGCACGCGGGTGCAAAACCTGCTGGGCGATGCGCAAGTGCCAGACGATCTGGGCACCGACTTCGGAGGCGGATTGACCCAGGCCGAGGTCGATTATCTTGCCGAACAGGAATGGGCGTGCAGCGCCGAAGACATCCTCTACCGGCGCAGCAAGATGGGCCTGCATGTGCCCCCGGGCACCGCCGCCGCCATCGATGGCCACCTCATTCGGAAACGCACCGCGCAGGTTCATGTCGAGCAGGCATGATCTTGCCGCCCGGCATGCTGCAATTCTCGAAAGCGCACGCGTGGCCGGCGAGGTCGATGTGGCGGCGCTGGCCAAGGCGCACGGGGTAACGCCGCAAACGATCCGCAAAGACCTGAACCGGCTGGCCGAGCGATCTTTGCTTGCGCGCGTGCATGGCGGCGCGGCGATCGGTTCGGGGATCGCCAATCTGCTCTATGACGAGCGGCGCCGCCTCGCCGCCGATGCCAAGGCGCGGATCGGCGCTGCGGCGGCGCGGCTAGTGCCCGAGGGGGCCTCGCTGTTCATCAATATCGGCACCACGACCGAGGCTGCCGCCCGGCATCTCGCGCATCATCAGAAACTGATGGTCATCACCAACAATCTCAACGTCGTTGATCAGCTTGCCGGTCGGCCCGGTCTTGCCGTGATTGCGGTCGGCGGGGAAGTGCGCAGCAGCGACCGCGCGGTGGTCGGCGCACTGGCGCACCAGTTTCTCGATAACTTCCGGGTCGATTATGCGCTGATCGGCGCGTCAGGTCTGTCGTTCGAAGGTGATCTGCTCGATTTCGATCCCGATGAAGTGCAGGTTTCGCGCAGCATCATCCGCCATGCGCGCGAGGTGATCCTGGTGGCAGACGCCAGCAAGATCGGCCGCGCAGCGCCGCTGCGGATTGCCGGAATCGAGGCTCTGCACCATCTCGTCACCGACCGGATCGATCATCCAGGTTTGCGAGCGCGCATTCGGGCGGGCGGCATCAATCTGGTTGAAACCGGCTGAGCGCAGAGCGACATTGGCCGTTCATGCGGCGCAATGTAAGGCATGGGCGAACCCGTCGTCGAACTCAGGAAATGACCTCATGGACCCTATCGCCTCGCTAGGCCGCCCGTTGACCGCTGCTTTTGCCTGCGCGCTTCTGGCGGCTTCGGGCACGGCTTTTGCCGTTCCTGATCTTGGCAAGCGCGCCTGCGCGCAGGAAGCGCGGCGGCTTTGCCCGGCGGAAATGCGCACCCTCAGCCGAAAGCGCGTCGAGGCCTGCATGATCGCCAAAGTGGACCAAACATCGGCTATCTGCCACGCCGCGATGCTGCGCATCAAAGCCGAGCGCGAATCGATGGCGAAAGCGAAGGTTCAGCCCTCGCTTGCAGCCACCGGCAAACCATAAAGCGCGCGGGATTCCGCGCCGATCCGCACCCACAGCATCGCGGCATTGAGCAGCGAAAACAGCACCGCGATCCATGTCAGCCCAAACACGAGGGGCAGCACCGCAATTTCGCCGACCACCACGCAATAATTCGGGTGCCGCAAGAAGCGGAATGGTCCGCCCCGAACCAGTTCGGCACCGGGCAACACGATGATGCGCGTGGTCCAGCGGCGGCCAAGCGTGGCCAGCACCCAAACGCGCAAGGCTTGCAAAACGCCGAACACGGCCAGCAGCGGCAGATTGACAGATGTGCCGCCGACCGACAGCCACAGCGCGACAAGCCAAGCGCCGTGCATCGCCACCATCGCCGGATAATGGCCCCGCCCGAACTCGATCGCACCGCGCGCGCGCAAATCGCGAGTGTTGCGATTGGCGATGATCAGCTCGCCAAGACGCTGCAGCGTGACCAGCGCCATGATCACATAAGGCAGGCTCATGCCGCGCGCCTAAGCGTGACAGCACTGGCAGTAAAGCCCGGCCCGAGCGCGGTGAGCACCGACAGCGGCGGCATTTCCTGCGCGCGCACCCGGTCCAGCACGAACAGCACCGTAGGCGCCGACATATTGCCGTGAAGCCGCAGCACTTCGCGCTCATGATCAAGCGATCCTTGATTGAGCGAAAGCGCGGTCTCCATCGCATCGACCACTTTGGCCCCGCCCGGATGGCAGATAAACCGGTCGATATCGCCAATCCGCAGATTTTGGCCGCCCAGCATCTTTTCCATCGCCTCCGCCATGTTCCGGCGCGCAAAGGCGGGAATCGCGCGGTTCAGCACGACCCCAAGGCCGTTAGGCTCCATGTTCCAGCCCATGATATCGAGTGTATCGGGCCAGGTCGTTTCCGCATTGCAGGTGATTTCGGCAAAGCCTTCATCGCCAACCCGCACGACACACGCCGCTGCGCCGTCACCAAACAGCGCGGCCGAGATGATATCGGCTTTGCTCACATCGTCGGTGCGCAAAGCCAGACTGCACAGCTCCACTGTCACGAACAGGACCGTCGATCCCGGCGAAACCCGTGCCAGCTTGGCGGCCAGCGACAATCCGGAGACGCCGCCTGCGCAGCCGAGGCCGAACACCGGCACGCGCTCCACATCGCTGCGAAAGCCCATCCGGCCCATCGCCCGCGCCTCCAGACCGGGGGTGGCGATGCCGGTTGAAGAGACCGTGACGATCGTATCGATGGCATCGGCATCGATACGCGCCTCGGCCAGCGCGGCACTGGCGGCCGCCACGAAAAGATCCAGCGCCACTTCGAGATAAACAGCCGTGCGTTCAGGAAAGCCCTGCGGTTGAAGATACCATTCGGCCGGGCGGGCGAGCTGGCGAAAGGCGATTCCGGCGTTTGCAAACACCGCGCTCATGCGCTCAAAATCGCGAAACTGCGCCGCCAAAAGCGTGCGCGAGGTTTGCAATGCCGCCTCTTGCGACAACTCGTGCGGCGGTGTGGCCGTGGCCAGCGAAAGAATGGTTACGGGGCGCTTCAAGCAGTCTTCCTTAAAGTAGCTGGCTGTGGGCCCTACGGCCCGACCTTTGCACATTGCCCTCAAACCCGTTCGCAATCATAGTTGTTCCCGGATACGGACGACGCCATGAGGGCAATCGGCGAGCACCTTCGACGACCGCGCGCAGCCGCAAAATTGGCACGTAGGCGTTCTGCCTCATTCTGGATATCTCAGCGATGAACGATCTGGCCCCCACTGCAAAAACCGGTTTGCGCATCTGGGCAGGTTTCATCGTGATGTGCCTGGGCATGTTCATGGCAATCCTCGACATCCAGATTGTCGTCACCTCGCTTCCCACGATCCAGCAGGCATTGGGAATTTCGCCAGACCGCATGCTGTGGGTGCAGACCGCGTATCTGACCGCAGAGATCGTGGCCATCCCGCTCACCGGCTACCTGACTGCGCGGTTTGGCATGCGCTGGCTGTTTGTAGGCGCGGTCGCAGCCTTCACCGTCGCTTCGGCCGGATGCGCGCTGGCGCAGAATTTCGAAACGCTGATCATCTGGCGGATCGTGCAGGGCTTTGCAGGCGGCACGCTGATCCCCGCAGTCTTTTCCGCCGTCTTCCTGCTGTTTCCAGAACGCTCACAGGGGGCGGCAACCACCATTGCCGGTGTCGCGGCGGTGCTGGCGCCGACGGTCGGGCCGATCGTTGGCGGCTGGATCACGCAAACCTGGTCGTGGCATTGGCTCTTTGCTATCAACATCGCGCCCGGTGTGCTCGCCGCATTTGGCGCTGCGGCACTGCTAAGCGGTAATGCGGCCAACCGGCGCAGCGCGCGCGCGTTCGATCCGGTTGCCCTTGTTGTGCTGGCGGTATCGCTCACCGCGTTCGAGCTTGGCCTTAAAGATGCGCCATCGCTGGGCTGGGATGCACCGCGCGTCCTGGTCCTGATGACAGCGTTCTTGGCATGCGGGGCGTTCTTTGTGTTCAAGACGCTGCGTTCGCGCTGGCCGCTGGTGGAGATCAAATGCTTTGCCGACCGCAACTTCGCGATCGGCTGCGTGCTCAGCTTCGTGCTGGGCATCGGTCTGTTCGGCTCTACCTATCTGATGCCGTTCTTCCTTGGCCTGGTGCGCGGCGATGGCGCGCTGCGGATCGGCGAGATCATGCTGGCCACCGGCATCGCGCAGTTGGTCTCCGCCCCGCTTGCGGTTTATCTTGAGCGCCGGGTCGATCCGCGACTACTCACGTTCGCAGGGTTTATGCTGTTTGCCGCAGGCATGGCGCTGAGCGCGCGGCAGACGGCGGAGACAGACGCGGCGGAGATGATGCTGCCGCAGATGCTGCGCGGCGCGGCAACGATGTTCTGCCTGTTGCCGCCCACTCGCCTTGCGCTGGGCTTGCTACCGCCTGCGCTGGTCGCCGATGGCAGCGGCCTGTTCAATCTGATGCGCAATCTGGGCGGTGCGCTAGGGCTGGCGTTGATCGACACGGTCATTTTCAGCCAAAGCACTGCACACGGCCTCGCCATCGCGGCGAAGCTGCGCGCGGGCGATCTGGCAACAGCACTGCGCATCGGCATCCCGCGCGACGCCTTTCTGGAGCAAGTGGGCCAGCCGCCGGACGAGTTTACCACCGAACTTGTGCGCCCATTGGTCGAAAAGGCCGCGTTGGTCGAGGCGATCAACGATGCATGGACGATGATCGCCATGATGACGGCATCAGCGGTGCTGCTCATTTTGCTGGTGCGGCGCGAGCAACTCTCGGATGGCAGTCCTTTGGCGGAACCAACGCCGAGCTGATCCCTTTAACCATAATGCTGGACAAGCGTATTGTGCTTGCAACCCTAATGGTTGAAGGGCGTTAACAGGGCGATCTAAGATGTTGTATTTCCAAGGGCTGGCATGATGCAGGTGTTTTTTGATCGGCGGGCGGCTGGGGCAATGCTGGCGCTGCTGCTCGTGAACACAGCGGCATGCTCCAATTCTGCGCCGCCGCCACCGCCGCCGACGCAAGTGACCGTGGCGACCGCGCTGCAGCGCAATATCGTCGACTGGGACGAATACATCGGCCGGTTCGAGGCTATTCAGGATGTCGAGCTTCGCCCGCGCGTATCGGGCGCGATTGACCGGGTGCTGTTTTCCGACGGCCAGATCGTGCGGCAGGGGCAGACCCTGTTCATCATCGATCCGCGCCCTTATCGCGCAGCGCTGGCCCAAGCGGAAGCGCAGTTGGCCAAAGCGCGCGCGGCGCAGGCCAATGGCAGCAGCGAGTTCGCGCGCGCCAAGACGTTGCTCGACGCACAGGCGATCTCCAAGGAGGAATATGAGGCCAAGCTGGCAGCGACGCGTAGCAGCAGCGCCGATGTCGCAGCAGGACGCGCCGCCGTGGCCATCGCGGCGCTCAATCTGGGCTTTACCAATGTCACTTCGCCGATCACTGGCCGGGTTTCCGATCGAAAAGTAAGCCGGGGCAATCTGGTCACCGAAGGACAGACTGTGCTCACGCGCGTCATCTCCACCGATCCGATCTGGTTTTCGTTCGATGGGGCCGAGTCGTTTTATCTCAAGTACCTCCGACAGGATCAGGAAGGCTCGCGCGGATCGTCGCGCGACACCCCAAATCCGGTCGAGATCCAACTCGCCGACGAAGGTGGCTATCGCTGGCGTGGCCGGATGCAGTTTGTCGATAACGCGATCGACCCCAATTCTGGAACGATCCGCGCCCACGCAGTTGTCGCCAATCCCACCGGGTTCCTGACGCCCGGCTTGTTCGGACGGGCGCGGCTGCTTGGCTCGGGCACCTATCACGCGATGCTGGTCCCGGACGAGGCGATCATCACCGATCAGACGCGCAAGCTGGTTTATGTCGTCGGCAAGGATGGCAAAGTTGCGCCGCGCCCGGTTGTGACCGGTCCGCCCATCGAAGGCCTGCGCGTGATCAGGGAGGGCATTGCGCCCACCGACCGCGTGGTGATCAACGGTCTGACCCGGCTCCAGCCCGGCATGCCCGTGACGGCCACCCAGATCTCGCTCAAGCCGCGCGCTGCCAATACCGCGCCAGTTTCGATACCGATTTCGGCCCCGCCCGCTGCCGAAGCGCAGGCCAAGTAAACCGCCAATGCGCTTTCCGCACTTCTTCATCGACCGGCCGATCTTCTCGGCCGTGCTTTCGGTGCTCATCATCGTATTCGGGCTGGTTGCCTATCCGGGCTTGCCCGTTGCGCAGTATCCTGAGATTGCGCCGCCGACGGTGGTTGTCAGCGCCAACTATCCCGGTGCCAATGCCGAAACGCTGGCCGAAACCGTGGCGGCACCGCTTGAGGAATCGATCAACGGCGTTGAGAACATGCTGTACATGTCCTCCTCGTCCACCGGCGACGGCGCGATTGCGATCACGGTCACCTTCAAGCCCGGCACCAAAGTGGATCAAGCCCAAGTGCTCGTGCAAAACCGCGTCGCCACTGCCGAGCCGCGACTGCCCGAGCAGGTTCGCCAAATTGGCGTGACTACACGCAAGAACACGCCCGATCTGCTGCTCTGCGCCTCGCTGTTTTCACCAGACAAGACGCTGAGCCAGCAATACATCTCGAATTACGCGACAACCCAGATCCTAGATCGGCTCGCGCGCATTCCTGGCATCGGCGGCGCGCGCATCTTTGGTGCGCGCGACTACAACATGCGCGTTTGGATCGATCCCGATCTGGCCGCAGTGCGCAATCTGACGGTCGATGAGATTACGGGGGCTGTAAGGGCACAGAACGCGCAAGTTGCGATCGGATCAATCGGCCAACCCCCGTTCAATCAGGGGGGCACTGCTTTCCAGCTTGGCCTCGAGACCGAGGGCCGGCTGACCCGCCCCGACCAATTCGGCGAAATCGTCGTCAAGCGCGACGCGCAAGGGCGGATGACACGCTTGCGCGATGTCGCGCGGATCGAGCTTGGCGCGCAAGATTATGGCATCAACCCGTTCTTTTCAAATCAGCCAACGACAACCGTGTGCCTTACCCAGCTGCCCGGATCGAACGCGCTGAAAGCAGCGCAGGCGGTAAAGGATGAAATCGCGCTCTCGGCGCAAAGCTTCCCGCCGGGTATGACCTATCAGATCGCCTACAATCCTACCGAATACATCGAAGCTTCGATCGAAGCGGTTCAGGAAACCTTGTACGAGGCGCTTTTTCTGGTAGCCTTGGTCGTGCTGCTGTTTCTGCAGAGCTGGCGTGCGGCCGTCATCCCGCTGATCGCCATTCCGGTATCGTTGATCGGCTCGCTTGCCGTACTTGCGCTGTTCGGCTTTTCGCTCAACAATCTCTCGCTGTTCGGAATGGTGCTGGCCATCGGCATTGTGGTCGATGACGCGATTGTCGTGGTCGAGAATATCGAGCGGCTGATGGAGGAAAAGGGCCTGAGCCCGCTTGCCGCTGCGCATGAAACGATGGACGAAGTTGGCGGCGCGCTCATCGCTATTGCGCTGGTGCTGTGCGGGGTATTCATTCCGACCAGCTTCATTCCGGGCATTTCGGGGCAGTTCTATCAGCAGTTTGCGCTGACCATTGTATCGGCAACCGCGATCTCTGCGTTCGTGTCGCTCACCTTGTCGCCGGCACTCGCAGCGCTGATCCTGAAGCCCAATCCGCATGCAGAGAGCCCTCCGCCGCCTGGGTTGCGCGGGATCGGCACCCGCTTTGCGCGCAGTTTCAATGCTGGCTTCGATCGCCTTGGCCGCCGCTATGGCAAATTCACGGCGCGCGCGGTGCGTGCTCTGGGGCTGATCGTCATCGTTTATGCCGGGCTCATCGGCCTTGCCGCGTGGCGATTTTCCGCGACACCCACCGGGTTCATTCCGGCGCAGGATCAAGGCTATTTGATCGTTGCCACACAATTGCCGCCCGGCTCTTCGCTTGATCGGACGACAGAAGTACTTCGGCGCGTGCAGGCTCTGGCGCTCAAGAACCCAGCGACGGTATCGACGGTCGCCTTTGCCGGTCTCGATGGGGCAACTTTCTCGAACGCGCCCAATGCGGCCGCGATGTTCATCGGGCTGAAGCCAAGCAGCGAACGCCCCCATGCTGACGCCGTCGCCAATGAACTGCGCAAGGCCTATGGCGCGATCACTGATGGCGTAGTGCTTGTCATCCCGCCGCCGCCAGTGCGCGGCGTGGGCACCGGCGGCGGGTTCAAGATGCTGATCGAAGATCGGCAAAATCAAGGCTATGCCGCGCTTGAAGGCGCCGCCTTTGCCATGATGATGAAGGCGAACCAGACCCCGGGCATCGCCAATGCTTTCACCACCTTCAACGTGCGCACGCCGCGGCTCAAGGCCGATATCGACCGCGAGCGCGCCGAGCAGCTTGGCGTGCCGGTCGCCAATGTGTTCAGCACGCTTGGCACCTATCTCGGCTCCACCTACATCAACGACTTCAATTTCCTGGGGCGGACTTACCGCGTCACCGCACAGGCGGACGCTCCTTACCGCGACGACATCGCCGATATCGGAAAACTGCGGACCCGCTCGGCCTCGGGCGCGATGGTGCCGCTCGATGCGGTGATGACGCTAAAGAACAGCAGCGGGCCATATCGGGTGGTGCGCTATAATCTCTACCCCTCGGCCGAACTTCAAGGCGACACTGCGCACGGTTACTCCTCAGGGCAATCGCTGGTCACCATGGCCAAGATCGCTGATGAGACCTTGCCGGCGGGCATGCGCTTTGAATGGACCGAACTCGCCTATGCGCAGCAACAAGCGGGCAACACCGGCAGCCTGGTGTTCGGCCTTGCCGTATTGTTCGTGTTCCTGCTGCTTGCGGCCAATTATGAAAGCCTTGTGCTGCCGCTGGCGGTGATCCTGATCGTGCCGATGTGTCTGCTTGCGGCGATTGTCGGGGTGAACCTGATGGGGCTCGATAACAATATCCTGACCCAGATCGGGCTGGTTGTGCTGATCGGGCTGGCAGCAAAGAATGCGATCCTCATCGTCGAATTTGCCAAGCAGAATGAGGATTTCGGCATGGGCCTTCGCGAAGCTGCAGAACATGCGGCCGCGCAGCGCCTGCGCCCGATCCTGATGACTTCGATTGCCTTCATCCTGGGCACATTGCCGCTGGTCATCGGCTCGGGACCGGGTTCCGAATTGCGCCGCGCGCTGGGCGTTGCCGTGTTCTTCGGCATGATCGGTGTGACGACGTTCGGGCTGCTGTTCACGCCGAGCTTCTACGTGATCAGCCGCAAGCTGGGCGACAGGGCAAGCAAACTGCTCAACCGCCGCAAGCCCGATCCTGATCCGCCTCCACCCCCGGCGCAGCGCGCGCCGGAGCCTGAGGCATTGCCATGAAGTGCCTCTGCGCATTCGCGCTCATCGCGCTGCTTGGCGGATGCGTCGTCGGGCCGAAGTATGCGCAGCCTGCCCCTCCGGGCGGCACGCCGATCGGCCCGCTGGCCGAAACTGCGCGCAACCTTGGGGCCATCTCGGCCGCGCCTCTGCCTGATCGTTGGTGGCAGCTCTATCAGGACCCGGTCATCGACCGGCTGGTGACAGAGGCGCTTGCGCACAACACCACGATCCGCGAGGCCGCCGCAAACCTGGCGCGGGCGCGCGCCATCCTTTCCGAACAGCGCGGCGCGCAGCTGCCATCAACCGATATAACCGCGCAGGCCAACCGCGTGCAAAGCAACAGCGCTTCGGCAGCAGCGTTCGGCGCGGGCGGCCGCGAGGTGCGCACGTTCCGCTTCGATCAGTTCCAATCAGGCTTTGATGTCGCTTATGAGCTTGATTTGTTCGGCGGCGTAAGCCGCGCGGTGGAGGCCAGCCGGGGCGATGTCGAGGCCGCTGCTGCCCAGCTCGACGCTGCGCGCGTTTCCATCGCGGCAGAGACTGCCCGGGCTTATGTCGCCGCCTGCACCAATGCTGCGCAGCGCGCGGTGGCGCGCGAAACAGTCGATCTCCAGCAAAACACTTTCAAGCTGACCACGACCTTGTTCAACGCCGGGCGCGGCACGCGGCGCGATGTCGAACGCGCCGATGTGCTGCTTGCGCAAGCTCAGGCGCAATTGCCCGCTTTCGAAGCCGAACAACGCGCCTCGCTCTATGCGCTTGCCACGCTAACCGGGCGCCCGCCCGAGGATATCGATGCCGAGGCCGCGCGGTGCACTGCGCCGCCGCAACTCGCCGCAGCGATTCCGGCAGGCGACGGCGCGGCGCTCATCGCGCGCCGCCCCGATGTGCGCGCAGCCGAGCGCAGCCTTGCCGCCGACACCGCCCGGATCGGGGTCGCGATTGCCGAACTCTATCCCAAGATCCAGCTGATGGGCAGCATCGGCCAGAATGCCACGCGCGGCAGCCAGTTCTTCCAGCCGACCGCCGTGCGCTATTCATTCGGCCCACTGATCAGCTGGACCTTGCCCAATCAAACGATCGCCCGCGCGCGTATCCGTCAGTCGCGAGCAACTGCCGATGCCGCCCTTGCGCGCTTTGATGGCGCGGTGCTGACTGCGCTTAATGAGACCGAACAGGCGCTGGCGCGCTATGCCGGGGCACTGGACCGCACTGCTGCGCTAGCCCGCGCAGAAACTTCGAGCACCAAGGCCGCGCAGCTTTCGCGGCTGCGCTTCGATGCCGGGGCGGACAATTTCCTGCAGCTGATCCAGGCCGAAAGCGACCGCGCCAATGCGCGCGCCGCGCGCGCCGCCTCCGATGCCGCGGTTGCCGAGGCGCAGATCAGCCTGTTCAAGGCGCTGGGCGGCGGCTGGCAGGATGCGTCGGTGCCCACCAGACTTGGCAAGCCGGCAGAATCTGGCGGAAACTAAACGCCGCCGGGCGAAAACTCGGCGATAAGATCGAACTGATCCGCCGCAAACGTCTGCTCGACATACGTGATCCCGGCAAGCTCGCGCCACGTCCAGCGCTCCAGCCGCAGACACGCCGAACCTTCCGGCAAACCCAGCGCGCGCGCGTCCTCAGCAGCGAGGCTTGCCGCGCAAATGCGATGCCGCGCTCTGGTCCAAGGGATATGCTGCAATAGCCAGGTACCGGGCGCCTGCCGAACAAACGGCTCGCTCTCGGCCTCGGGCACTTGCGCCAGGCTGATCACGCGGCGTTCGAGGGCAAACACGCTGCTATCGGCGTGATGCATCCCCGCTAGTGCGATCATCGCCCCATGCGCCATCAATGCGCGTTCATTGCTGCTCGCCGGATCGACCGCACGGACCGCGCGGCCTGTCAGCTCGAACCGATAGGCCTGTCCGCGCGCCGCCATCACTTCTGCAATGTCGGGAATGGTCAGCACAGCGGTGTGGGCGCGAGGCGTCGCGACAATCGTACCCGCCTTCTTGCGCCGTTCAACCAACCCGGCATCGGCCAAAGCCGAGAGCGCCTTGCCCACTGTCGCGCGGGCACAGCCATAGCGCGTTTGCAGCTCCTGCTCGGTCGGCAGGCGATACCCCGGCGGCCAATGCCCTCCCTTGATCTGCGCTTCGATATCCGCGCGGATGCGGCGGCCCAAAGGAAGCGGCACCCCCATCAATCGCTCAGCAGCTTGATCATCGTGCGCTGATAGCGCGCCGCAATCTCTTCGCGCGCAATATGTCGCCCGCCCACCACCAAGTGCCGCCCGCGCCGCCACACATCGCAGACCACATCGTGGCCGCCTGCAAAGATCCAGCTGTCCAGCGCCATTTCGGGGCCCCGGCCAACCATCGCGAGCGCATCTGGATCGAGGCCCACGATGTCGGCGGGTGCGCCGATGGCAAGGCCCGCGCTGCTTTGGCCCAGTGCCTGCGCACCGCCCGAAAGCGCGCCGCCAAACAACCGCGAGCCGGTGGACGGCTCGGTGTTGCTCGCCAGAAGGTTGCGTTTGCGCAAGACGAGCCGCTGCGCATATTCCATCGTTTGCAATTCGCGCGCCGGATCGATCACGATGTTGGAGTCGGTGCCGATGGCGAACCGACCGCCGCTTGCGAGAAAGGCGGGCGCGGGGAAAATTCCGTCGCCAAGGTTGGCCTCGGTGATCGGGCACAGCCCTGCGACTGCGCCGCTGCGGGCCAACCTTGCGGTCTCGGCCGGATCAAGGTGGGTGGCGTGGATCAGGCACCAGCGCGCGTCGACACCGGCATGATCCAGCAACCACTCGACTGGCCGAGCGCCCAGCGCTGCGACACATTGCTCGACCTCCCCGGTCTGTTCGGCGGCATGAATGTGGACCGGGCCACCAGGCACGAGCGAGAGGATCTCCGCAAGATCGCCGGTATCCACCGCGCGCAGGCTATGCGGAGCGATGCCGATATTGGCGTCGGGCAATCCGGCAATCGCGGCCCGGCTGCGCTCGAACAGGCGGGCAAAGCCATCGCAATCGGTGACGAAACGGATATGCCCATGCTCGGGCGGACGGCGGTCAAACCCGGCGTAGCGATAGAACACCGGCAGCAAGGTGAGCCCGATGCCGGTCGTCTCCGCTGCCGCTGCAATACGCGCCGCCAGTTCCGCCGGATCGGCATAGCCGCTGCCATCGGGGGCATGATGCAGATAATGAAACTCACCGACGCGGGTGAACCCGGTCTCAAGCATTTCGGCATAGGCCAGCGCGGCAATGGCCTCGATATCGTCTGGGTTAAGCCGGTCGAGAAACCGGTACATCAGCGCCCGCCAGCTCCAGAAGTCGTCATTGTCCGATCCGCGATATTCGGCCAGACCGGCCATGCCGCGCTGAAAGGCGTGGCTGTGTACGTTGGCAAGGCCCGGCAGGGCGATGCCGCCGCGCTGGTCATCAGCCTGCGCCTCAACCCCGCACACGAGCGCAGCGATTCTACCATCTTCGCCGACCGCAAGGCGCACGCCCCTGACCCAGCCATCGGCAAGGAGCGCGGCCTCAAACCAGATATGCTGCATGGCCGACATTCCCTTCCGCATGGCACCGATTTTATGTCTAGACATTATCGCCGAATTTGCAATTGTCTTTGCCCATGAGCACCGAATCCATCATCTGTGATCGCATCTGGCGCAATGCCCGCTTGGCAACGATGGCAGGCACCGACCTTGGCCTGATCGAGGACGGCATGGTGGCCGCGCGCGATGGCCGCATCTTATATGCCGGAGCCAAGGCCGGCGCGCCCGCGCTCGATGCGCCGGATATCATTGATTGTGCGGGGCGCTGGATCACCCCCGGCCTAATTGATTGCCACACCCATCTGGTCCACGCGGGCAACCGGGCGCACGAGTTCGAACTGCGGCTGGCGGGAGCATCTTATGAGGAGATCGCTCGCGCTGGCGGGGGCATTATTTCAACCGTGAAGGCGACCCGCGCCGCGAGCGAGGCTGAGCTTACTGCCAGCGCCCTGCCCCGGCTTGATGCGCTGATCGGCGAAGGCGCAACCACGATCGAGGTCAAGTCGGGTTATGGCCTTAACCTTGCCAATGAAATCAAGATGTTGCGTGCGGCGCGCGCGCTGGAGCGAGCGCGCCCGGTGTCGGTCCGCACCACGTTTCTGGGCGCGCATGCCTTGCCAAGCGAGTATGCCGACAATCCCGACGGTTATGTCGAGCTGGTCTGCAATACCATGCTACCCGCCATTGCCAAAGCCGGTCTGGCCGACGCGGTGGACGCTTTTTGCGAGACAATCGGATTTAGCACGGCGCAAGTGGACCGCATTTTCACGGCAGCAAAGGCCCACGGATTGCCGGTCAAGCTCCATGCAGAGCAGCTTTCCAACAGCAATAGCGCGGCATTAGCAGCGCATTACGGGGCACTTTCGGCGGATCATCTGGAATACCTCGATGAGCCCGGTGTGACCGCGATGGCCAAGGCCGGAACGGTGGCCGTGCTGCTGCCAGGCGCTTTCTATTTCGTGCGCGAAACGCAGCTGCCCCCCATTGCCGGGCTGCGCCGCGCCGGCGTGCCGATCGCGATTGCGACTGACTGCAATCCTGGCTCTTCGCCGCTCACTTCATTGCTGCTCACGATGAATATGGGCGCCACGCTGTTTCGCCTCACCGTCGACGAATGCCTCGCCGGGGTGACGCGCGAGGCGGCGCGTGCGCTGGGGTTGCTGGGAGAGACCGGAACTCTGGAGGCAGGCAAGGCCTGCGATCTTGCCATTTGGGACATCGAGCGGCCTGCCGAACTGGTGTACCGCATAGGTGCCAACCCGCTGCATGCGCGCGTCTGGCGAGGCCAGTGAGCACCGTCGCCGGGACCACTGTGGAAATCCAGCGCGGCGATACGCCGCTGGTGATGGCAATGCCGCACAGCGGCACCGATATCCCTGCCGATCTGCTCCCCCGCTTCGTCTCGCCATGGCTGGCGCGCAAGGACAGTGACTGGTGGATCGAGCAGCTTTATGCCTTTGCCGCCGATCTGGGCGCGACCATTGTTCGCACGCCCATCTCGCGCAGCGTAATCGATGTGAACCGCGATCCTTCGGGCAAATCGCTCTATCCGGGGCTGGCAACCACTGAACTTTGCCCGACCACGACGTTTGATGGCGAGCCGCTTTACCATGCCGGTGAAGAACCCGATCTGGCCGAGATCGCCGCCCGGCAGGCGACATTCTTTGATCCTTACCACACCGCGCTCGCCGGCGAGATCGCGCGGCTGCGCGAACGCAATGACCGTGTCGTGCTGTATGATTGCCATGCGATACGCAGCCATGTGCCTCGCCTGTTCGCGGGCGAACTGCCGCAATTCAACATCGGCACCAATGACGGCGCGACCTGCGATCCGGCGCTGGCTGCGGCAGTTGTTGATGTCTGCTCGGGTTCTGGCTTGCCCTACGTGCTCAATGGACGGTTCCGCGGCGGCTGGACCACGCGGCATTATGGCCGGCCGGCTGGCGGTATTAACGCCATCCAGATGGAGCTGGCCTGCCGGGGCTACATGTCCGAGCCGGATGGCCCGGTCACGCCTGCAAACTGGCCTGCGCCCTTCGATCCGGCAACACCGCTCGCCGCCACGCTACGCGCCGTCCTGATCAGTTGTATTGCTTTTGCCACGGGGAAGCCATGACCGACCGCCTTGATAACAGCCGCGTGATCCGCAGTCCGCACGGGTCAACGCTCAGCGCAAAAAGCTGGCTGACCGAAGCGCCCATGCGCATGCTGATGAACAATCTCGATCCCGATGTGGCGGAAAACCCGCAGGAACTGGTCGTTTATGGCGGCATCGGCCGCGCCGCGCGCGATTGGGACAGCTATGACCGGATCGTTGCCGCCTTGCAGCGCTTGGAAGAGGACGAAACGCTGCTGGTCCAATCGGGCAAGCCGGTGGGTGTGTTCAAGACGCACAAGGACGCACCGCGCGTGCTGATCGCCAATTCGAACCTCGTCCCCAAATGGGCGACATGGGAGCATTTCCACGAGCTCGATCGCGCCGGGCTGATGATGTATGGCCAGATGACCGCCGGATCATGGATCTATATCGGCACGCAGGGCATAGTTCAGGGCACGTATGAGACGTTCGTCGAAGTCGGGCGGCGACATTACGGCGGGAGCTTGGCGGGGCGCTGGATCCTGACCGCGGGGCTTGGCGGCATGGGCGGCGCGCAGCCGCTGGCCGCGACGATGGCTGGCGCGTCATGCCTTGCCATCGAATGCCAGCCCAGCCGGATCGAGATGCGGTTGAAGACCGGATATCTCGACCGCGCGGCGGAAACGCTCGATGAGGCGCTTGAGATCGTGACGAACGCCAAGGAGCCCATCTCGGTCGGCCTGCTCGGTAATGCGGCGGATGTCTATCCCGAACTGGTGCGCCGGGGTGTCCGCCCCGATGTCGTGACCGACCAGACTTCGGCGCACGATCCGATCAATGGCTATCTGCCGCAAGGGTGGACCCTCGAGCGCTGGATGCAGGCGCGCGAGAACGACCCCGCCTCGGTCGACCGCGCCTCGCGGCCCTCGATGGCGGTCCATGTGCGGGCCATGCTCGATTTCCACGCGCAAGGCATCCCCACCCTCGATTATGGCAACAACATTCGGCAGGTGGCCAAGGATGAAGGCATCGAGGATGCGTTTGCCTTTCCGGGCTTCGTTCCGGCCTATATCCGCCCGCTGTTTTGCCGGGGGATCGGGCCGTTTCGCTGGGCGGCGCTCTCGGGCGATCCGGAAGACATCTATCGCACCGACGCCAAAGTGAAGGAACTGCTGCCCGATAACGCGCACCTGCACAACTGGCTCGACATGGCGCGCGCGCGGATCAAGTTTCAGGGACTGCCTGCGCGGATATGCTGGGTCGGTCTCGGAGACCGCCATCGGCTGGGTCTGGCGTTCAATGAAATGGTCGCCAGCGGCGAATTGAAAGCGCCGATCGTGATCGGCCGCGATCATCTCGATTCGGGCTCGGTCGCCAGCCCCAACCGCGAGACAGAGGCGATGCTCGATGGCTCTGATGCAGTATCGGACTGGCCGCTGCTCAACGCGTTGCTCAACACCGCCAGCGGCGCAACATGGGTGTCGCTGCATCATGGCGGCGGGGTCGGCATGGGGTATTCGCAGCATAGCGGCATGGTCATTGTCGCCGATGGCACCGAAGACGCCGCCCGCCGCATCGCCCGCGTACTGTGGAACGATCCCGCCACCGGCGTCATGCGCCACGCCGATGCGGGGTATGAAAGCGCCCGTGCGTGTGCAGCCGAGCAAGGGCTCGACCTGCCCTCGCTAAGGTGAGGCCGCGCCGCGCCGGTGCAGGCCGGAGCCTCAGCCGGCAACGCGCAACGTCGCGGCACTTGGCCTGAGGTAGGCGGGACAGCTATTGATCCTTGTTCACGCGAGGCTGGGATAGCCGCACGCGGCGGCCTCTTGCTCAAGGCCGATGACTGCGTCGAAGCTGCTTTCCGGCAGCACCTCGAAACCGCGCAGGCCAAGGGTATCGCGGACATCCTTGGCTGCCGGGTCTGCGATCAGGCCGAACAAGGCTTCGCGCAGCGCCACCAGTTCGGCGTCGGTTGACGAAGCACGCGTGATATAGGGAAGCGAGGGAGTCCGCACCGTCTCGGCAAGCACCCGCACGCCGCGCAGTCGCTCCGGATCATGCCGCGCCAGATTGCCATACGTCACGCAATCGATCGCCGCCACGTCTGCAGCACCAGCGGCAACCTGCGCGATGCTGGCAACATGGCTCCCGCTCACGATAATCTGCCCGAAGAAGCGCCCGCGTTGCGCATGAGGCGCAATCAGATGACGTAGCAGGTTCATGCCCGAATTGCTGCGCCAGTCGTTGATCACCGCCGTCCGTCCCCGCAAATCGCCAACCACGACCGCAGCCGATTCCCTGCTAACGATCACCATGCTGTTGCTGGTCGCGCCTGCGCAACCCGGATGATCGTAAACCGGGTTGGCCACCACCCGCACCTTGCCCCTCAGCTGCACGGCATAGGGATAGCTGCATGTCTGCGCGAGCAACAGACGCGGATCGAGCCAAGCCGCGTCATGGGCGATGGCTTCGTCCAACGCATCGGGCACATCCACCATGTCAGAAGCGCACAGCCGCTCGCGCAGCAAGGCCCACAGCGCGCGCGTTGCCGCCGCAACCACCGGCGGATCGCGGTACATGGCGATGCTGGCGATCCGGCCTGCCGCCGCTTGCCCGTCACTTGACATGGAGCGACCGGACGTATTGCGCAGCCTCGTGCGCATGGACGCGGGTGTGGCGGATCAATCCCTCAAACTGCATCTGCATCGTCCTGATCGTCTCGGCGCTGTTAAGGACCAGATACATCTGCCCGGCAAACACCGCCACGCGGGTCGAGCCAAAGATTGTGTAGGGGATCGAAAACCGCTCGCGCCCGTCAAACAGGAACAGCCGGAACGAGGGATAGAGCTCGTCGATCAGTCCGGTCATATGCGCCAGTTGCGCCTCGCGCGTTCGCTTGGGAAGGCCGCTCCATATCCCCGACCCTTCGGCAAACTGCTCCAGCGTCTGAAACGGCATGCACGATTCCATATCGGTGCCGGCGGCGCGATTATAGTCCAGCCGGAATACCGCGTCCTCCACCTGAGCCATTGCGTTCTGGTGTGAGGCGGAGGCTTCATAAGCGATGACGTCGGTCGTTCTCAACAAGTCAGGGATTCGCGCCGGTACGTAGCGGATCTTGGTCCCCGCCGCTTCAGCGTACCAGCGCATCAGCAGGCTGGCACCGTCATCTTCGGAAGTCTCGATCGTGCCGCTAGACAGCATTGCCCCTGTGACCCCCTCGTCCTCGGATACGCCGAGCAGCCAGTCGAGCGTGACGTTATGCCGCTCCGCGATGAGCAAGAGAGTCTCCACGCGCGGCAGCCGTGTGGTCTTGCCCGATAGCAACAGGGAAAGCGCCGACCGATCGACGCCGACCGCCTGTGCAAAGGCCGACTGGCTTTGCCGCGAACGCTCGAACAGTGCCTCCAGGCGGCTGCGAAAGATATCGGCGAGCCTGCGCTTGTCCATCTGTCGTTGTCCATTTTTGCATAAGCGTGATGATAGTCACATAATGCCAAAAATGTTGCGCACTATCAACGTTTCATCATCACTTTCATATTGCAGGTGCGCAATGAAGCGGGAATATCACGGTAGCGATGCGGGCGGGAGCAGCAATGGAAGGACGCGTGTTAGCCAGTGAGAATTCCGAGCCGGGGCTGGTCTTGCGCCGCCCTGTCGAATTGAGGACCCTCGCGCTCGTGATCGGGTGCCACGCCGCATGGATTGCCGCAGGCCTACTCTACGCGGTCATTGGCTGGCCTGCGGTGTTTGTCCTCGCTCTGCCGATTGCGCTGCATTCATCGCTTCAGCATGAGGCGATACACGGCCACCCGAGCGCCTCCCCCGCCTTGAATGAAGCGCTGGTGTTCCTGCCCATCGGCCTGCTGGTGCCGTTCCGCCGCTACCGCGACCTTCATCTGCAGCATCATGTCGATGAGCGGCTGACCGATCCCTATGACGATCCCGAGAGCTTTTATGAGAGCCGCGAGAGCTATGACCGGCTGTCATGGCCGATGCGCCGCGTGCTCGGCTGGAACAACACGCTGGTCGGCCGCATGCTCATCGGTCCCGCGATTACGGTGGTGCGTTTTTTGAGGAGCGAGTGGCGGGCAGCCCGGCGCTCTTCGGGGCAGGAGCGCAGAGCGTTATACAAGGCTTGGGGCCTGCATGCCGCCGGGCTTTTGCCTGTCGCCGGGATAGTTCACTACGGGTTCGGTATGCCCGTGCCGCTCTATCTGGCGTCAGCCTATCTGGCGCTATCGCTCCTCGCGCTGCGCTCGTTCGCCGAGCATCAATGGGCCGAGGAACCGGGCCACCGCACGGTGATTGTCGATTCCTCGGTGATGGGCATGTTGTTCCTCAACAACAATCTGCACCTGGTGCACCACGTCCGCCCGGGCCTCGCGTGGTACGAATTGCCCGCCGCTTACCGCAACCGCAAAGACGAATGGGATGCGCTCAACAACGGCTATACCTTTGGCGGCTACCGCGCGATCACGCGCAAGTTCGGCTTTCGCCAAAAGGAATCGGTCGTCCACCCCAGCGTGACCGAAGCGACACACCCCGCACGATAAATGTTGGTGCAGTCCCTTATGGTGTGCTGCAGCATAGACAAAGATGGGATGGCGAGATAACAATTTTGGATATGCATTTGGTCTTTCAAGCTGACTAGATGCCACAGATGAGGGTCTGCTTTGCAGATGCAAAAATGGGGGATACAATGAAATCGCAGTTTCTGATATCGTGCGCCGTGGCCGCTGTGTTCAGCAGTGCCGCGCTTGCCGCTCCTGCTTGGGCCGCCGACGCGCCGCAGTCTGCAGCTGAAGAAGCAGCCCCAGCGTCGGGTTCCGACGACATTATCGTGACGGCGCAGCGCCGCAACGAAAGCGTTCAGGATGTTCCGCTGACGATCCAGGCTTTCTCGGGCAACACGCTGAGCAAGCTGAACGTCACCACGTTCAACGAATTCATCAAGTACACGCCGAACGTGACCTTCGGCAACAACGGCCCGGGCAATGGCGCTATCTTCATGCGCGGCCTCTCGGCGGGCTTTGCGGGCCAGCAGTCTTCGGCATCGATCAGCGGCTTTCCGAACGTTGCGCTGTATCTTGACGACCAGTCGATGCAGTTCCCGGCCCGCAACGCAGACGTTTATGTGGCTGACATCGAGCGCATCGAAGTTCTTGAAGGTCCGCAAGGAACGCTGTTCGGCGGCGGCGCGCAGGCCGGTGTGGTGCGTTACATCACCAACAAGCCAAAGCTTTCGAAGTTCGAAGGCGCAATCGAAGGCAGCTTCGGCGGCACTGCTGGCGGCGCGGTCAATGGCGCATTCAATGCCATGATCAACCTCCCGCTGCTGGAAGACAAGCTGGCGATCCGTGCGGTTGTCTATGCCGACCACCGCGGCGGTTATATCGACAACAAGTTCTCGACCTTCACACGTCGGCCGACCGATCTTGGCTCCTACTACCTGGCCTACCAGGGCAACAATAATCAGCTTACGCCCGCCCAGCAGAGCCGTGGCGGTCAGTACGACAACTCCGCACTGGTCGAAGATAACTTCAACCCGGTAGATTACGCGGGTGGCCGCGTTTCGCTTGCCTGGCAAGTAGCGCCGGATTGGGATGTACTGGTCAGCCAAGCTTACCAGAGCCTCAACACCAAGGGCACATTTGCGGTACAGACTTATACGTTCGATTACGCTCCGTTGACGGGCCTGTCGTCGACCCTGTTTTCGCCGCAGTTCAGCAAGGACGAGTATTACAACACTGCCTGGACGCTCAACGGCAAGATCGGCGATTTCAAGGTCATTTACACCGGTGCCTATCTGAGCCGCAACATCACGCAGCAGGGCGATTACACCAACTACGCCCGCGCGACTTATGGTATCTTCTATCAGTGCACCGGCGGTGCGAACTACTACTTCGGTGCTGGCGCTGCACCTTATTGCTACGAGCCAAACAGCTATTGGTTGGACAAGGTCAAGAACACGCACGAGACCCACGAGTTCCGCATCTCGACGCCTGACACCGGTCGCATCCGGGCCATCGTCGGCGGGTTCTACGAATCGTTCTCGATCGAGGACAACATGGATTGGTCCTACAAGACCATCCCTGGCTGCGATCAGAACCTCACAGCTGCTCAGATCCGCGCTGCGGGCACAGTTTGCCTCGCGCTCGTCGCGCCTAATCCCAATGCCACGCTCATCGTTCCCGGTCCTCGCGGCCCGGGGGTCGCTTTCGGTCAGGACATTACGCGCGGCTTCAAGCAGTATGCTGGCTTCGCGTCGGTCGATTTCGATATTTTCGATAATCTGACCATCACCGGCGGCACGCGCTACTATCACTATGACAACTATCAGCGCGGTTCGGTCTACTCGTCGTTTACGTCGGCTTGCTATCAGGCGCCGGTCTGCGCAACGGGCAGTAACCTTGATGCGTTTGGCCTCAATTCATCGTACAGCGGCTTCCGCAGCAAAGGCACCATTACCTGGAAGCCGCAGCCGGGCACCTTGGTCTATGCCACGTTCAGCCAGGGTTTCCGTCCGGGTGCCTTCAACCGCGGGCCTTCGGCGCGCGTTCAGGATCCAAGGTTGCCGTTTCTTAACGCGGCTGGCCAAGGCAGCACGGTCAACAGCGGGAATGGCAGGAACTTCCAGTTGCTGGTCCCGGCCGCCTATTCCCCAGACGACCTGACCAACTGGGAAATCGGCCTGAAAACCGACTTGTTCGATCGCAAGGTGACGCTCAACTTGTCGGGCTACATCATGCAGTGGAAAAATACCCAAGTCGGCTTCTTCAATCCGGCGGCAGGTTTCGGCAACACTGCGTTTGCCACCAACGGTCCGACCTATGACATCAAGGGCATCGAGTTCCAGATTGTTGCTCGCCCGATCGACGGGCTAACGATCCAGAGCTCAGGCAGCTACAACGACAGCAGGCAGGCAAACGCCCCTTGCTTCATCTCCAACAACCCGACGTCGACGTCCTTCGGTAACTGCATCACCGAATCCTTTGGCGGCTTTGACGGCCAAGGCAACCCGACCCCAAGGACGGTCCAGAGCCCCTTCGGCAATGTTGGCGGCATCACGCCGTTCAGCCCGAAGTTTCAGGGTAACATCCGCGCCCGCTACGAATGGGAGGGCGCAGCTGGAATGGGCTACTTCATCGGCGCTGGCGTGAATTACACCGGCGCGATGTTCAACCAGCCGGCAACCTACCCGGATGGCAACCTTCCGGGCAACGGCAACGTTCTCGGCCCGAATGGCATTATCGTTCCAGCCACGACAGTGCTGCGTTACAGAATGCCAGGTTACGCTATCGCCGATATTCAGGTCGGTTTCACGCGTGACAACTGGACCGTGACGCTGTTCGGTGACAACGTGTTCAACAGCCAAGCTTCGACGTTCACCAACTCAGCTCAGTACATCAAGACTTCGACGGTCGTCCGTCCGCTCACCTACGGCATCAAGATCGGCGCTCGTCTCTGATCCCCTGCTGAATGCTGAACAAGAAGGGGTGGCGCCGCAAGCGCCGCCCCTTTACTTTATGTCGGCACCGCGCGTTGGATGGGCGCGCGGCGATTGCCGAGAGGAAAGTCCGTAATGGCCACGCAAGCAAGCCTGCCTCATTCTGACAAACCCTCGGTTGCACACCGAACAAACGCTTCGCCAGAGGCAGACATCAAGGCGCTTCACGCGCTTCAGGCCAGCGGTGACTTTCCGGGCGCTTTGGCGGGCGCGAAGCGGTTGCTCGCGGCCGATCCTGCGAACCGCGATCTTCTGCTCATCGAAGCCCACGCGCTGCGCATGATGAAGCAGACTGACCCAGCGCTTGAAGCATTGGAGCGGCTTGCAAGGCACCATCCCAATTTCAGCCAGATGTTCCTCGAGCGCGGGCTATGCCACGTCGCGCGGCGTGATGCGCCCGCTGCGATAGGCGACTTGCGCACGGCGGTGATGCTCAATCCAGCACTCGCGATGGGCTGGCGGATGCTTGATGGGCTTTACCGGATGACGGGCGACACCGCGAGTGCTGCCATTGCCGAGCGCCATGTCGCCCATCTTGCCAGCCTACCGCAACCGATCGTTCACGCCAAAGTGCTCCACGGCGACGGCGAGATCGATGCAGCCGAGATGCTGATCCGGCGGTTCCTGCTCGAGGCCGGCGATCACCCGGAGGCCATGCGCCTGCTCGGCCAGATCGGCCAAAAGCGCAATGTGCTCGACGATGCCGAAACACTCTATGCCGGCGTGGTGGCCATGGTGCCCGACCATCATGAGGCGCGCCACGAATATGTGCAGGTGCTGATCGCCCGGCACAAGTTCCCGCAGGCGCGCGAAGCGCTTGAGCCGCTGTTGAAGCGCGACCCCGCAAACCATGCCAACCGCACGCAAGCCGCGACGATCCAGGTCGGGCTCGGCGACTTCGAGGGGGTGATCCCGGTATATCGGGAGATGCTGCGCGAAATCCCCGGGGACGCGCCCGAATTGCGGGTTCGCCGCGCCGATCTCAACCTCTGGCTCGGCCACGCCCTCAAAACCGTTGGCCGAACAGACGAAGCCATCAGCGCCTATCTGGCGGCGACGGACGACCGCCCCGATTTCGGCGACGCGTGGTGGAGCCTCGCTAACCTCAAAACCTATCGCTTTTCGCCCGCATCCATCGCGGTCATGCGCCAGCAGCTTGATGCGCCCGCCATTGCCGAGGTCGACCGCGTCCATATCGCCTTCGCCTTGGGCAAAGCACTTGAGGATACGGGCGACTATGCCGGATCATGGACTGCTTATGAGCAGGGCAACACCTTGCACCGGGCCAGCAACGGCTACATCTCCACCGTGTTCGAAACCAACACCCGCGAGCAAAAGCGCGTATGCACGGCTGCGCTTTTTGCGGAGCGGACCGGCTGGGGGCTTGACGACCCGTCGCCGATCTTCGTGCTCGGCTTGCCGCGTTCGGGCTCGACGCTGATAGAACAGATTCTTGCCTCGCACAGCATGGTCGAAGGCACGCAGGAATTGCCGGATATCCAGCGTATCGTTCACGAATTGCAGGGCCGCGAGCTCAATTTCGACGATCCGCGCTACCCCGCTGTGTTGCCGCAGCTGGATGCGGCGGCAATCCGCCGCTTCGGCGAGCAATACATTGCCGACACGATGCCCAACAGGGCCCTAGGACGCCCTTACTTCATTGATAAAATGCCGAACAATTTCAGGCATGTCGGCCTGATGCACCTGATCCTGCCGAACGCGCGGATCATCGATGCGCGGCGCGATCCGATGTCCTGCTGCTTCAGCAACTTCAAGCAGTTGTTCGCGCAAGGGCAGGAATTCACCTACGGGATCGAAGACATCGCGCGGTATTATCGCACCTACCTAGAACTGATGGAACATTGGGACAATGTCCTGCCCGGCCGCGTGCTGCGAGTGCAGCATGAGGATGTGGTCGACGATCTCGAAGGGAGCGTGCGCCGCATCCTCGATCATTGCAGCCTGCCGTTCGAGGATGCCTGCATCAATTTTCACCAGAGCAAGCGCAGCGTGCGCACGCCGAGCTCCGAGCAAGTTCGCCAGCCGATCTTCCGCGACGGGCTCGATCAGTGGAAGAATTACGAGGCCTGGCTCGGCCCGCTTAGCGAAGCCCTGGGCGACGCCAAGGAACGCTATCGCGGCTAATGGAGAACAGTGACGGGCTGACCTGCGGCGAGATCGCCGTGCGCTCCATCCAGTCGCCGCGCCACTGGCCAGACGGTCAGAATCGCGAGCAGACATGCCCCTAGCCCCATCGGACCGACCGGCCCATAACCGCCAAACACTTGCCCGATGACGCCTGCGCCGAGCGATCCGAACGACTGAAACAGCAGCCAAGTACCGGTTGTCATCAGCGCCAGCCTGCCCGATGGCTCGATCGAATAGGCAAGGCCGAGCAGCAGCGGATAGGTGATGAACCAGCTGACATTGTAAAGGATCAGCGCCCCGGCAAAGGCAAGCGCGCTCGACACGGTGGTCATCAGCGCGCAAGCCATACCGCAAGTGCCCAGCGCCAGCGCCAGCGGACGCGCGCGAGACAGCCGGGCGGCCAGCGCAAACAGCGCCATGTTGCCGCACGCGCTGAGGATGGTCGCCGCGCTCTGATACTGGCCAAACATCGTCGCCGAAAGGCCGATGCCGTGCGCCGCCCGCTCCATGAACGGCCAGATCGCGAGGCTGCCGAAGGCAAATAGCGCCATCGCCGCGAGGATGCGCCAGCCCTCGGCGCCTAGTGCCTGCACTGGCGTTTGGGCGCTGGCAGAGTCCGCAGGATCGCTGCGCCGGCCCGGCAGCAGGAACGTGCCCAGCCCGAGCACGGCGGAAAGGCCGGCCAGCCCCGCAAACATGCCCTCCACGCCGTAGTGCACGCCCAGCATGGGCAAGCCGATGTTGACCGCTGCAAACAGGACGGTCTGAAACGCGATTCCTGCTGAGATCGCGCGCGCCGGATGAGCGGTCTGGCCTGCAGCGAGATTGACCGCGCTGTTCATCAGGCCAAAACCCAGCCCAGCCGCAATCCGTCCGATCAGCAGCAGGGGATAGGCCCCCGTTGCCACCGAGCCAAGCTGCGCCGCCACCACCAGCAGCGTCGCCGCGAGCCCAAGCGTCCGCGCGCTGACGCTTTGCGCGCGTGGCGCGACGAGGAACATCGCGGCTGCATATGCCAGCGTTTCCGCCATGCTCCACGCCCCCATCTGGATAGGGCTGAACCCGAAGCGATCGATCAGGCCGCCGACCAGATAGGTGGTGAAATTGTTGCCAAGATGCGCCGCGCCGCTTGCCGCGCCGATGCCGATGATCACCAGCGCTGAAACACGCGCACCTTCGGGCCGCCTGTGCGCGCTCATTGCTGGCGCACGCGCGGGAACCGGGCGTTGGCTTCGAGCAATTCGAGGTCCATGTGATTGCGGATATACTCGCGCGACGCATTGCGCACCGGTTGCCAATCCCACGACTGGTGTTTCCCGGTCGCGTTGGCGGCGGCCACCAAATGACGGCGGCGCTGGCTGGCAAGAACATCGGATTCGATAGCGGCGAGGTTCCAGCGCGCGGCGACTTCGCCCCGCAATGCCGCAACCGTCTCCGCATAGGCCGGATGATCGGCGCAATTGTTCAGTTCATCAGGGTCCGCTGCAAGGTCGAATAGCTGATCGGGATCGACCGGCGAATGGATGAACTTCCACTGGCCGCGACGGATCATCACAATTGGCGCGATCGCCGCTTCACCCAGATACTCGCCGATCACCTCGTCATGCCCTGCGTTTCCCGCCAGATGTGGCATGAGACTGCGGCCATCAAGCGGCATCCCCGGATCAAGCGGCAAGTCGGCCAGATCAAGAAGTGTGGGGAACAGATCGACCAGCGACACACTGGCATCGACGGTCCGCGACGCGATGCGTCCCGGCGCGCTGATGATCAGCGGAATACGCGCGGCCCCTTCAAAGAAGTTCATCTTGTACCACAGCCCGCGCTCGCCCAGCATTTCGCCGTGATCGGTGCAAAACACGATGATCGTGTTGTCGGCCAGCCCGCTTTGGGCCAGCGCGGCAAGCAGCAAGCCGACCTGCTCGTCGACAAAACTGATAGCCCCGTAATAGGCGCGCCGCGCCGCCCGAATTTGCGCGTCGGTGACGGGATCAAGATCGTTGCCGCAGACATGGCGCAGCCGCAACGAATGCGGATCCTGCGCTTCCAGCGGGATCGCAATGCGGGGCATCGCGATCTCATCGTCGCGGTAGAGGTCCCAGTAGCGCTGCGGAATGGCATAGGGATCGTGCGGGTGGGTGAGCGAGGCGGTCAGGAAAAACGGCCGCTCATCGCCGTCCGCCTTCCGGGCAAGATCGAACAGCTTGCGCCGCGTGGTAAAAACCACTTCCTCATCGAAATCGAGCTGGTTGGAGCGGATCGTCGGACCGGCGGTCAGCACCGAATCCATCGAATGATACCATGTCGGCCGCACTTCGAAGCGCGTCCAGTCAGGCGTCCAGCTAAAGTCGGCGGGATAGATATCGGTCGTCAGCCGCTCTTCATAGCCGTGTAGCTGATCCGGCCCGACAAAATGCATCTTGCCAGAGAGGATCGTGCGATAGCCGCCGAGCCGCAGGCAATGCGCCATCGTCGGCGTTGTCGCCGAGAGCTCGCAAGCATTGTCATAAGCGCCGATGCGCGATGGCAGCTGGCCCGCCAGCATCGAAAACCGCGAGGGCGCGCAGAGCGGGCTGTTGCAATAGGCCGAGCGGAACAGCACACCCTCTTGCGCGAGTTGCGCGAGGTGCGGCGCTTTCACCGCCGAATTGCCCAGAAATGGAAGCGCGGCGGCAGATAGCTGATCCGCCATGATCATCAGGATATTAGGCTTGTTGGGCATGGCGGCACCCTATCAGCATTTATCCCGCATGCCACCTGCCCCCACGTTTTTTGCGCCGCTCGGGCGAGCCTTGCAGGGGCTGCACGATTGCGGCAACACGTGCAAATGTCGCAGCCGGACTGGATTTCAGGCCAAACTTCAGGAGCGTACCGTGATGATCGAGAGCCCGCCCGCAACGCAGGTGCTCGGTGGCCCGGCCACCTGGCGTGAGATCGTTGCCATCGCGCGGGGCGCAGCGCCTGTGCTGTCGGCCAAGGCCAGAGCGCGGCTCGATAGCGGCCGCGCACTGCTCGATGAGATCGTGCGGCGCAACATCCCGGCTTATGGCATCAATACCGGAATCGGCGCGCTGTGCGATACGGTGGTGGATGGTGACAAGCGCGCGTCGCTGTCGCGCAAGATCGTGCTCAGCCACGCCTGCGGCGTCGGCGCGCCGCTGCCCGCAGAAGAAACACGCGCGGTCATGGCAGCGCAGATCAGCAATTTCTTGCACGGCGCATCCGGCATCAGGATTGAACTGGTCGAGGCGCTGTGCGCGCTGCTCGCCGCCGATTGCTTGCCTTTGATCCCCTCGCGCGGCTCGGTCGGCTATCTCAGCCATAGCGCCGCGATCGCGCTGGTGCTGATCGGCGCAGGCTCGGCCCGCCATCGCGGCGAGATCATCAGCGGCGCAGAGGCGATGGCGCGGATCGGCGTCACGCCCTTCGTGCTGGGCGCAAAGGAAGGGCTCAGCCTTGTCAACGGAACTCCCTGCGCCGCCGGGCTGGCCTGCCTCGCGCTGGAGAGGACAGCGCACTGGCTCGATTGGGCCGATGCGGCTGCGGCGATGACATACGAAAATCTCGGCAGCCAGAGCGAAGTTTTCCGCGCCGAAACTCTCGCGCTGCGCCCCTCCCCCGGCATTTCGCGCACCGGCGCTGCGCTGCGCGCCTATCTGGCAAGCAGCCCGATGCTCGCCAGCCGCGCCGGCGCACGCACGCAAGATGCACTGAGCCTGCGGACGATCCCCCAAGTCCACGGCGCGGTCCGCGATCTGCTCAGCACCGTGGAAATCGCTGTCGCGCAGGAACTGGCCAGCGTGACCGACAACCCCGCGCTCGGCGGCACGCCGGAGGCGCCGCAAGTGCTGATGGGCGCGCAGGCGGTGGGCGTTGCGCTTGCGCTGGCGATGGATAATCTCGGCACGGCTGTGGCAGACCTTGCGATGATGGCCGAGCGCCGGATCGACCGGCTGGTCAATCCGCTGGTCAGCGGCCTGCCTGCGTTTCTGGCGGCAGAAGGCGGCGATTGCTCGGGCTTCATGATCGCGCAATACACCGCCGCCGCGCTGGTTGCCGAAAACCGCCGTCTCGCCGCGCCCGCCAGCTTGGACGGCGGGATCACCTCAGCGCTGCAGGAAGATTTCCTCGCCCACGCCACCCCCGCCGCAACCAAGGCTCTCGCCATCCTCGACAATTGCGCTCACATTCTGGCCATCGAATGCCTGAGCGCGGCGCAGGCTTATGACGTCGGCGCGCATGCGGCCGGCCCTGCCCCGCGCACCGATGCCATACGCCGCCAAATCCGCGAGGTCATTCTAACTTATGACGACGACCGCCCGCTGGGCGCGGATTTCGCGGCGATGCTGACAGTGATGCAGCAAGCACCGTGTTTCGTGCCCGCAGTATAAGCATAACGATCGTATGACGCGCCCTGGCTAACCCTCAGATCAGCTGATAATCCTGAATGTGGATGGTCCACGCGTTGGGCACGAACTGGTTTACCACCGCGCCATTGTCCACGAAACCGCCGTTCGCGGTCCCCAGCCATTCGCTAAGCTGACCGTTGTCGTTGCGCCAGGCGATATCCGCCCGGCCGTCGCCGTTGAAGTCGCCCGTGCCCTGGATCTTCCAGGCCAGCGGCACGAGCTGACTGACGACCACACCATTGTCGATGAGGCGGCCATTCGCGCTGCCCAGCCATTCGCTCAGCCGGCCATTGTCATTGCGCCAGAGCACGTCGCTGAACCCGTCGCCGTTGAAATCACCCGTGCCCGCAATCTTCCACGCCGTGGGCACAGTCTGGTTCACGTTCACGCCGTTGTCGATCAGCCGCCCGTTGGCGCTGCCCAGCCATTGGCTCAGTTGCCCGTTGTCGTTGCGCCACAGCACGTCGCTGAAGCCGTCGTTGTTGAAGTCTCCGGTGCCTGCGATCTTCCACGCCGTCGGCACGGACTGATTCACAATCGCGCCGTTGTCCGACAGCCCACCGTTTGCAGTGCCGAGCCATTGGCTGAGCTGACCATTGTCGTTGCGCCAAACGATATCGGCGCGCCCGTCCCCGTTGAAATCGCCGGTGCCCGCGATCTTCCACGCCGTCGGCACGAACTGATTGACCACGCTGCCGTTGTCGATGAACCCGCCATTGGGGTTGCCCAGCCAGCTTGAAAGCTGACCATTGACATTGCGCCACAGGATATCGGCACGGCCATCGCCGTTAAAGTCAGCCGTTCCCTGAATCCGCCAAGCGGTAGGCACGAGCTGGTTGACCACTGCGCCATTATCGATGAGCGCACCGTTCGCGCTGCCGAGCCAGCTCGAAAGCTGGCCGTTGCTGTTGCGCCAGAGCAGATCGCTGCGGCCATCGCCGTTAAAGTCATTGCGAACGCTTCTGATGGTTTCGTTCACATTCGTCACCGTCACGGCAATGGCCTGCGTATCGGCCAAGGTACCGTCGCTGGCGCTGACGATGACATCATAGACATTGTTCGCGCCCACGTCGGTCGGGGCCTCGAAGTTTGGCGCCGATCGGAACGACAGCGCGCCGGTCGTAGCGTTGATCTGGAACCGCGCCGCATCTGCGCCGCCAGCGATGGCATAGGTCAGCGTGGTGCCCGCATCGGGATCGGCAGCCTGCACGGTGGTCACCGCCGCCGTGTTTTCCGCAACCGAGCGGGTCGCCTCTGCGCCGCCGCCGTCAGAGCTGATGACAGGAGGGCTCTCCGCTTGAAGCGAGAGATCGAAGCCGTTTTCGGCCGCATTGGCGGTCGCCACGAGACGAAAGCCCGCGAGCGAGCTATCGAACAAGAGCGTGCCGCCGGTGTAGGTAAGCGTAATGCCGCTCAATGAATACGTGAACGGCGTGCTGCCAGGCGCGCTGACGCCGGAGAAGGTTATTCTGTCGCCGACAGCCATGTCACCGATGATATCACCGTTCATCTCAGCGGCAGTTCCTCGAAAGATATCCGCGCCCGCGCCGCCAATCAGAAAATCCCGACCCGCGCCGCCGATCAATGTGTCGCTGCCGCTACCGCCGCTCAGCGTATCGTCACCCAGCCCGCCGTTCAGCGTATCGGCACCGAGGCCGCCGAACAAATAGTCTGTCGATGCGGTTGCTCCCGGTGCCAAAGCCGCACTCGAGGTTCTGAAGATGAAGTCGGCCGCAGTCAGCTCGCTTGGCAGCACGCCAGTAATTGTGATGGATTCAGACAGATCTTCGTAGTAAAACTGGATCACTGTGTCTGCGCCCATGGCAAACATGAACGGTAACAAGGTGGCAAGGTCTGCAATGCCAAAAGCCGAGAGATTGATCCGGTCTTCGCCTTGGACGAAATCGGTGATCACGTCGTCGTCGAATCTTCGCGCATTGTAGTTGAAAATGTCGTTTCCAGCGCCGCCGGTCAGCGTATCCAGGCCGGTCCCGCCGATCAGCGTGTCGCTGTCCGCACCGCCGATGAGTTTGTCGTCCCCTTGCCCGCCGGTCAGCGTATCGTTACCATTGGCGCCAATCAGCGTGTCGTCGCCATTTCCGCCGCTCAACGAATCCGCGCCATTGCCGCCAAACAGCAAATCTTCGAATCCAGAAGATCCAGGCGTCAATGCGGTCGCCGAAGTGTTGAAGATGAAATCGTTCGCGGCGAGTTGGCTGGGCAGAACGCCCTTGACCGTGATCGTTTCGTTCTCGCCGCCGAAGACCAAGGAAATCACGCTGTCGGCCCCGTTCTGCGAAATGAACGGCGCGAGCGTCGCAAGATCGGCAATGCCGAGTGCCACCAGATTGATCCGGTCGACACCCTGCACGAAATCGGTGATCACATCCGCGTCAAATTGCCGCACCGTGTACGCGAAGACGTCGCTCCCGCTCCCGCCGATCAGTCTGTCGAAACCTGCACCGCCGTTCAGCGTATCGCTACCAGCGCCGCCAACGAGCGTGTCGTCACCCCCGCTGCCGTTCACCGTATCGTCGCCATTGCCGCCAAACAGGAGGTCATCTGACGCGGTTGATACTGGCGTCAGCGCCGCAGTCGAAGCGTTGAAGATAAAGTCACTGGCAGACAGCTGGCTGCGCGCCACGCCCCGAAGCGTGATGGATTCAAAATCGCCGTTATAGAAGAATCCAATTACGCTATCGCCAAAAGTCTCGTTAATGAATGGCAGCAGCGTGGCAAAGTCGGCAATCCCGAGGACTGACAGATTTATCCGATCTTGCCCCTGAACGAAATCGACGATGACGTCGTCGCCGAACTGACGCGTGGGATAGGCAAAAACATTGCTCCCGCCGCCGCCGCTCAGCTGATCATCGCCGCCAAAGCCAGTGATCACATCATCTTCGGGGCCGCCGGGCAGAGACTGACTGCTTGAGTTACCGTCGATAATCGCCATGATACGCTCCGCAGAATGGAAGCGAGGACTCCTAGCTCACCCTTGGGTCAGGAATGTTACATACATGCGGTCCCGCCCGAATAGCCCAGCGGTCCCTTGCTCTGGCTACGGCGACACTCCTGCGTTCCAGCGTAACTTTAACCAGGTCCATCCGGTGCAGCATATGGGCACCGCGAACGACGTTAAGAGCCTCGACATTCGGAGCGATCCGATAAATGCGGACATCATTTCTCCGCAGGATTGCGGCATCGCCTGCTCGCTTTGCAGGTGACAGGCGCGTGCGACAGGTCCGTTTGGCCAAGCGATCCGCGACGGCTTTGTTCTGCCATTTTTGCGCATTAAGATCGCAGCGACGTGCATCGTGATTGTCGTCCGCATTAAGAGAGGTAGGCCAATGATAACTATGCAAAGGCCGGGATTTACCGGCATGGCAGCACTTGCCATGGTCGGACTCTCGCCAACGGCGGTGCCGCAAACAGGCGACCTCGCGACCAACACCGACTGCTTTGCGGCGACCGACAATGCCCGGCTGCGCTTCGAAGTCTTTCAGCAGGCTCCGCCGCCGCGTAGCCGCGGGCGATATGCCCATTATCCGCTGTCAGAGGCCGCTTCGGGGCAGCTGGGTCGCTTGGCCGAGGCACCTGAGGGCATCGGGACATGGTACTATCACTGGGCCAATCGCGCCGCGACACCGCTGGTCGGCGTTGGCGGGCGGCAGATTATCCGCAAACTTAACATCGAACCATCATGGACGGGCAACCGTCGCCACCGATCGGCGTTCAGCTCGATCGACCGGGCCAACGCTTGCACTCTGGCGCAGGCTTCCAGCCTGCTGGGCAACAATGCCCGCGCACGGCGCTATGCCCGTGTAGCAGGCATCACGCTGATCAGCGAAAAGGCATTGCCCGATGCGGCCCCCCCGTCGCCGGCTGATACCTGCGTGCTGGCATCGGGCGTGCTGCCCCCACGCGCGAGCGGGATCGTGCTCGACTATGAAGTGCAGGACGGGCGCGATCCGCCGATGACCGAGCGGTTTCTGACCTCGTATGCCGGTCTGGTTCACGGGGCTGGCAAAAAAGCGATCCTGCTCGTCAATCCGCTAGATTCGACCGGTCAACAGCGGTTCACCGGCGTGACCGCCGCCAATGCGCACCGGATCGTCGCGCTGTTTGACCGGACCACGCTGGTGTTGTGGAGCGGCAATGCGCAACACTCGCTGCCCGCCAGTTATGCAGCGCAAATGGCTATCGTCAAAGCAGGCGGGCCGGTGGATACCAAGCGGCTGCTGATCGATTTCGAGTTAGCCGGAACGACACTTGAAGACGCCCGCTTTGTGCGTCAGGCTATCATCCGCGACGGGCTGGCCGGGGTCATGTTCTGGCGTAACTACGCGCGTCAGGGCGGCGCATGCGCGACCGCGGTGAATCAGCGGATCGCCGCGATCGCGCTGGGCGAGAAAGCGCAAGACGGGCGACAATAAGGGCCAAGCATCTGCAGCGAGAACGTTGCTCAGCCTTCTAGATGATCACGGTTGGTCTATCGGCGCAGCGCAGTAAGACCTTTGAGGAAATCGCTGTCAATCATGACGAAGTCAGCTTCTGCCAGAGCGCGCGTCAACCGCACGACCTGGCCACAAGCATTATTCATCGGCACCTGAACATAGACGCTCGATCGCCAACAGCGCGTCTTGGAGGCGCGGCAGCGTCGATGCCACCTGATCGGGAAATTCTTTCCTGACAAACTGCAGATACTCTTCTGCGCTATCACTGCCGTACAGTTGCTTGATGAGCCGCACCTTTGACAGCGCCATCATGTATCTGCGCGCGGGATCGCATGACCGCTGCATGGCAACGCTTGCCAACCGCTCCTGTTCGCGCGCGGGCAAAGCCTGTTCCAGCTTGGCGATCGCAGATTCAGGAATGGCCTTCGTGCACAGGAAGAGCGCAGTGCTGCATACTTCGCCGATGAACGTGAAGTATTCAGCAAAGAACTCCTGATCGGTCTTGATGAACGGAAGGCGCTCGTAAAAATAATCCTGCTGCACCACGATAGATACACCCGGTATCAACTGCGGAAAGTAATTGCGTGCTACGAACCGGCTGATCTCTGGCATCTTCAAAACGTCCAGAAACAAAATTTCAATCGGGCTGCTGATGCCCTGCCCGGTTTCAAGTATATCGCCCAGCCGAAGATCAACCAGATCGGCAACCGGCTCGATATTGGCCTCTAACGCGCTCGCAAAAGATTCGCCCGGTTCCGCCATGCCTTCGACGCTGTTGCGCTTGAAAAATCCTGGCATGCCGGGATTGATGATCGCCCGTTCGAACGAGATGATCGGCTTCTCCCAGCGTTTGCCAATTTTCTTGGCGAGCGGGTTAAGCCGAATTCCATCGCCAAAGCATACTGTCGATGCACCGAGGAATATCCCGGCGTCGATGATCACACCTTCGCCGGTGTAGCGCTCGCGCGCCAGCGTGAACAACACGCGCTTTTCAAGCAACGACATCATAGACGGCACTTTGATGGCTGTCTTGCTGATGGTTCCAAGCAACCGCGAGAACGCTGGATTAAACCGCACCATGCGCATCGGCTCCGCATCGGGAACAGGTTCCTTCGCGGCCAGCGTCTGTTGAGCTGCATCGCGCTTCACCATCACCGAATTCCTTCTTACAATATCATGCATGGTTATTTGCCAAATCCAGTCGGTAGAAAGTGCGCATGCCCGATCCGTCGCAATCAAGCAAACAGCAGCTATGCTCCGCAGGCCCCATTCCGCTCCATGCAAGCAAGAAAGCGACTGATCTCACAGTCCTCCATGCTGCGCGTCTCGGTTCCCGCGTTTAACCACTTGGAAGCAGATCAATCGGTAAAGCGTTGGGTTGTCTGGCTATTACCTATAGAAACGATGTTATTAAATAGTTGCGTCAGTTTGCTCAACTGCGTCGTCTGCGAAGTCGCGACAAAGACGACATCGCGGTCGCGCATCGAAAAGCTTTGCGCCAGAAGCAGCCCGTCGGCGCTCTTCAAATTGATCTGGTAAACCACAGGCACTTGCGCACCTGCCGTTAGATAGTCGGGCAACGACGAAGTCCGCAGGGACTTTGCCACATCGACCGGCTCGTATCGCAGCACGTAGACACCGAACGGGTCGGCAATCTGATCGGAAAGTCCGCCTCCGTTGCCCAGTGCCTCTGCCAACGTCACCCGCGATTTTGTAAATACCACTTCTTGGTTGCGTTTCGTCGCGCCAAGCACAACCAGCGTCTGAGGCTCCTGCGCCAACGTGACCAGATCGCCGGGCACCAAAAAGATGTTTTGTGGCGGGTTGTCCTGAAGATCAACCAGCCGCACCGAACGCACCACCCCGCCGCGGGTCAGCTGCACCAGCATGTCGCGCGCCTTGCCGGTGGTCCCGCCCGCCTGCGAGATTGCATCAAGCAAGCGCGTCCCCGTCCTATTCAGCGGCACCCGGCCGGGCCGGTTGGCGTCGCCGCTTACGGTCACCGCGTTGTCGGTGCTCTGCACCACCTGCACCAACGCCTGAGTCTGGTTGGCCTTGCCGCGCAGCGCGGCGACAATCGCCCGCTGCACCTGTCGCGTGGTCTGGCCCGCAGCAGGGATTTCGCCAGCAAACGGAACCAGAATTGTGCCCGACTGGTCAACCGTCTGTACCGGCACCGTGGCGCTTTGCGCGCCGACCAGACCCAGGGCCACAGAAGAGGAAACGCCGAGCGGACCGAGCAGGCCGCTGCCGAATTCCCACAGGGTGACCGAGACTGTATCACCCACGCGGATCGTGACGACTGGAGGCGGCTCGGGGGTGGCAAGTGGCATGACCCCCTCAGCAGCAACATGCGACAGCGCGGTGAGGGTAATCCGGTCGACCTGCACCAACAGGAACGGCGGAGCTTCGCTATCGGCCTCCTTGGCGATCTGCGGCGACATCGGACCGGCAACAGGCATCGCTGCGCAGCCCGCGAGCGACAGAATCACCGCGCTGGACAACAAGCGTGGTGCAAGACCGGCACGCACAAGGCGGCCGATGGAAAGGGCGGTCGGCAAGGATTGATGATCTGTCACGGTATGCCTCAAGTTCGTTGGCAGGTGTGGAAATCTGCGGGAAATCGGGTCACTCGGCTGCACGGGCAACAGTCTGCGTGTCAAAACTGTCATCATTCGGCGACTGAGCATCGCTAACTGCTTGATTCTGCTCTTCACCAGGCTGCTGCCTCTGGGCAGCGGCATCATCTTCGAACAAAGCAATCGCCTCGCGCAGATTCTCGAAAAAGACCGGCGGTGAGTCGCGGCGCAATACCAGCGCGCAATCGCAGTAAGCTTCCGCCACGCGGGGCTGACGGGTGGCGACGATCGCCCCCGCAGTAGCCGTGCGCGCCTCGAACAATTGGCGCCACAGATCGCGCGTCGCCGGATCGCCGGGCCCGATGATATTGTCGAACAAGTACGTATCGAACGGCAGCGCATACGTCAGCGCGAAGGCGACGACCGGCCGCATCCCAACCGGCAACTCACGCATGGGCCGGTCGATCCGACCATTCAGATCGATAATTCCGCAGACGAAATCGACCACTTCGGCAGGATCGGCGCCATAGAGTTGCGCAGCAAACGCAAGGTTCTGACGAACCGTGTTGGCAAAACGAAAGGCGCGGTTGTAGCCAGCGGGGAAGGACAGATGGGCAAACCGTTCGATCCGCCCTCTGGTCGGGTCGATCACCCCCGAAAGCAGCCCGATCAGCGTCGTCTTGCCGCTTTCGGGTCCGCCCAGCACCGCCATTCGGCTGTGCGATGGCAGGTCGATCGACACTTGGTCGATTACGTTCTCCCCGCGGAAATAGGCGTAGCTGATATTGTCGAGCCGGATCATGGGCTCAGTCCTTCTCTTCAAGATGGCGGCGCGTGCCGGCTTCGAGCAACAAGCCCAGGAACAGCAGCCCTACTGCGACGGTCAAAATATAGGCGTGATCGGTCAACTGATTGGGATAGAACGGATAAAACGCGTGCCTGAACCAGTTGACCCCGTGAATCACCGGGTTCAGCGCGAAGTACCAGCGGCTGCCGGGCGGCAGATAGGCGGCCACGAAATAGGGTCCGGAGAAATGGAGCGAAGCGCGGGCAATCGCCGGCCATATCAAATCCCACGCGGGCAGGATCCGCGCGATGACCGAATTGCAGATGCCGGTGGCAATCCCCAGCAAAAGCACGACCAGCAGCGCGACAATCGCGGTAACCGGCTCGCCGGGGATTGCCGCATTGACACCGAAAAAGAGGTATAGGCTGCCGAAAAACAATACTGCGACCAGCGTGCCGCTTAATACATGGAGCAACGCGTGGACCAAAATGTGGTCAAACGGTCGCTCGATTGGAAACCGCTGACGCTGTGCCACAGCGTTCAACGGCTGGCGCAGCCGCAAGGAAGCATGAATGAACAAGTAGATCGGAAAAACGCCGGTGCCGATGAACAGCAACAGGCTGGACCCGTAGGGCGGGGTTCTCGACAGAGCCGAAAACAACAGCCCGATCGTGCCAACAATGATTAGTGGCTCGATCCCCGAGGCCAGATAGCCAAGCGCGAAATTCTGCCCATGGCGCATTCTCGCTTCGCGCGCCAGCAACGCCGATAGCACATTGAACTGGTTGCCCAGCGCCAACCGCAGCCGTCCCGCATCATAGATGGGGCCGTTGGGGTAAGTCTGGGTCATAGCCCATGCTCCAAAATGGAATTGCGGACCAGCAAGCCGACCGTCCACACCATGCCCGCCGCAACCACCAGCAACAGCAGGCTAAGCCAGCGATCGGGAGCGATCGGGCTTTCCGGCAGCGTCGGACGGACGTAGGTAGTCAAGTAAAGCCGCTGTGACGCAGCAGCGGACTGCGCGTTGGTTAATGCCTCCTGTGCATCGGAAAGATCTCCGTTGGCGTTGGCAAGTTGGGCAGTCAAGACCTGAAAATTGTTTGTGGAGATCGTATTGGCAGTGCTGACGGCTTCGGCAAGTGCACGCTGGTTGGCAGCAAGCTGCCGGCGCAGAAACACAATCTGCGGAGCATTGGGATTAAGCAATTGTCCCTGCAGAACGTCCAGTTGTGATTGGATAAGCGACATGTTGGCCCGCGTGGTTGTCGCAACTTGCGTGTTGGCCTGAATAACACCAATCGATGGACTGTCTGTGCCGCCCCGCGCCAAACCAGCGATCTGGCGCTGAAGATCGATCACATGCTGGTTGGCTCCAGTGAATTGCTCCTTCGCGAATCTTACCGTATCTGACTGAGACTGATTTCCGATATCGTTGACCAATTGATTTGACAAGGCAAGTAGCGTGTTCGCGATGTTCAGACTATCTTGGGGTGCATAGGCCTTAATGCGGACAACTGCTAGTCCGGTTGTAACGTCATAATCGGAATACACCATTCCCTTCCAGTACCGGCCCAACTGCTCCTGACTCGAATTTTCGTCCAAACGCGTAAATGAGTCGGACGGCTTGCTGTACATCGCCTTAAGATTGACCTTAGCGTTGACATCACGCGCCGCCTGCGGGCTGCGGACGTAATCAGCAACGGTGAAGTTATCCAGCAAGTCGGCACCTGGCGTTGGGTTGCCGCCGAAAAGCGCCGAAAGAGCTGCGCCCCCGTTCGATTTCGGCGCTGCCGCCGGATTGCCCACCGGTACACGCACCGAGAACCGGAATTCGGTGACGTACTGATCGGGCAGCACGAAGAAGATGTACAACCCGCCCAGCAGGACCGGAGCGATAAAGGCAATCACGAACCAGATCAGCCGTCCAGTCGAACGCCGCGCCGTCCGGCCAGGAAGCGAAGGTCCGGATACGCGGGGGGGAGCTGCTGGCTGGTCGCCTGACGGGCGCAAAATGAAGGGAGCATCATTCTCGGCAGCAACCGACTTTTCAGGTGGGGCACCCGCTGCTGTGGTGGTAGCTACTTCAGGCTCGGCAATATCCAGACCGTTGTACTCGCGGTTCGTGCGCAGCGGCGCATCGACAGGGGCTGAATCGCGCGAAGCGGCCCGGCCCTCGGCGCGGGCTGCCGGCAAACGAGCCATCAGGTCCTGCAACGATCGCGCAGCAGCCTGTGACACACCGTCGCCCGGCTGAGCCTGCCCGTCGTTGCGGTTCTGTTCATCGCCTGTTTCGCCGCCCGCCAACATGTCTTTACTCCCTCTTAAGTTCCAACCCGGCTGCTAGCCGCCCCAAAACCAATTCTAGCCAACTTACGCCAGACCTTAATCACATCGCAGATGGCATCCGCGCCGACTCGTCATTGCTGACCAGCATCAGGTTTACCACGGCAGAATGCCCTTCGCTGCGGACAACGTTCGCAGCATCGGCTCGCAAATCGGTACGGGTTTCAGGATGCGGCCCGGTCCATTGCGAAACGCAAGGAATCTTGTCTCGATTGCAACGATCGGCATAGCGCCGAGCGATGTCGGTCACTTCCGCAGCCAAGCCCTCGTGCAAACGGGTAGGGTGCAATCCTAACTTCAAAAACCGCTCGTTGCAAACCGTGAGTTCATTCTCGGCGGCTTCGACGCGCGGATTGGGGACCAACTGGTACGGCGCTCCGGTCATCTGTTCGATCATCCGCGCCAGATCGATCAGCCGGTGCGTTTCGGTCATCTGATTCATGATGGCGACCCGCTCACCGCGCAGCGGCGGATTGGCGATCGCCAGTTCGATGCAGCGCACAGTGTCGCGAATATGGATGAAGGCGCGCGTCTGTCCGCCAGTTCCGTGGACGGTCATCGGGTGGCCAATCGCTGCCTGCATCAGGAACCGATTGAGCACCGTGCCGTAGTCGCCATCGTAATCGAAGCGGTTGATCAGCCGTTCGTCCAGGCTGGTCTCATCAGTCTGGGTGCCCCACACGATGCCTTGATGCAGATCGGTAATGCGCGTCTTGTAATTGCGGTTGTAGTACCAGAAGAACAGAGCGTCCTGCGATTTGGTCATGTGATAGATGCTGCCCGGATGCGCCGGATACAGTATCTCGATTTCCTTGGCGCCTTCGGGAGTGTTGATCGTGACCGGCAGATAGCCTTCGGGGATCGACATTCCGGCGGTACCATAACCATAGACACCCATCGTCCCGAGATGCACGAGGTGGATATCAAGCCCGCTGTCAATGATGGCCGACAAGACATCGTGGGTGGCATTCAAATTGTTATTGACGGTGTACCGGCGTTCGCGGGTGCCCTTCATCGAATAAGGCGCGGCGCGCTGCTCTGCAAAATGAACAATCGCGCGCGGCCGCTCGCGGCGGATAAGATCGAGCAACTGGTCATAGTCCGTGCCAACCGTCAGGTTCGCAAACCGGATCGTGAGCCCGGTAACTTCGCGCCATGCAGCCAGCCGCACACCGATTGTGCTGATCGGGGTCAGCGAGCCGGCTTCCAGATCGATGTCGATCTTACGGCGAGAAAGATTATCAACGATAACAACATCGTAGCCAAGGTTCGACAGGTGCAAAGCTGTCGGCCAGCCACAAAATCCGTCGCCACCAAGCACGATGACAGTTTCCATGTTCTTACCCTAAAGATCGTGGTTGGGGGCGTACCGCGTCCGCAGGGCTTCCGCCCGTGCGGACAAGGCAGAAATCAAATGCCGGTTTCGCGATCGTGGCGCCTGATCAGGCGCAAGCCTTCAAGCAAGGCCCCCAGAATCCAGCGCTGCTCCATGGGATTGGCCCCATCCTTGTAGTATCCGAGAACTTCACGGATTGTGGCGGGAAACGACGCTACGGCCAGCTTGATCCGCGCGGCTTCGCCTTCGGCCAGCAGATTGAAAGCGGCTTCGATCTCAACGACCTCCTCTTCCTTGAGGAGACCAGCCATTTCATCAGAAATCGCCAGTTGCTGCTTCTTAACTTTGCACAGCGGCTCACGCACACCGCCTTCAGGAGGCTGACGGACGATTTTGATGTTGCGTGGTTCGTCGATAAAAAGAAGCATGTTTGTCCCTCGGGAAAGTGATGAGCCTGTCCCGAGGCCGCTAATTGCTCAATATGACACGGTTGCGACATGGTTTGGAGCGGGCTGTTACAAAATGGGGCGAACGCTGCTCCTGAACGAAGCGTTCGGCAGCAGGGCCGATGCCGCAGTTAGTTGCCCGCGCGCCGCGTCTGGAACCATGCCCAGGTCTGGGCAAGTCCGCTCGCCAACGACGTGTCGGGGGCATAGCCAAGCGCAGCCCTCGCCCGCGAAACATCGCACCAGGTGCGTTCGATCTCGCCCGTTCGCGCGGGGAGATACTCGACCTCGATCACTTGCGGTGCAACAACCGAGCGCATCTCCGCAATCAGCGCATTGACGGAAACAGGCACCCCAGAGCCCAGCTGGAGCACGCCTGACCGCTCGTAATCAATGCCGCGCATGATGCCATCGCATAGATCATCGACGAACACGAAATCGCGCACCTGTTCGCCGTCCCCATGGACGATCAGCGGCAACCCGTCGGCGATGCGGCGGAAAAACGCAGCGACAACGCTGCCCTTGTGGAATGATCTCGGGCCATAAACATTGGCGAAGCGCAGCGACAGCGCCGAAAAGCCATAGCTGCCGGACCATGCAGAGCACAGTCCCTCCACGGCCAGCTTGGTCGCGCCATAGGGCGCGATCGGATTAGGCACCATGGCTTCGTGGACCGGCGGCGTGGCATCGCCGATGATCGCTCCGCCGGTCGAAGCATTGACCAGACGGCGGATGCCGCGCGCGCGCATCGCCTCCATCAGGCGAAAGCTACCGACCACGTTGACATCGAAGTTAAACGCCGGATCGGCAATCGATTCGATCACGCGGGTGTCCGCCGCGAGGTGAACCACCACATCGACCCCATCAAGCGCGACGTCTAGAGCAGCGGGATCGCGGATGTCGCCGGCGATGAACTCCCCAGCAAAGTCGCCGAGATGGTCGCGGTGCCCCATGATCTCGTTGTCCAGCACACGAACCTGCCAGCCTGCAGCCGTAAGCCGTGGGACAAGGTTGGCGCCGATGAAGCCGCAACCACCAGTGACCAGAACTCTCATCGTCCCAACATCGTCATAATTCCAGAGCGAGGGCGGACAATCTGCCCTTCCATTACGGTCAGCTGCCCGCCTGGCAAGATTACGCCACAATCCGCCAAAACCACGGTTATTTCGTGTGCCCCGCCATTGCGCATGGCATCGGGCACTGGCACCGAAAAGATCCCG